>NZ_CP011994.1:1384000-1730000 GCF_001632845.1 Ectothiorhodospira sp. BSL-9 | reverse complement strand
TGCCGTGTTGCCGTTGGAGAGCGCGCATTATAGGCCACTGAAAAAAACCGTCAACACCCTAATTTCACTTTTTTGAAACTATTTTGAAATACCACACAAAAACAAACACTTGAGAACCACACAAACAAACAGACAACCCCCCCAACACCTCAGCTACTCCCCCGCCCCCCTCGGGGGAAGGGCGCCAGGGGCCCCAACCCCTCTGCCCTCACCCCAACTGCACCACATAAGGAATCAAGAACAACAAGGCGAAGCCGGCAAACAATCGCCCCGCCTGCTGGGGAAGCCGGGAACGGTCAGCCCCTGGCCCCCAGGCCGCCTGCAACGGGGGCCATGCCAGGGGAAGGGAGAGCAGGAGGTGCCAGAACCAGGGCAGCAGACCACCCCACCACAACAACAAGCTGCCCACATAGACCGCCCCCAGCATCACCCCAAACAGCTGCCGGGCGCGTAACACGCCAATCCGGACGGTCAGGGTTCGCAAGCCATTGCGTTGGTCCTCCTCATGATCACGCAACTCGTTACCCAGGAGCACCAGGGACGTGAGCAAGCTGAAGGGAATGCTGATGAGGAGCGTGGATACCGCCAGGGGGGCGCCCATGGCCACGGCTGAGCCCCCCACCAGGAGCACCCCCATCAACCAGAACACCAGGACAACGCCCAGACCCCGGCGCTTGTAGTGCACCGGCTCGCCGGAATAGAAATAAGCACCCAGCAGACCGATGATGATCAACACCAGCAAGAGCCAGCCCTGGACCCAGACAAGCCCCAGGCCGATCAGGAAGGCGAACCCCAGAAACGCCATTCCCCAACGAAAATTTCGACGGATCGCTGAGATCACCGTTTGCAAGTGCTCCTGGCGCACGGCGTCCGCTTCACGTGCCTGCTCTTCCAGCAAGGGCAGGTCCGCGTGATCGTTGATCAGATTGACCGCTGCCTGCAACAGGACACCGGTCCCAATGATGAGCAGCGCCAGCCAGACCGAACCGTAGCCTTGATGAAGCGCCAGTACCGTACCCAGCCCGCAAGCGGCAATCGCCACACTGAAGGTGAACGGGCGCATGGCACGAATAAAGTCATATGAGCCAGCCGGCTTCATGCTGATACTCCTTGTTCACAACCGCTGACCTGCATGAGCGACGCGCCAATACCCATCTTCAACACCTCGGCGGCACTACCCTGTGACACCGCCACCTCCACCAGCCCCATGGAATTGACGTACCAGAACAACTCCCCTGCAGGGGCCTCCCCGAACACACGACGGTAAGCAATCTCTCGCCCCCAAGCTGGAACAGGGTCTCCGGCGGCACGGAGCCACCCGATAACCCCGTCACCAGATTCCCGTAAACATCCACATAGATCACCTCGGCCATATCCCTGGGCCAATCGGCACCGCATAGCGTCGAAGGACAAACGGCCTCCGCGCGCACACCCTCCCCCATCGCAAGCGCCGCCGCCACCGGGGCGAACAGATCCCGACCATGAAAGCTGTTTGAGAGCCGGGCCGGGCGCCACAGAATCCGGTACGCCTCGGCGTCCGGGTCATCACGAATGACTCCGGCCAACAGGCCATTGTCGGGCCCCACAAAGCGTCGCCCCTGCGCCTTCACCCAGATCGGATCACGGTCCATGCCCACGCCCGGATCCACCACACACACGAAGACGGCTTCAGGGGCAAATGGGGTCACGAGGGACTTGAGCAGACACCCTGCCGCACGCGGCTTGAACGCGGGGGCGTCCGCTTGAAGATGCACCACTGGAACCCCCGGTGCCAATTGACTGAGTACCGCCTCCAGCTGCCCCGTATAGGGGCCGGTGATGCCAAAATCAGTGTACGTGACGAGCATGCGCCTCCCCATATTCATTGAGTCCGGCCAATATAGGCACCTATCCCAAGACCCCGCAAGCCATCGCCGTCATGGACATCACCAACGCAAAAAGCCGGCACAAGGCCGGCTTTTTGCTACTTCCGCCCGGATGGACGGTTAAACCACTTCAAACAATCAAGCGGTGGCTTCGCTGGCCTCGTCCGGGTCCGGACGATCCACCAGTTCCACAAACGCCATGGGCGCATTGTCACCCTTACGGAAACCGCATTTCAAAATGCGCAGGTACCCACCCGGACGACCCTGATAGCGGGGGCCCAACTCGGTGAAGAGCTTGCCCACCACTTCGTCGTCACGCAGCCGGGCGAATGCCAGGCGGCGGGTGTGCACGCTGTCTTCCTTCGCCATCGTGATCAGAGGCTCGGCTACCCGGCGAAGCTCCTTGGCCTTCGGCAGGGTCGTCTTGATGGCCTCGTGACGGAACAGCGACAGTGCAAGGGATTGCATCAGCGCCTTGCGATGCGAACTGTTGCGGTTGAGTTGCCTACCGGATTGGCGGTGACGCATGGCTTAATTATCCTTCCAGTCAGATTCTGTGCACCCGGCTTGTTCAGCCGGTGCTCTTTTTCTCGTGCTCTTTCAGACCGGCCGGTGGCCAGTTTTCCAGGCGCATGCCCATGGACAGACCATGGGAGGCGAGCACGTCTTTAATCTCGGTCAGCGACTTCTTGCCCAGGTTCGGCGTCTTCAGCAGCTCCACCTCGGTCCGCTGAATCAGGTCGCCGATATAATAGATGTTCTCCGCCTTCAGGCAATTCGCCGAGCGCACGGTCAACTCCAGATCGTCCACAGGCCGCAGCAGAATCGGATCGATATCCATCGGCTTGCTTTCCTGGGACACACTTTCGTCGCCCTGCAACTCCACAAAGGCCATCAACTGGCTCTGCAGGATGGTCGCCGCTTCGCGGATGGCATCATCCGGATCGACGGTCCCATTGGTCTCGAGCTCGATCACCAGGCGGTCCATATCCGTGCGTTGCTCAACACGGGCACTTTCCACCTTATAGGCCACTCGACGAATCGGGCTGAAGCTGGCATCCAGCAACAACCGGCCAATGGAGCTGTCCTCACCCTCGGCAGACCGACGGGTGCTCACAGGCTGGTAACCGCGACCCTGACCCACCTTGAGCGTCATGTTGAGCTCGCCACTCTTGGTCAGGTGCGCAATCACGTGATCCGGATTGACGATTTCCACGTCATGATCCAGGGCAATATCGCCCGCCGTGACCGTACCCGGCCCCTTCTTCCGCAGAGTCAGCGTCGCTTCCTCGCGGTTGTGCATGCGCAGCGCCACACCCTTCAGGTTCAGCAGCACATCCACCACATCTTCCTGCACACCTTCCATAGTGGTGTACTCATGGAGCACACCCTCGATTTCGGCCTCCAGGATAGCCGACCCCGGGATCGAGGACAGCAGAATCCGGCGCAGGGCATTGCCCAGCGTATGACCGAAACCACGCTCAAGCGGCTCCAGGACAACCTTCGAAAGTCTTTCGGAGACGGCCTGGACCTCGATATGACGAGGCTTGAGGAGTTCGTTGACCTTGGTCTGCATCAAAGACCTCGTAACTAATTACTTGGAGTAGAGCTCGACAACCAGGGACTCATTGATATCCGCCGGCAAATCGCTACGCTCAGGAACGCTCTTGAAAACGCCTTCCATCTTTTTGGTGTCTACATCGACCCATTCGGGAAAGCCGTACTGCTCAGCCAGAGCCAGGGAATCCTGGATACGCACCTGCTTGCGGGCCTTCTCACGGATGGACACCACATCAGTGGCCTTCACCTGGTATGACGCGATGTTCACCGTCTGACCGTTCACGAGCACGGCCTTGTGGCTGACCAGCTGGCGCGCCTCGGAACGGGTGGTGCCAAAACCCATACGGTACACCACGTTATCCAGGCGACATTCCAGCAGCTTCAGCAGGTTGTCACCCGTGGAACCCTTCAGACGGGTTGCCGCCTTGTAGTAGTTCCGGAACTGCTTTTCCAGCACGCCATAGATCCGACGCAGCTTCTGCTTCTCGCGCAGCTGTACGCCGTAGTCAGACAGCCGGGTACGACGGTCGCCATGCTGACCGGGCGGCTTGTCCAGCTTGCACTTGCTATCCAGCGCGCGGGCGCGACTCTTCAGAGAGAGATCGGCACCTTCCCGGCGGCTGAGCTTACACTTCGGGCCAATATATCGAGCCATGGGGTTCCTCCAGTCTAGACGCGCCGCTTCTTGGGCGGACGGCAGCCATTATGCGGAATCGGCGTGATGTCGCTGATGTTCGTGATCTTGTAGCCCACGTTATTCAACGCACGCACCGCCGATTCGCGACCGGGGCCGGGACCCTTGACCAGCACTTCAAGATTCTTCAAACCATATTCCTGAGCCGCAGTACCGGCACGCTCGGCCGCCACCTGCGCGGCAAAGGGGGTGCTCTTCCGGGATCCGCGGAACCCGGAGCCACCTGCCGTCGCCCAGGACAGGGTGTTGCCCTGACGGTCAGTGATGGTCACGATCGTGTTGTTGAAGGACGCATAGACATGCGCCACTCCATCGGAGACGGACTTCTTGACCTTCTTACGGGTCCGCGTGGAGGCCTGTGCCATACCTGTTTCCTGTAATCCTGAATATTACTTGCGGATGGGACGACGCGGTCCCTTACGGGTGCGCGCGTTCGTGCGGGTGCGCTGGCCGCGCAGCGGAAGACCGCGACGGTGACGCAAACCCCGGTAGCAACCCAGATCCATCAAACGCTTGATGTTCATGGAGGTCTCGCGGCGAAGATCACCCTCTACACTCAGGCGACCGACTTCGGCACGAATCTTTTCCACCTCTTCTTCAGAGAGGTCACGGATCTTTTGCTCCGGCCGAATCCCCGCCGCCCCGCAGATCATTTTCGCACGGGTGTTACCGATGCCGTAGATCGCCTGAAGGGCGATCACCGCATGTTTGTGGTCGGGAATATTGACACCTGCTACACGAGCCATCCAGCTATCTCCAAGAACCGGCAGAAAAGCCGGCTATTCTAACCAGTGAACGCTGCCAAAGCAATGCTTAACCCTGACGCTGTTTGTGACGCGGATCGGAACAGATCACGCGAACGACGCCATTGCGACGGATAATCTTGCAGTTACGGCAGATCTTCTTTACAGACGCACGTACTTTCATGTTTCTTTCCTCTCACTGGGCCTGCTAGCGCAGCATGCCCGACTTGCCGTAGCCTTTAAGGTTGGCTTTGCGCATCAGTCCCTCGTACTGATGGGACACCAGGTGCGCCTGAAGTTGTGCCATGAAGTCCATCACCACGATCACGATGATCAGCATCGACGCCCCGCCGAAGTAGAACGGCACGTTCCAGTACAGAATCAGGAACTCGGGCATCAGGCATACGGCCGTGATGTAGATCGCACCCACCGCGGTGAGGCGGGTCATGACGCTGTCGATGTACTTCTCGGTCTGCACCCCGGGACGAATCCCGGGAATGAAGGCGCCGGACTTCTTCAGGTTCTCTGCGGTCTCCCGGGCGTTGAACACCAGCGCCGTGTAGAAGAAGCAGAAGAACACAATGGCCGCGCCATAGAACATCACATACAGCGGCTCACCCGGGCCCAGTGCTGACGACAGATCACGCAACCAGGTCACCCCCTCCGCCTGGCCGAACCAGGTTCCCAGCGTCGCCGGGAAAAGGATGATACTGGAGGCGAAGATCGCCGGGATCACGCCGGCCATGTTCAGCTTGAGAGGAAGATGACTGCTCTGTCCCCCATAGACCTTCCGCCCCACCTGTCGCTTGGCATAGTTCACCGTGATCCGGCGCTGCCCGCGTTCGATGAAGACGATGAAGCCGATCACCCCCAGAGCCATGGCCACCAGCAGCATCACGAATGCAGGGGACAACTCACCCGTACTCGCCAGCTCCAGCGTGCCGCCAAAGGCACCCGGCAGACCTGCCACGATCCCGGCAAAGATGATGATCGAGATACCGTTACCGATACCCCTTTCCGTCACCTGCTCACCCAGCCACATCAGGAATACCGTACCGGTCACCAGCGTCACCACCGTGGTGAACATGAAGCCCAACCCCGGGTTGAGCGCGACCGTAGCATCGCCCATGGTCTGCTGATTCAGGGCAATACTGATACCGATACTCTGAACCAAGGCCAGGAATACCGTACCGTAGCGGGTGTACTGCGTAATCTTCCGCCGCCCGGGCTCGCCTTCCTTCTTGATCTGCTGCAGCGCCGGCACCGTAGCCGCCAGCAACTGCATGATGATCGCCGCCGAAATATAGGGCATGACGCCCAGCGCGAACATGCTCAACCGCTCCAGGGCACCCCCGGAGAACATGTTGAACATGTCCAGGATCGTCCCGGACTGGGCATCGTAAAACTGCTCCAACGCCACAGGGTCGATCCCGGGCACCGGAATGAATGTCCCGATCCGGTAGACGACCAAGGCCATCAAAACGAATAGCAGGCGCTGGCGAAGTTCAGTGAACTTCCCCATACCGCCCAGTGAAACGCCCCCAGTTGGATTGGATGCAGCCACTTATTCCTCGATCTGCCCGCCTGCCGCTTCAATCGCGGCACGCGCGCCCTTGGTTACAGCCACACCCTTCAAGGTCACCGCCTGCTCCAGGGACCCGGAAGCGATCACCTTGGCAGACTTGGCCTGAATGGGCACCACACCCTTCATTTTCAGGGCAGCCAGGTCGATCACGCCTTCAAAGCCCAGCAGCTCGTGCAGACGGACCTCGGCGCAATCGCCAGCGGTGCGCGAACGGAAACCGACTTTCGGCAACCGACGCTGCAAGGGCATCTGACCGCCCTCAAAGCCTACCTTCTGGTAGCCACCGGAGCGGGATTTCTGACCCTTGTGACCACGACCGGCGGTCTTGCCCAGGCCGGAGCCAATACCGCGACCCACACGGCGGGCCGGGGTCCGGCTGCCCTCGGCCGGGCTCAGGTTATTCAGTTTCATCTCAAGCCTCCTCAACCTTCAGGAGATAGGACACTTTATTGATCATGCCCCGATTCTCCGGCGTGTCCTTGACGACCACCGGATTGTGGATCCGTCGGATCCCCAGGCCACGCAGGCAGGCAGCGTGCTTCTTCAAGCGGCCGTGCTTGCTGCG
This sequence comes from Ectothiorhodospira sp. BSL-9, assembly GCF_001632845.1. Classification (NCBI taxonomy): domain Bacteria; kingdom Pseudomonadati; phylum Pseudomonadota; class Gammaproteobacteria; order Chromatiales; family Ectothiorhodospiraceae; genus Ectothiorhodospira; species Ectothiorhodospira sp. BSL-9. Next base: position 1,722,988 of record NZ_CP011994.1, on the reverse strand, counting down.
CACCAGCGTTACTTTCAGTTCGCCAGCCATGTCTTACCCCGTGATCTCGTCCAGTTGCTTGCCGCGCTTGGCGGCGATCAGCTCCGGATCGTGCAACGACGTCAACCCGTTCAGGGTCGCGCGCACCACGTTGCTGGAGTTACGTGAGCCAATGCACTTGGCCAGCACGTTCTTCACGCCCGCCACTTCGAAGACAGCGCGCATGGCGCCGCCGGCGATGATTCCAGTACCGTCGGAAGCAGGCTGCATGAACACCTTGGCCGCACCATGTCGGGCGGTCGTGGAGTAATGCAGCGTGCCATCCTTCAAGGGGACCTTACGCATGTTCTTGCGGGCAGACTCCATCGCCTTCTGGATGGCCAGAGGCACTTCGCGGGCCTTGCCGTAGCCAAAACCGACCTTACCGTTACCGTCACCCACGATGGTGAGTGCCGTGAAACGGAACTGCCTACCGCCCTTGACCACCTTGGCCACGCGGTTCACGGAGATGAGCTTCTCCTGAAGGCCGTCGTTGTCGCTCGCGTTCACACTTGCCATTGAATCACCCTTGTCAGAATTCCAGGCCGCCCTCTCGGGCGGCGTCGGCCAGCGCCTTCACGCGGCCGTGGTACTTGAATCCGGAACGGTCGAAGGCCACTTTCTTGATGCCCTTGGCCGAGGCCCGCTCAGCAATCAGACGGCCTACTGCCGTGGCCGCTTCCACATTGCCGGTAGCCTTCAGATCACCGCGCACGCTGGCTTCCACGGTGGAAGCGCAGGCTACCACTTCGGAGCCCGTGGGGGCGATGATCTGCGCATAAACATGACGCGGCGTACGATGAATGCACAATCTGTGTGCACCCAGTTCGCGGATCTTGTGCCGGGCACGGCTAGCGCGCCGGAGTCGAGCTGTTTTCTTATCCATCGTGGTCACCTTGCCTTATTTCTTCTTGGCTTCCTTGCGAATGATCTGCTCATTCGCATACCGGACACCCTTACCCTTGTAAGGCTCCGGCGGGCGGAAGCTCCTGATCTCGGCAGCCACCTGGCCGACCTGCTGCTTGTCGATGCCCTTGACCACGACTTCGGTCTGACTGGGGGTCTCGATGGTGATGCCCTCGGGCACCGGATACTCCACCGGGTGGGACAGCCCCAGCGTCAGGTTCAGCGTCTTGCCCTGTGCCTGAGCGCGATAACCCACGCCCACCAGTTCCAGCTTTCTCTCGAAGCCGGCGCTGACGCCCGTGACCATATTGTTGATCAGCGCGCGGATCGTCCCGGCCATGGCCCAATGCTTCTCGTTGCCATTAGCCGGCCCCAGGCGCACCACGCCTTCATCCTGCGAGACCTCGACGTTCGGGTTCATCGGGAACTCCATCGCTCCCTTCGGACCTTTGACGGAGATCATCTCGTTGTTAATCATCACATCTACGCCCTTAGGGAGCGTGATGGGGTTTTTCGCTACTCGGGACATGGCTTCTATCCGATTAGGAGACGACGCAAAGTACTTCGCCGCCCTGACCCTGGGCACGTGCCTGGCGTTCGGTCATCACACCACCAGAGGTGGAGATCACCGCCACACCAAGGCCACCGATTACAGTCGGCAAGTCATCCTTGGAGCGATAGATACGCAGGCCCGGACGGCTCACCCGTTGGATCGTCTCGATCACGGGCTTGCCCTGGAAGTACTTCAATTTCACCGTCATGACGGGTTTCTTTTCCTGCTCGTCAACGACTACATCAGCGACGTAGCCCTCGTCCTTCAGGACGCGGGCAATCGCCACCTTCAGCTTGGAAGCCGGCAGGGTTACTTCGGTCTTGGCAGCGCGCTGGCCGTTGCGAATGCGGGTCAGGAGGTCTGCCACGGGATCGGTCATACTCATTTCGGTCTTTCCCTCTTACCAGCTCGACTTGACCAGACCGGGCACATCGCCCCGCATGGCCGCTTCGCGCAGCTTGTTACGCCCCAGGCCAAATTTCCGATAGTAGCCATGCGGACGACCGGTCAGGCGGCAGCGGTTACGCTGGCGCGCCGGGCTGGAATCACGGGGCAGCTTCTGCAGCTTCACCACCGCTTCCATACGGGCCTCCGGGCTCGTCTCGGGGCTACTGATGAGCGCCTTGAGCTCAGCCCGCCGTTCGGCATACTGCTTTACCAGCTGGGCGCGCTTCTTTTCACGCATCATCATGGAAATCTTGGCCATGTCTAAAAACCTCTCAATTCTTGAACGGGAAGTTGAACGCCTGCAGCAGCGCCCGACCTTCCTCGTCAGTCTTGGCCGTCGTGGTGATGGTGATATCCATCCCACGCAACGCATCGATCTTGTCGTAATCGACTTCCGGGAAGATGATCTGCTCGCGCACGCCCATATTGTAATTGCCACGACCATCGAAGGACTTGGCATTCAGACCACGGAAGTCACGCACCCGGGGCAGCGCCACGTTCACCAGACGATCCAGGAACTCATACATCTGCTCCCGGCGCAGGGTGACCTTGCAGCCAATGGGATAACCATCGCGGATCTTGAACCCGGCAATGGACTTGCGCGCCTTGGTCACGACCGGCTTCTGTCCGGAGACAGCAGTCATGTCGCCTACCGCGTGTTCAATGACTTTCTTGTCCGCCACGGCTTCGCCCAGACCCATGTTCAGGGTGATCTTCGTGATCTTCGGGACTTCCATGACATTGCCGTACTCAAAGCGCTCCATGAGCTGCTTGACTACGGTCTCCTGGTAAAATTGTTTCAACCTGGCCATCGTATTCACCTTAAGACGCGTCAACGACTTCGTTGTTGGACTTGTAGTACCGCACCTTGCGGCCGTCCTCGAGCGTCCGGAAGCCCACGCGATCACCCTTGCCGCTTGCGGGGTTGTAAAGCATCACATTGGACACGTCCAATGGCATCTCTTTATCGATGATGCCGCCCTGAACCCCGTTATGAGGGTTGGGCTTTTGATGCTTCTTCACCATATTCAGGTTCTGAACCAGGACCCGCTTATCGTCGATCACCTTCAGTACGGTACCGCGGCGGCCCTTGTCCTTGCCGGCGATGACCACTACATCATCACCCTGTCGAATTCTGCGCATCGTCTTCTACCTCAGCCTTTCGCGTTACAGTACTTCCGGCGCCAGGGAAATGATCTTCATGAACCGCTCACCGCGCAGCTCGCGTGTGACGGGCCCGAAAATACGGGTGCCAATCGGCTGCAGCTGGTTATTCAGCAGAACGGCCGCATTACGATCGAAGCGGATGACCGAGCCATCCGGACGACGTACACCCTTGGCGGTTCTCACGACCACCGCGTTGTAAACCTCGCCCTTCTTGACCTTGCCGCGGGGGATCGCGTCCTTGACGCTCACCTTCACAATGTCACCCACGGCGGCGTAGCGCCGGTGCGAACCGCCGAGAACCTTGATGCACTGGACCCGGCGCGCCCCGCTGTTGTCCGCTGCATCCAAAACCGTCTGCATCTGAATCATGATCTGATCTCACTTCGTATCGGTGGTGGCCGTCACCGGCCTCACTCAGGCGCGCGCTCAACAACCTTCAGCAGGCGGAACGTCTTCGTCCGGGACATGGGGCGGCACTCCTTCACCAGGACCTTATCGCCCATGCGGGAGTCGTTGCCTTCGTCATGGACGTGCAGCTTGGTGGAGCGGCGCATGTACTTGCCATACAGTGGGTGACGCACACGGCGCTCGATGAGCACAGTGCGGGTCTTGTCCATCTTGTCACTGATGACACGGCCAGTGACCGCACGTTGTTCTTTGACTTCTTGTTCGCTCATGACTTTACTCGCCTGCTCTCGAACGCTCGTTCAGCACGGTCTTGATGCGGGCAACGTCCTTGCGGATTTTGCCGAAGCGGTCTGGGCGGGGCGGTTGGCCCGTGCCCTTTTGCATCCGCATCTTGAACTGCTCGCGGTACAGCTCCAGCAGCTCACCACGCAGTTCTTCGGTGTTCTGCTCACGCACTTCGCTCGCCTTCATCACATCACCTGCCGTGTCACAAATGCCGTCTTGATGGGCAGCTTGGCAGCGGCCAGGCGAAACGCCTCACGAGCCACTTCTTCACTCACGCCTTCCATCTCATAGAGCACGCGGCCGGGCTGAATCTTGCAAACCCAGTATTCCACGTTGCCCTTACCCTTACCCATACGCACTTCAACGGGCTTTTTGGTGACGGGCACATCCGGGAAAATACGGATCCAGATCTTGCCGCCACGCTTGATATGCCGGTTCATCGCACGACGAGCAGCTTCAATCTGACGCGCCGTGATACGGCCCCGATCGACAGACTGCAGGGCGAACTCGCCGAAGCTGACCTTCCCACCGGAAATAGCCAGACCGCGGTTCTTGCCCTTGAACTGCTTACGGAATTTTGTTCTCTTGGGCTGCAGCATCACTCAAACTCCTCAGTTAACCGCGGCCTTGCCTTCCTGGGCAGCGTCCGTCTTTTTCTCGAAGTCGAACACTTCACCCTTAAACACCCAGACCTTCACACCGATGATGCCGTAGGTGGTCTGAGCTTCGGCAAACCCATAATCAATTTCCGCGCGCAGGGTATGCAGCGGCACACGGCCTTCGCGATACCACTCGCTGCGGGCGATCTCGGCGCCGTTGAGGCGGCCGGAGACATGCACTTTCACGCCCTGAGCGCCGAGGCGCATCGCATTACCCACGGCGCGCTTCATGGCGCGGCGGAACATGATACGGCGCTCCAGCTGTTGCGCGATCCCTTCGGCCACGAGCTGTGCATCGGTCTCGGGCTTGCGGATCTCTTCAATGTTGATCTTCACGGCCTGCGGGGGAAGACCCAGGCGGCCGGCAACCTCGCGGCGCAGCGCCTCGATATCCTCGCCCTTCTTGCCGATGACGATACCCGGACGCGCCGTGTGAATCGTGATGAACGCCTGGCGCGCGGGCCGGGCGATCTCGATGCGACTGACGGAGGCCTGGGACAGTTTCTTCTTCAGAAACTTACGGATTTCCAGATCACTGTGCAGGTTGTCGGCGTAATCCCGACCATCTGCGTACCAGGTGGATGCCCAGTCCGCGGACACCCCCAGACGGAAACCGATCGGATTGACTTTCTGACCCATCTCAGACCCCTACCTTACTCGGCGCTGACGGCGACGGTAATGTGACTTGTACGTTTGTTGATCCGGTTAGCCCGGCCCTTGGCCCGCGCCTGGATGCGCTTGAGCACCGGACCCTGGTCCACACAGATGCGCGACACACGCAGCTCATCCACATCCGCACCATCATTGTGCTCGGCATTGGCAATGGCCGACTCAAGGATCTTGCGAACCAGATGAGCGGACTTCTTCGGGCTGAAGGACAGAATCTGCAGCGCCCGCTCAACGGGCAGCCCACGGACCTGATCCGCCACCAACCGACACTTCTGCGGCGATATGCGAGCGAATCGCAATACTGCGACGGTTTCCATCATCAACCCCTTACCTTGCCTTCTTGTCAGCCACGTGGCCCTTGAAGGTACGCGTTGCGGCGAACTCCCCGAGCTTGTGACCCACCATGTTTTCGTTGATCAGCACCGGCACATGCTGCCGCCCGTTATGGACAGCCAACGTCAATCCCACCATCTGCGGAATCACCATGGACCGGCGTGACCAGGTCTTGATGGGACGCCTGTCGTTGGCAGCAGAAGCTGCTTCCACTTTCTTGAACAGATGATGGTCGACAAAAGGACCTTTCTTCAGCGAACGCGGCACTGATCTATCCCCTCAACTCTTACTTCGCTTTCCGACGGCGCACAATCATGCTATCCGTCCGCTTGTTCTTGCGGGTTTTGTAACCCTTGGTCGGAATACCCCAGGGGGTAACCGGATGCTGGCCGAAGTTCCGGCCTTCACCACCACCGTGGGGGTGGTCGACCGGGTTCATCGCCGTGCCTCGTACGGTCGGGCGAATGCCCAGCCAACGACGGGCGCCAGCCTTGCCGAACTTGCGCAGGCTGTGCTCGGAATTACTGACTTCACCGATGGTCGCGCGGCAATCCGCATGCACCTTGCGCATCTCTCCGGAGCGCAGTCGCAGCGTCACGTACTGACCCTCACGTGCAACCAACTGCACGCCAGTGCCGGCACTGCGTGCCAGCTGCGCACCCTTACCGGGACGCATCTCGATGCAGTGAATCACGGTACCCAGCGGAATGTTCCGAAGCGGCAGGCAGTTGCCAGACCGAATCGGGGCATGCACGCCAGAGACCACCGGGTCGCCGGCCTTCACGCCACGAGGCGCGATAATATACCGACGTTCGCCGTCCGCGTACAGCACCAATGCAAGATGCGCACTACGGTTAGGATCATATTCCAGCCGCTCAACCTTACCCGGGACGTCATCCTTGTTGCGCTTGAAGTCCACGATGCGGTAGCGCTGCTTGTGACCGCCACCCACGTGACGCGTCGTAATGCGCCCCTGGTTGTTGCGGCCACCGGTGCGGCTCTTCTTCTCCAACAGCGGGCCGTACGGCTCGCCCTTGTGAAGATCGGGGGTCACACCCCGGACCACAAAACGGCGGCCCGCGGAAGTGGGTTTCGACTTGACGATCGCCATTTCGCGTTACCTTTCCGATTACTCGTTGCCGGCCAGTTCAATATCGTAACCCGGCTCGAGGGTCACGTAGGCCTTTCTCCAATGATTGCGGCGACCCTGGGATCTGCCCAACCGCTTACGCTTACCCTGCTGGTTCAGCACACGCACCGAGGAAACCTTCACTTCGAAGAGTTTCTCCACGGCCTGGCGAACTTCATCACGGGTTGCGTCGACAGCCACCTTGAACACATGCTGGTTCGCGGCTTCAGCGAGCATGGTGCCTTTCTCGGACACATGCGGACCGACGATCACCTTCAGCATTCTTTCTTCGTTCATGACAGCCACCCTTCAACATGCTTGAGCGCGGACACGGTGATCAACACCTTCTCAGCACCCACCAGACTCACGGGATTCACTTCCGCGACGTCCAGAACATCCACTTTCGGCAGATTTCGCGCCGAGAGGTACAGATTACCGTCAGCCTCAGCCGCCACAATCAGCGCCGACTCCAGGCCCAGTTCGGACAACTTGGCAATCAGCGCCTTGGTACGGGGCTCGCCCACCTTGAAGTCTTCAACCACCACCAGACGATCCTGACGGACCAGCTCGGAAAAGATGCTGGCCATGGCGGCCCGATACATCTTGCGGTTGAGTTTCTGCCGATAGTCACGAGGCGCGGCCGCAAAGATCTTGCCGCCCCCACGCCACAGCGGGCTGCGGATGGTACCGGCACGGGCACGGCCCGTACCCTTCTGCCGCCAGGGCTTGGCGCCGCCGCCACGCACCTGCGCACGAGTCTTCTGCGCCTTGGTACCAAAGCGACCACCGGCCATATGGGCGACCACAGCCTGGTGCACCAGCGTCTCGTTAAAATCGCGGCCAAACGCTGCGTCGGAGACGTCAACGCCTTGCTGCGTGTCCTGAACCTGAAGCTTCATGAGATTCAACCCTTCGCCTTGACAGCGGGACGCACCATGACGTCACCACCGGTGGAACCCGGCACCGCACCACGAATCAGAAGCAGATTCCGTTCAGCGTCCACCCGGACAACCTGCAGGTTCTGGACGGTGCAACGCACGTTGCCCATCTGACCGGCCATCTTCTTGCCCTTGAACACGCGACCAGGAGTCTGATTCTGACCAATGGAACCCGGCGCACGATGGGAGCGGGAGTTACCGTGAGTGGCGTCCTGCATGCTGAAGTTGTGACGCTTGATCACACCCTGGAAACCTTTACCCTTACTGGTCCCGGTGACATCCACCATCTGACCTTCGGAAAAGACATCCACCTTCAACTCGGCGCCGGCCTCAATACCCTCGCCTTCACCATCTTCCAGACGGAATTCCCAGAGACCGCGACCGGCCTCCACGCCCGCCTTGGCCAGATGACCGGCCAGGGGCTTACCTACACGACTCGCCTTACGAGAACCCACCGCTACCTGAAGGGAGCGATAACCATCGCGCTCGCCGGCCTTCACCTGGGCGACACGATTCGGCTCCACCTCGATGACAGACACCGGCAGGGACACTCCGTCTTCCGTAAAGACACGAGTCATGCCCACCTTGCGACCGACCAGTCCGATTGCCATGACACTACCTCTGCTTCCACCCCGAGACCCGGGGCGTCGGAGAAATTATTTCATTCTGAAAGTCACGGCCCGGTACAAGTTACCCTGCACCGGGCCATGGAAAGCCAACTATTATGCCACAGAAATCAGGGCTAGTTAAGCTTTATTTGCACATCCACACCGGCCGCCAGGTCCAGTTTCATCAGGGCGTCCACCGTCTTGTCGGTGGGGTCCATGATATCCATCAGACGCTTGTGCGTACGGATCTCATACTGGTCCCGCGCGTCCTTGTTGACGTGGGGAGAGATGAGCACCGTGAAGCTTTCCATCTTCGTGGGCAAAGGGATCGGACCCTTCACCCGCGCACCGGTACGCTTCGCGGTTTCCACGATCTCAACGGCCGAGCGATCGATCAAACGATGATCAAAGGCCTTGAGGCGAATACGAATTCTTTGCTTGGCTGCCATGGACGTTTACTCGATGATCTTGGCGACAACGCCGGCGCCGACGGTGCGGCCACCTTCGCGAATTGCAAAACGCAGGCCGTCTTCCATAGCGATCGGCGCAATCAGCGACACCGTCATCTTGACGTTGTCACCCGGCATCACCATCTCGATACCTTCAGGCAGATCACAGGAACCGGTCACGTCAGTGGTCCGGAAATAAAACTGCGGACGATAGCCATTGAAGAACGGCGTGTGACGACCACCCTCTTCCTTGGACAGCACGTACACCTCAGCTTCAAACTTGGTGTGCGGCGTAATGGAACCGGGCTTGCACAGCACCTGACCACGCTCAACCTCGTCACGCTTGGTACCACGCAGCAGAACGCCCACGTTGTCACCCGCCTGACCCTGGTCCAGCAGCTTGCGGAACATCTCAACGCCGGTCACGGTGGTCTTCTTGGTGTCGTGGATACCCACGATCGCCACTTCATCACCCACCTTGCAGATACCGCGCTCAATACGACCGGTCACCACCGTGCCACGACCGGAAATGGAGAACACGTCTTCCACCGGCATCAGGAACGCACCATCAATGGCACGCTCAGGCTCCGGAATGTAGGTGTCCAGCGCCTCGATCAGCTTGTCGATGGCCGGAATACCGATCTCGGAGGTGTCACCTTCCAGCGCCTTCAGCGCGGAACCGGTGATGATCGGGGTGTCGTCGCCAGGGAATTCATAGCTGGACAGCAGATCACGGACTTCCATCTCCACCAGCTCCAGCAGCTCCGGATCGTCAACCATGTCCGCCTTGTTCATGAACACCACAATGCACGGCACGCCCACCTGGCGGGCCAGCAGAATGTGTTCACGAGTCTGAGGCATCGGGCCGTCAGCCGCAGACACCACCAGGATGGCGCCGTCCATCTGCGCCGCACCCGTGATCATGTTCTTCACGTAGTCCGCGTGACCGGGGCAGTCCACGTGGGCGTAGTGACGCACGTCGGACTCATATTCCACGTGGGCGGTCGCAATGGTGATACCACGGGCCCGCTCTTCCGGGGCATTATCGATCTGGTCGTAAGCACGGGACTCACCACCAAACTTCTTGGCCTGGCACACCGTCAGTGCTGCCGTCAGCGTGGTCTTGCCATGGTCAACGTGACCAATCGTCCCCACATTCACGTGCGGCTTTTTACGCTCGAACTTTTCCTTCGACACCTTTCTACCCCTTCAAAAAATTCAAATCTGGCTGGGCCGCATTGGCCCTGGATCAGGACGCCTTCTTGACGACGGCTTCGGCCACACTGGCAGGCGCTTCCGCGTACTTGCAGAACTCCATCGAGTACACGGCGCGGCCCTGGGTGGCGGAACGCAGATCGGTGGAATAGCCAAACATTTCGGCCAGCGGCACTTCGGCGCGCACGATCTTGCCGGCGGGAGCGTCATCCATGCCCTGCACCAGACCACGACGACGGTTCAGGTCGCCCATCACGTCACCCATGTACTCTTCCGGCGTGACCACTTCCACTTTCATCATCGGCTCAAGCAGCACGGGGCTGGCCTTGGCAGCACCTTCCTTGAACGCCATGGAGCCGGCGATCTTGAACGCAGCCTCGGAGGAGTCCACGTCGTGGTAGGAACCATCAAACAGAGTGGCCTTGAAGTCCACCAGCGGGAAGCCGCCCACGACACCGTTCTTGCAGGCCTCCTGGATACCCTTATCCACCGCCGGAATGTATTCCTTGGGAACCACACCACCCACGATGGCGTTCACAAAGGCATAACCTTCGCCGGGCTCCTGGGGCTCGATGCGGATCCAGACATGACCGTACTGACCGCGACCACCCGACTGACGAACGAACTTGCCTTCCTGTTCCACCTGCTTGCGAATGGTTTCGCGGTAGGCCACCTGCGGCTTGCCCACATTGGCCTCAACCTTGAACTCACGCTTCATGCGGTCAACGATGATATCCAGGTGCAGCTCGCCCATCCCGGAGATGATGGTCTGACCGGACTCCTCGTCAGTCCGCACACGGAAGGACGGGTCCTCCTGAGCCAGCTTGCCCAGGGCCACGCCCATCTTCTCCTGGTCTGCCTTGGTCTTGGGCTCCACGGCCACGGAGATCACAGGCTCGGGGAACTCCATGCGCTCCAGGGTGATCACGCTATCCATGGCGCACAGGGTTTCACCCGTGGTCACATCCTTCAGGCCCACGGCCGCAGCGATGTCACCGGCACGCACTTCCTTGATCTCCTCGCGGGAGTTGGAGTGCATCTGCACGATACGACCAATGCGCTCGCGCTTGGCCTTCACCGGGTTGTAAACGGTGTCGCCGGACTTGACCACACCAGAGTACACGCGGAAGAAGGTCAGCGTTCCCACAAAGGGGTCGGTGGCGATCTTGAAGGCCAGAGCCGCAAAGGGCTCATCATCGGTGGAATGACGCAGCGCTTCGGTCTCGTTGGCGTCATCCAGGTGACCCTTGATGGCCAGCACGTCTGTCGGCGAGGGCATATATTCAACGATGGCATCGAGCATGGCCTGCACGCCCTTGTTCTTGAACGCAGAACCACACAGCGCAGGCACAATCTCATTGTTCAGGGTGCGCTTGCGCAGACCCTGCTTGATCTCTTCATTGCTCAACTCACCATCGTTGAGGTACTTCTCCATCAGTTCCTCGGAGGATTCAGCGGCCGCCTCAACCAGATGCTCGCGCCAGGTCTGGCAGTCGTCCTGCATCTCGGCGGGAATGTCCTTTTCCTGGAAGGTCATGCCGTGGTTATCCGTATCCCAATAGATGGCCTTCATCTTGACCAGGTCAACCACACCTTCAAAGGCGTCTTCGGCACCGATCGGCAACTGCAGCGGCACGGGATTACCGGCCAGGCGATCCTTGATCTGCTTCACCACGCGCAGGAAGTCAGCACCGGGGCGGTCCATCTTGTTGACGAACGCCATGCGCGGCACCTGGTACTTATTGGCCTGACGCCACACGGTCTCGGACTGAGGCTCCACACCACCCACGGCGCAAAATACGGCGCAGGCACCATCCAGCACACGCAGACTCCGCTCCACCTCAATGGTGAAGTCCACGTGCCCGGGGGTATCGATGATGTTGACGCGATGCTCAGGGAACTGCTTTTCCATACCAGGCCAGAAGCAGGTGGTTGCCGCGGAGGTGATGGTGATCCCGCGCTCCTGCTCCTGCTCCATCCAGTCCATGGTGGCGGCGCCGTCGTGCACCTCACCGAGCTTATGGGACACACCGGTATAGAACAGAATCCGCTCCGTGGTGGTCGTCTTGCCGGCGTCGATGTGCGCCATGATACCGATGTTCCGGTAACGCTCGATGGGAGTTTTGCGTGCCACTGTAGAAATACCTCGAAGAATCTATTGCCTAGGCCGCCGTCTTACCAGCGGTAATGCGAGAAGGCCTTGTTGGCTTCAGCCATGCGGTGCGTATCTTCACGCTTCTTGACGGCTGAGCCCTTACTGTCGGACGCATCCATCAGCTCACCCGCCAGCTTGAGGGCCATGGACTTCTCACCGCGCTTGCGGGAAGCATCCACGATCCAGCGCATGGCCAGGGCGTTCTGGCGAACCGCACGAACTTCCACCGGAACCTGGTAGGTTGCGCCACCAACACGACGGGATTTCACCTCGACGCGAGGGCGCACATTCTCGAGCGCGGTCTCGAGCACTTCCAGGCCATCACCTTTCTTGCTTTCAATCTGAGTCAGGGCGCCATACAGAACCCGCTCAGCCACGGACTTCTTGCCATCACGCATCACCGTATTGATGAACTTGGCAAGCAGTTCGCTCTTGTACTTGGGATCGGGAAGGATATGACGTTTGGGAGCTTCGGATCTTCTTGACATGGTCTTATCTCAACAGGCCGCTTAGGCCTTCTTGGGACGCTTCGCGCCGTACTTGGAGCGAGCCTGCTTCCGATTTTGAACACCCTGAGTATCCAGGCTGCCGCGAACCGTGTGATAGCGCACACCGGGCAAGTCCTTTACACGACCGCCACGGATCAGCACTACAGAGTGCTCCTGGAGGTTATGGCCTTCACCGCCGATATAGCTGGACACTTCGTAACCATTGGTCAGGCGCACACGAGCCACCTTACGCAACGCAGAGTTCGGCTTTTTCGGCGTCGTGGTGTACACGCGGGTGCAGACACCACGCTTTTGCGGACAGGCCTCAAGGGCCGGCACATTGCTCTTTTCCGTCGGGCGCTTGCGGGGCTTGCGCACTAACTGGTTAATTGTTGCCATGAAAGCTTTTCTCCTAGCCCAAAAACAACGACAGGCCGGACCCAACCGGCCTGTCGAGGGTGCGATATGTTAGGCAGACTCAAGGCCCCTGTCAAGCAGGGGACTTGAGTCCGTGAGGTTGGTGGTTATTCCTGCGATGGCTGATCAGTGGAAGACGGCGGATTCTGATCCGTCTCCGAGGTGCTGGCTTCCGGATCGGCCGGAGCCTCCTCCGGAGCTTCGCTGGGCTCGGGCATCCCCAGGTTCAGCCCCTCACCGTAGCGACGGCGACGGCGTTCCTTGTGATACGCCAGCCCGGAACCCGCCGGGATCAGACGACCGACGATGACGTTTTCCTTCAAACCACGCAAATCGTCCCGGGCTCCGCGCACGGCGGATTCGGTCAGCACGCGCGTGGTCTCCTGGAAGGAGGCCGCGGAGATGAAGGACTCGGTCACCAGCGAGGCCTTGGTAATGCCCAGCAGCACACGCTCGTAGAGCGGAGCCTGCTTGTCGGGACCCAGGCGCTCGATTTCTTCCAGCACCCGGGAACGATCCACCTGCTCACCGGTGAGGAAACGCCCATCGCCTGGATAGGTGATATCCACCTTGCGCAGCATCTGACGGATGATCACCTCGATGTGCTTGTCGTTGATCTTCACGCCCTGCAGGCGGTACACGTCCTGGATCTCCTTGGCCATGTACTCGGCCAGCGGCGTCACGCCCAGCAGGCGCAGGATGTCATGGGGATTGGGCTCGCCCTCGGCGATCACTTCCCCCTTCTCCACGTGCTCGCCCTCGAACACGCTCACCTGACGCCACTTGGGAATCAGCTCCTCGTGGTTCTCACTGGTCTTCTCATCGGTGATGATCAGACGCTGCTTGCCCTTGGTGTCCTTGCCGAAGCTGACGGTACCGGAGCGCTCTGCCAGGATGGCCGGCTCCTTGGGCTTTCTGGCCTCGAACAGGTCGGCCACCCGGGGCAGACCACCGGTGATGTCACGGGTCTTGGAGGACTCCTGCGGAATACGCGCGACCACGTCGCCCACTTCCACCGCAGCCCCATCCTCCAGGTTGACAATGGAGTTGGCCGGCAGCACGTACTGCGCGGGGATATCCGTACCCGCCAGGCACAGGTCCCGACCATCGGGACCAATCAGCTTCACCGTCGGACGCAGGTCCTTACCCATGGAACCGCGGGACTTGGGATCGATGATCACCGTGGAGGTCAGCCCGGTCACCTCGTCCACCTGCTTGTTGACCGTCACGCCTTCCGTGAAGTCGTGCAGACGGATGGTACCGGCCACTTCGGTGATGATGGGGTGAGTGTGGGGGTCCCAGGTGGCCACTTCCTGACCGGCCTCGACCGCATCACCATCACCCACCAGGATCACGGCACCATAGGGCAGCTTGTAGCGCTCACGCTCGCGGCCGGCCTCGTCGATCACGCCGATTTCACCGGAGCGGGACACTGCCACCAGGTTCTGGTTCTTGTTTTCCACCGTCTTGATGTTGTGCAGACGGATGGAGCCCTTGGACTTCACGGCGATGTTGCTGGCCGCTGCGGTCCGGCTGGCGGCGCCCCCGATGTGGAAGGTGCGCATGGTCAGCTGGGTGCCCGGCTCACCGATGGACTGGGCCGCAATGACCCCCACCGCCTCGCCGATGTTCACCTGATGGCCGCGGGCCAGATCACGTCCATAGCACTTGGCACAGATCCCGTGACGGGTCTCGCAGGTGATGGCGGAACGCACCACCACCTCGTCCACGCCGGCCGCCTCCATGGCGTCCACCCGTGCCTCGTCCAGCAACGTGCCTCTGGGCATGATCACCGAGCCATCCAGAGCCAGCACATCCAGGGCCAGCACACGGCCCAGCACACGCTCACGCAGCGGCTCGACCACGTCACCACCCTCGATGATGGGCTTCATGACGATGCCTTCTTCGGTGCCGCAGTCCTCCTCCGTGACCACCAGATCCTGGGAGACATCCACCAGGCGGCGGGTCAGATAACCGGAGTTGGCCGTCTTGAGTGCGGTATCCGCCAGACCCTTACGTGCACCGTGGGTGGAGATGAAGTACTGCAGCACGTTCAGCCCCTCACGGAAGTTCGCCGTGATGGGGGTCTCGATGATGGAACCGTCCGGCTTGGCCATCAGGCCGCGCATCCCCGCCAGCTGACGGATCTGGGCGGCGGAACCACGCGCCCCGGAGTCGGCCATCATGAAGATGGAGTTGAACGAGGGCTGACGCTGGGTGTTGCCCTCGGCATCCACCACCTCGTCGCTGCCCAGCTTTTCCATCATGGCCTTGGAGACCTGGTCATTGGTATGCGACCAGATATCCACCACCTTGTTGTAGCGCTCACCCTTGGTCACCAGGCCCGAGGAATACTGCTCCTCGATGTCCTTCACCTGGGCCTCGGCCGCAGCCAGGATGCCCACCTTCTCGTCGGGGATGACCATGTCGTTGATACCAAACGACACGCCACCCCGGGTGGAATACTTGAACCCGGTGTACATCAACTGGTCAGCGAAAATCACCGTTTCCTTCAGCCCCACCCGACGGTAGCAGGCGTTGATCAGGCCCGAGATGGCCTTCTTGGACAGGTCACGGTTCACCAGCTCAAAGGGCATGCCCGGGGGCAGGATCAGCGACAGCAAGGACCGACCCACGGTCGTGTCGTAGCGGGTGAAGGATTCCTCGTGCTCACCGGCCTCGTTGACCGTCACCTCGCGGATACGCACCTGCACCTTGGCGTGGATGTCCACGCAGCCGTTTTCGTAGGCGCGGTGCACCTCATCCACATCGGAGAAGCGCATGCCCTCGCCCTTGGCGTTGATGCGCTCGCGGGACATGTAATACAGGCCCAACACGATATCCTGGGACGGCACGATGATGGGCTCGCCATTGGCCGGGGACAGGATGTTGTTGGTGGACATCATCAGGGCGCGGGCTTCCAGCTGCGCCTCCAGCGACAGCGGCACGTGCACCGCCATCTGGTCGCCGTCGAAGTCGGCGTTGAAGGCGGCACACACCAGCGGGTGCAGCTGGATGGCCTTGCCCTCGATCAGCACTGGCTCAAACGCCTGAATGCCCAGACGGTGCAGCGTGGGAGCGCGGTTGAGCATGACCGGGTGTTCGCGGATCACCTCGTCCAGGATATCCCAGACCTCCGGACCTTCCCGCTCCACCAGCTTCTTGGCCGCCTTGATGGTGGTGGCCAGACCGCGGCGGTGCAGCTTGCCGAAGATGAAGGGCTTGAACAGCTCCAGCGCCATCTTCTTGGGCAGACCACACTGATGCAGGCGCAGGGTGGGGCCCACCACGATGACCGAACGGCCCGAGTAGTCCACGCGCTTGCCCAGCAGGTTCTGCCGGAAACGGCCCTGCTTGCCCTTGATCATGTCGGCCAGGGACTTCAGCGGACGCTTGTTGGTACCGGTGATGGCCCGACCGCGACGGCCGTTGTCCAGCAGGGCGTCCACGGACTCCTGCAGCATGCGCTTTTCGTTGCGCACGATGATGTCCGGGGCGTTCAGCTCCAGCAGCCGCTTGAGGCGGTTGTTGCGGTTGATCACCCGGCGGTACAGATCGTTCAGGTCGGAGGTGGCGAAGCGACCGCCATCCAGGGGCACCAGGGGGCGCAGATCCGGCGGCAGCACCGGCAGCACTTCCAGGATCATCCACTCCGGCTTGTTGCCCGACTCCAGGAACGACTCGATCAGCTTCAGGCGCTTGGCCAGACGCTTGATCTTGGTGTCGGAATTGGTCTCACGCACTTCCGTGCGCATGCGGGTGGCCTCGGCCTGCAGGTCGATGGAGCGCAGCAGTTCGAACACGGCCTCGGCGCCCATGCGGGCGTCGAACTCATCGCCATGCTCCTCAATGGCCTCCAGATACTGCTCATCGCTGAGCAGCTGGTTGCGCTCCAGGGTGGTCATCCCCGGATCCACCACCACAAAGGCCTCGAAGTACAGCACCCGCTCGATATCGCGCAGCGTCATGTCCATGAGCAGGCCGATGCGGGAGGGCAGGCTCTTGAGGAACCAGATGTGCGCCACCGGGCTGGCCAGCTCGATGTGACCCATGCGCTCGCGGCGCACCTTGGTCTGGGTGACTTCCACGCCACACTTCTCGCAGACCACACCGCGGTGCTTGAGTCGCTTGTACTTGCCGCACAGGCACTCGTAGTCCTTGATGGGCCCGAAGATCTTGGCGCAGAACAGGCCATCCCGCTCCGGCTTGAAGGTGCGGTAGTTGATGGTCTCCGGCTTCCTCACCTCGCCGAAGGACCAGGACCGGATCATCTCCGGCGATGCCAGCGCGATCCGGATGGCGTCGAACTCCTCCACCTGGCCCTGCTGCTTGAAGAGATTGAGAAGATCTTTCATATCAGTCCTGCTCCAGTTCGATATTGATGGCCAGCGAACGGATCTCCTTCATGAGCACATTGAAGGACTCAGGAATGTTCGCCTCCATCCGGTGATCGCCATCGACAATGTTCTTGTACATCTTGTTGCGTCCCTGAACATCGTCGGACTTCACAGTGAGCATTTCCTGCAAGGTGTACGCGGCACCATAGGCCTGCAGCGCCCAGACCTCCATCTCACCAAAGCGCTGGCCACCAAACTGCGCCTTACCACCCAGCGGCTGCTGGGTCACCAGGCTATAGGGGCCCGTGGAACGGGCATGCATCTTGTCATCCACCAGGTGGTTGAGCTTGAGGATGTGCATGTAACCCACGGTCACCGGGCGATCAAAGGACTCGCCAGTGCGGCCATCGAACAGCGTTGCCTGTCCCGACTCGGGCAGATCCGCCAGCTTGAGCATGGCCTTGATCTCATGCTCATGGGCACCGTCGAACACCGGCGTGGCCATGGGCACACCGTTCTTCAGGTTGCCGGCCAGCTCCAGGATCTCCTCGTCGCTCAGCAGGGACAGGTCTTCCTTGCGGTTGTCCGGATCGTGGTTGTACATCTGATCCAGGAACTGACGCAGCTCATCCACCTTCGCTTTGGCCTCGATCATGTGACCGATCTTCTTGCCCAGACCCTTGGCCGCCCAGCCCAGGTGGGTTTCCAGCACCTGACCCACGTTCATGCGCGACGGCACGCCCAGGGGGTTGAGGACGATATCCATGGGGGTGCCATCCTCGGTGAAGGGCATGTCCTCGGTGGGCACGATCATGGAGACCACACCCTTGTTACCGTGACGACCCGCCATCTTGTCACCCGGCTGCATGCGACGCTTCACGGCCACATACACCTTGACCATCTTCAGCACACCCGGTGCCAGATCGTCACCGGCGGTGAGCTTGTCCTTCTGCTCCTTGAAGCGCTTCTCGAAGGCATCGTGCTGGGCCTTGAGGGCATCGGCCATCAGCTCCAGCTGCTCGTTCACCTCTTCGCTGCGCATGCGGATCTCGAACCACTTCTCCCGGGGCAGTTCCCCCAGGTAGGAACGGGTCACCTTGACGCCATCCTTCAGACCACCAGGACCACCCGCGGCCAGCTTGCCGTTGAGCAGTTTCTCCACGCGATCGTAGATGTCGTCCTCGTAGATGCGCAACTGGTCCTTCAGGTCCTTGCGCACCGACTCCAGCGCAGCCTCTTCAATCTGCAGGGCCCGCTTGTCCTTCTCCACACCATCACGGGTGAAGACGCGCACATCGATGACCGTGCCATCAATACCGGACGCCACGCGCAGACTGGTGTCCTTCACGTCCGAAGCCTTTTCACCAAAGATGGCTCTCAGCAGCTTCTCCTCGGGGGTGAGCTGGGTTTCGCCCTTGGGCGTGACCTTGCCCACCAGGATATCGCCCGGATTCACCTCGGCGCCCACGTAGACAATGCCCGACTCATCCAGCTTGGACAGCAGGCTCTCCGACACGTTGGGAATATCGGCGCTGATCTCCTCCGGCCCCAGCTTGGTGTCCCGGGCCACGCAGGTCAGCTCCTCGATGTGGATGGAGGTAAAGCGATCCTCTTCCACCACGCGCTCGGAGATGAGGATGGAGTCCTCGAAGTTGTAGCCGTTCCAGGGCATGAAGGCCACCAGCATGTTCTGACCCAGGGCCAGCTCCCCCAAATCCGTGGAGGATCCGTCGGCCAGCACGTCGCCGCGGGCGATGGTGTCGCCCACGCGCACCAGCGGACTCTGGTTGATGCAGGTGTTCTGGTTGGAACGGGTGTACTTGGTGAAGTTGTAGATATCCACACCCGGTTCGCCAGCCTCGGTCTCGTCATCGTTGACGCGCACCACCACACGGGCCGCATCCACCGAGTCCACCACACCGCCACGACGGGCGACGATGGAGGAACCGGAGTCGATGGCCACCGTGCGCTCGATGCCGGTACCCACCACCGGGGTCTCGGCACGCAGGCAGGGCACGGCCTGGCGCTGCATGTTCGAGCCCATGAGGGCGCGGTTGGCATCGTCGTGCTCCAGGAACGGAATCAGCGCGGCGGCCACGGAAACGATCTGCTTGGGCGAGATGTCCACGCACTGGATCTTGTCCGGCGTCGACATGGTGAACTCGTTCTGATAACGGCAGGACACCAGCTCGTCCACCAGGCGACCTTCCTCGTCCAGGGCCACGTTGGCCTGGGCGATCACATAGTTGCCTTCTTCGATGGCCGACAGGTACAGGATCTCTTCACTCACCTTGCCGTCCACCACGCGCCGATACGGGGTCTCCAGGAACCCGAAGCGGTTGGTGCGGGCATACACGGCCAGGGAGTTGATCAGGCCGATGTTCGGACCTTCCGGCGTTTCGATGGGGCAGACCCGACCATAGTGGGTCGGGTGCACGTCGCGCACCTCGAAGCCGGCGCGTTCACGGGTGAGGCCACCAGGCCCCAGGGCCGAGATACGGCGCTTGTGAGTCACCTCGGAGAGCGGGTTGTTCTGGTCCATGAACTGGGACAGCTGACTGGAACCGAAGAACTCCTTCACCGCCGCCGCCACCGGCTTGGCGTTGATGAGTTCCTGGGGCATCAGGCCCTCGCTCTCGGCCACGCTCAGGCGCTCCTTCACGGCCCGCTCCACGCGCACCAGGCCGACGCGGAAGACGTTCTCCGCCATCTCACCCACGCTGCGCACACGACGGTTACCCAGGTGGTCGATGTCGTCCACATGGCCGTTGCCGTTGCGGATATCGATGAGCACCTTGAGCACATCCAGGATGTCATCGTTGTTCAGCACACCCGGCCCGGTCTCTTGCTCCCGGCCCACACGGCGGTTGAACTTCATGCGGCCCACGGGCGAGAGGTCGTAACGATCCTCGCTGAAGAACAGATTATTGAACAGGGTCTCGGCCGCTTCCTTGGTGGGCGGCTCGCCGGGGCGCATCATGCGATAGATTTCCACCTGCGCCTCCAGCTGGGAGCGGGTGGTATCGATGTTCAGCGTACTGGAGATGTACGGGCCGTGATCCAGCTCGTTGGTGTAAAGCGTGCGGAAGCTCTTCATGCCGGAGCGGCGCACCTTCTCCAGCAGATCGGCGGTGAGTTCCTCGTTGGCATTGGCGATCACCTCGCCGCTGTCCTCATCCACCACCGCATGGGCGAGGATCTTGCCAATCAGGGAATCGGCCGGCACCTGCAGGGAGTTGAGGCCGGCCTCCTCCATCTTGCGCACATGGCGGGCAGTGATGCGACGGCCAGACTCCACCAGCAGCTCATCACCCAGATGGATATCGAACGCAGCGGTTTCGCCACGCAGACGCGCGGGCACCAGCGCCATCTCGAAGCCGTCGGTGAGCACGCGGAAATCGGTGGTCTCGAAGAAGGTGGCGAGGATCTCCTCCGTCTCCAGACCCAACGCGCGCAGCAGCACCGTAGCCGGTAGCTTGCGGCGGCGGTCGATGCGCACGTAAATGGAATCCTTGGGGTCAAACTCGAAGTCCAGCCAGGACCCGCGATACGGGATCACCCGGGCATTGAACAGGAGCTTGCCGGAACTGTGGGTCTTGCCCTTGTCATGGTCAAAGAACACACCGGGGGAACGGTGCAACTGAGACACGATCACGCGCTCGGTACCGTTCACCACGAAGGTGCCGTTCTCGGTCATGAGCGGCAATTCACCCATGTAGACTTCCTGCTCCTTGATGTCCTTGACGACACGGGAGCCCGCTGGGGCATCCTTGTCATAGATCACCAGGCGCAGCAGCACGCGCAGGGGCGCAGCATAATTCATGCCCCGCAGCTGACATTCCTTGACGTCGAACACGGGGTCGCCCAACCGGTAGCTGACATACTCCAGCTCCACGGAGCCGGAATAGCTCACAATCGGAAAAACCGACTTGAAAGCGGCGTGCAGACCTACCTCCTCGCGCCCGGCCTCGGGGTCGCGCATCTGGAGGAACTGCCGATAGGAATCAATCTGCGTGGCCAACAGATAGGGGACCTCAAGGATCTGGGGCCGTTTGCCGAAGTCCTTGCGGATTCGCTTTTTCTCGGTGTAGCTATAAGCCATTGTGATTCCTCACACTAGAATCGACAGAATCGACACGCCACTCACAAAAACAAGTGAGCTGGGACAAGCAGAAAGAGGCCGGCGGTGTAGCACCGCCAGCCCCTGTACTGACAGGACCTGGTCTTTCAACAAAGGACCAGACCAACGCCTTATTTCAGTTCGACAGTGGCGCCGGCTTCTTCCAGTTCCTTCTTCATCTTCTCGGCGTCGTCCTTGTTGGCACCTTCCTTGATGGTGGCCGGAGCGGACTCCACCATATCCTTGGCTTCCTTCAGACCCAGACCGGTCAGAGCGCGCACAACCTTGATCACGCCCACCTTGTTGGAGCCGAAGCTGGACATCACCACGTCGAACTCGTCCTTGACTTCTGCAGCGGCTTCGCCACCGGCAGCGGCGGCCGGGGCAGCAGCGACGGCGGCTGCGGCGGAAACGCCGAACTTCTCTTCCATCGCGGAGATCAGGTCAACGATCTCCAGGACAGTCATGTTGCCAATGCTTTCCAGGATGTCTTCTTTCGAAACTGCCATGATTTAACTCCTAAGAGGGTGCAATACCCGATTCAGTTCAATATTGGGTCAGGCGGCGGCCTGCTTCTGGTCCCGGATGGCGGCCACGGTGCGAACCAGCTTGCCAGGCACTTCATTAACAGTGCGAGCAAACTTGTCGAGCGGGGCTTTCATCGTCGCCATGAGCATGCTGATGGCCTGATCGCGGGTCGGCATACTGGCCAGGCGGTCAAGTTCCGCCGGTCCCAGCAATTGCCCGCTCACGGACACCATCTTGCACTCAAGCTTCTTGTGGTCCTTGGAGAAGTCCTTGACCAGACGAGCAGCTGCACCAGGATCTTCCTGGGAGAAAGCGATGATGAGCGGACCCACCATACCTTCCTGCATGCACTCGAAATCGGTCCCCTGAACCGCGCGGCGGGCCAGGGAGTTCTTCACCACCCGCAGGTAGACACCGGTGTCCCGCGCCTTCTGGCGCAGTTCGGTCATCTCACCCACGGACAGTCCACGGTATTCGGCAGCCACAGCCGAATGTGCTTGAGCGGCCACCGCGGCGACCTCAGAGACAATCGCTTTCTTGTCTTCGAGATTCAGTGCCACGGATTACCTACCTCCTGTCTGACGACGGGGGCTTAACTACGCCTCCGACGCTGTGTGATAAAGCCGAGGAAAAATTCCCCGACCCCTTTCACGGCGTACCCTCAGCAGGAAGAACCTGAATCGGGAGACACCGTCTGCGCAGGCGAAACCGTTGTCCCATTAAGTGCCAGGCCTCCCTGGCACACCTGCGGTCTTGGACGGATGCCGGCAACCGCCGGCAGTCCTACCCAAACTGCAAAATCAGATGGACAGACTCCCCTGGTCCACGGGAACACCCGGGCCCATGGTGGTGGAGACCGTCACCTTCTTCATGTACACACCCTTGGCAGCGGAAGGCTTGGCCTTCTGCAGATCGCTCAGCAGCGCATTGAGGTTTTCCTCCAGCGCCTGAGGCTCAAAGCCCACCTTGCCAATGGTGCAATGAATGATACCGGCCTTGTCCGTGCGGTAACGCACCTGACCTGCCTTGGCATTCTTCACCGCCGTGGCCACATCGGTGCTCACGGTGCCCACCTTGGGGTTCGGCATCAGGCCACGCGGGCCCAGGATCTGACCCAGCTGACCCACCACGCGCATGGCGTCGGGGCTGGCAATGGCCACGTCGAAATCCAGATTGCCGGCCTTCACCTGCTCGGCCAGGTCGTCCATGCCGACGATATCGGCACCGGCTTCCCGGGCGGCATCGGCGTTGGCGCCCTGAGTGAACACGGCCACGCGCACGGACTTGCCGGTGCCGTTGGGCAGCACGGTGGAACCACGCACCACCTGATCGGACTTACGGGGATCAACGCCCAGGTTCACGCTCACGTCCACAGATTCAGCGAACTTGGCGGAAGCCGTGTCCTTGAGGATCTGCAGGGCGTCGTTGAGGGGATAGAACTTGCCGGGCTCCACTTTCTCGCGGATGGCCCGCATGCGCTTGCTCAGTTTAGCCATCTTAGAGGCCCTCCACGTCAAGGCCCATGGCACGGGCACTTCCAGCGATGGTGCGAACAGCGGCGTCCATATCGGCGGCGGTCAGATCAGGCCACTTGGTCTTGGCGATCTCTTCCACCTGCTCGCGGGTAACCTTGCCCACCTTGGCGGTGTTGGGGGTCGCGGAGCCGCTCTTGATACCGGCAGCCTTCTTCAACAACACGGCCGCGGGCGGCGTCTTGGTGATGAAGGTGAAGCTGCGGTCGGAATACACGGTAATGACCACGGGAATCGGCAGACCCGGTTCCACGTCCTGCGTCTGGGCGTTGAACGCCTTGCAGAACTCCATGATATTCACGCCGCGCTGACCCAGCGCCGGGCCCACCGGGGGACTGGGGTTGGCCTTGCCGGCCGCCACCTGAAGCTTGATGTAAGCTTCAATCTTCTTAGCCATGGTATGAACTCCTGAGTATGGGTATTAGCGCCTTTCGGCTCCCCTGGGGAAAAGCGGCAAATCCCGGGTCACGCCCGGGATTTGCCGCCATTCAAGGATTTGATCGCCGGCACGCCGGCCAGCATCCCGATCATTGCCTGATCAGGTCTTCTCCACCTGATGGAACTCAAGCTCCACCGGCGTGGAGCGACCGAAGATCTGCACAGCCACCAGCAAACGACTCTTGTCGTAATTGACCTCTTCCACCACGCCATTGAAGTCGTTGAAGGGGCCATCGGTCACACGCACCACCTCGCCGGCCTCGAACAACACCTTCGGGCGCGGCTTGTCGACCCCCTCCTGCATGCGCTGGAGAATGGTGTCGGCTTCTTTTTCAGTGATGGGGGAAGGCTTGTCCTGACTGGCGCCGATGAAACCAAGGACCTTGGGCACACTCTTGACCAGGTGCCAGCTGTCCTCGTCCATTTCCATCTGCACCAGCACATAGCCGGGGAAGAACTTGCGCTCGCTCTTGCGCTTCTGTCCGTCGCGCATTTCCACCACTTCTTCGGTGGGCACGAGGATCTCGCCGAACTTGTCTTCCATGCCCATCCGGTTGATACGCTCCCGCAGGGAGCGCTTCACCTGGTTTTCAAAACCGGAGTACGCATGTACGACATACCAACGCAGGGCCATCTTGACTTCCTAATCGCTCAACGGATGAATTCACGGATCGACCAGCCGAGCAGCATGTCGATCAGCCACAGGAAGATCGCGACCAGAATGGTGATCGCGATGACAACCAGGGCGGTCTGGAGGGTCTCGGTCCGCGAGGGCCAGACCATCTTGCGCACTTCTGTGCGGGCATCCGTCAGGAAGGCGGCCAGAGTGCGACCCTTGGCCGTCGTAAAAATGATACCCACCGACACAGCGGCGAAGGCCAGCAGGCCCAACACGCGCAGCAGGGTGGACTGATCCGAAAACCAGTAAAAGCCGGTGACGCCCGCCACCAGCAGCCCGACGGCCGCCAGCAGTTTGACGGTGTCGAAGCCGGCACCTTCTACTTCTTCCGCTTTACCTGCCATGGGATAAAGTGACCCGATTGCAACCGCGAAGGGTTGCTAGAAATGGCAGGCCAGGAGGGACTTGAACCCCCAACCTGCGGTTTTGGAGACCGCTGCTCTGCCAATTGAGCTACTGGCCTGTAACAAACAGGTACGTGAGGGAGAATACAGGGACTGAGGGGCAAACACCAGAGGCGCAGCCCCCCAATCCTTCAAATCACCCGCAGGTACCACCTACAACACGACCTGAGTCGTGAACTACTTACTCGATGATCTTGGCGACAACGCCGGCGCCGACGGTGCGGCCACCTTCGCGAATTGCAAAACGCAGGCCGTCTTCCATAGCGATCGGCGCAATCAGCGACACCGTCATCTTGACGTTGTCACCCGGCATCACCATCTCGATACCTTCAGGCAGATCACAGGAACCGGTCACGTCAGTGGTCCGGAAATAAAACTGCGGACGATAACCATTGAAGAACGGCGTGTGACGACCACCCTCTTCCTTGGACAGCACGTACACCTCAGCTTCAAACTTGGTGTGCGGCGTAATGGAACCGGGCTTGCACAGCACCTGACCACGCTCAACCTCGTCACGCTTGGTACCACGCAGCAGAACGCCCACGTTGTCACCCGCCTGACCCTGATCCAGCAGCTTGCGGAACATCTCAACGCCGGTCACGGTGGTCTTCTTGGTGTCGTGGATACCCACGATCGCCACTTCATCACCCACCTTACAAATGCCGCGCTCAATACGTCCGGTCACCACCGTGCCACGACCGGAAATGGAGAACACGTCTTCCACCGGCATCAGGAACGCACCATCAATGGCACGCTCAGGCTCCGGGATGTAGGTGTCCAGCGCCTCGATCAGCTTGTCGATGGCCGGAATACCGATCTCGGAGGTGTCACCTTCCAGCGCCTTCAGCGCGGAGCCGGTGATGATCGGGGTGTCGTCGCCAGGGAATTCATAGCTGGACAGCAGATCACGGACTTCCATCTCCACCAGCTCCAGCAGTTCCGGATCGTCAACCATGTCCGCCTTGTTCATGAACACCACAATGCACGGCACGCCCACCTGGCGGGCCAGCAGAATGTGTTCACGGGTCTGAGGCATTGGGCCATCAGCCGCAGACACCACCAGGATGGCGCCGTCCATCTGCGCCGCACCCGTGATCATGTTCTTCACATAGTCCGCGTGTCCGGGGCAGTCCACGTGGGCGTAGTGACGCGCGTCGGACTCATATTCCACGTGGGCGGTCGCAATGGTGATACCACGGGCCCGCTCTTCCGGGGCATTATCGATCTGGTCGTAAGCACGGGACTCACCACCAAACTTCTTGGCCTGGCACACCGTCAGTGCTGCCGTCAGCGTGGTCTTGCCATGGTCAACGTGACCAATCGTTCCCACATTCACGTGCGGCTTTTTACGCTCGAACTTTTCCTTCGACATGGTCTAGCACCCCGGCTGATGTTCTACTTAACAGGGCCTTGATAGCCCAGCACTGTACTGAAAGATGGAGCCCATGACCGGACTTGAACCGGTGACCTCTTCCTTACCAAGGAAGTGCTCTACCGCCTGAGCTACATGGGCAAAAACAAAAAGGCGCGCCAAGCGCTGCCGAAACCTCTAATCGAACTGGAGCGGGTGATGGGAATCGAACCCACATCATCAGCTTGGAAGGCTGAGGTTCTACCGTTGAACTACACCCGCAAAAACCGCCTTTCCGGATGCGCTACCCTAAGCCATCCAAACCTGGCCAGCCAGCCCCCAGCCACTCGACCGATGCGTTGGGGAACGGGAGGCCAACCCCGCAAGCATAACGTTCAAAACCCAAAACCGCTACATTAAAGCGCCGCCGATGAAGACCCGCATCCGGGTTATCATCGACGCCGTACTGAATTCTGGTGGAGGGGGAAGGATTCGAACCTTCGAAGGCTGAGCCAGCAGATTTACAGTCTGCCCCCTTTGACCGCTCGGGAACCCCTCCAGATGCGAAGGCCGGTATTATTCTTATCCAGCCCCTGCCTGTCAACCACCTTTTGCGTTTAATGATCATGACACGGGGTTTTGCTACGATCCTGGCCTGACAGCCATCCACCATCTCGGAATGAACCAGAGGATTTCACACCAATGAAGGTCACCATCTACGGATCCGGCTACGTGGGCCTGGTTACGGGCGCCTGCCTGGCGGAAGTGGGTAACCAGGTCCTGTGCGTGGACATCGATCAGGACAAGATCGCCCGCCTCAACCAGGGCGAGATCCCCATCTACGAGCCGGGCCTCGAGGACATGGTGGCCGACAACGTGCAGGCCGGTCGCCTGGCCTTCACCACCGATGCCGCCGAGGGCGT
The DNA here is from genome assembly GCF_001632845.1 of Ectothiorhodospira sp. BSL-9. Lineage (NCBI taxonomy): Bacteria > Pseudomonadati > Pseudomonadota > Gammaproteobacteria > Chromatiales > Ectothiorhodospiraceae > Ectothiorhodospira > Ectothiorhodospira sp. BSL-9. The sequence continues at coordinate 1,695,832 of NZ_CP011994.1, read as the reverse complement.
GCGTCACGGCCTGTTCCAGTTCATTGCCGTGGGCACCCCGCCAGACGAGGATGGCTCCGCCGACCTGCGCCACGTGCTGGCCGTGGCCCGCACCGTGGCCGAGCACATGGACGAATACCGCATCGTGGTGACCAAATCCACCGTCCCCGTCGGCACCTCCGACAAGGTGCATGAGGCCATGGGCACCACCCTGGCAGGCCGCAACGCGCAGATCGACTTCGATGTGGTCTCCAACCCGGAATTCCTCAAGGAAGGCGCCGCAGTGGACGACTTCATGAAGCCCGACCGCATCATCGTGGGCACCGACAACCCACGTACCGGCGAGCTGATGCGCGCCCTGTACGGCCCCTTCAACCGCAATCACGATCGGGTGATGGTCATGGACATCCGCTCCGCGGAGCTGACCAAGTACGCCGCCAACGCCATGCTGGCCACCAAGATCAGCTTCATGAACGAACTGGCCAACCTGGCCGAGGCCCTGGACGCCGACATTGAGCACGTGCGCCAGGGGATCGGCTCCGATCCACGCATTGGCTACCACTTCATCTACCCCGGCTGCGGCTATGGCGGCTCCTGCTTCCCCAAGGATGTAAAGGCCCTGGAGCGCACCGCCCGCCAGGTGGGCTTCAAGGCCCAGCTGCTCACCGCCGTGGAGGATGTGAACGAGCGCCAGAAGGAGCGCCTGTTCCAGAAGATCCACACCCACTTCAAGGGGGATCTCAAGGGCCGCACCATCGCCCTGTGGGGCCTGGCCTTCAAGCCCAACACCGACGACATGCGTGAGGCCTCCAGCCGCATGCTCATGGAAGCCCTCTGGGCCGCCGGCGCCCGTGTGCGCGCCCACGACCCGGTCGCCATGAAGGAATGCGCCCACCTCTACGGTCAGCGGGACGACCTGGTGCTGTGTGATCATCACGAGCAGACACTGGAAGGCGCCGACGCCCTGGCCATCGTCACCGAATGGAATGTCTTCCGCAGCCCGGATTTCGAACTGATCCGCAAGCAGCTCAAGGAACCGGCCATCTTCGACGGTCGCAACCTGTACGAGCCCAAGCACATGGAAGACATGGGTTTTGCCTACTACGCCATCGGGCGCGGGAGAAAGGGGTAATCCACATGCCCAACAAAGGCATCCTCGTCACCGGCGGCGCCGGCTACATTGGCTCCCACGTGGCCCTCATGCTGGCCGAGGCCGGTGAGCGCGTCGTCGTCCTGGACAACCTCTCCACCGGGTTCGCCGAGTCCGTCATCCAGTCCGACCTCATCATCGGCGACGTGGCCGACACCGACCTGGTGCCCAGCCTGCTGCGCGAACACGACATCGACACAGTGATGCACTTCGCCGCCCACACCATCGTCCCCGAATCCGTGGCCGACCCCCTCAAGTACTACCGCAACAACACCTGCGGCACACGCAACCTGCTGCAAAGCTGCCAGGAGGCGGGCGTGAAACACTTCGTCTTCTCCTCCACCGCCGCCGTCTACGGCATCCCGCCCGACGGCGTCGCCCGGGAAGACACCCCCAACGCCCCCATCAATCCCTACGGCACCTCCAAGCTCATGAGCGAATGGATGCTCAGGGACCTGTCCGCCGCCAGCCCCCTGCGCCACGTAGCCCTGCGTTACTTCAACGTGGCCGGCTCCGACCCGGAAGGGCGCATCGGTCAATCCACGGAAAAGGCCACCCTGCTCATCAAGGTGGCCTGTGAAGCGGCAGTGGGCAAACGCCCCCATGTCTCCGTGTTCGGCACCGACTACCCCACCCCCGATGGCACCGGCGTGCGCGACTACATCCACGTGACCGATCTGGCTGCCGCCCACCTCAAGGCCCTGGACCACCTGCGCGGCGGCGGCGCCTCCGACACCTTCAACGTGGGCTACGGCCACGGCCTGAGCGTGCGTCAGGTGCTGGATACGGTACAACGGCTCAACGGCAAGCCTCTGGACATCCGCGAAGAGCCCCGCCGCGCCGGCGACCCCCCAAGCCTGGTGGCCGCCGCCGACCGCATCCGCTCGGTGCTGGGCTGGGAGCCGCGCCACGACGACCTGGAATTCATCGTGCGCACCTCACTGGAATGGGAGCGAAAACTGGCCGACCGATGACCCCAGGCCCCGGTGACTGACCTGAGTCAGCTTTTCCCTCATTCCCCGCTTGTGGGAGCGGGCCTGGCCGACGAAAAGCCCCTACCATAGCCACGACACCAACAACCAACAAAGGGGATCACCACACCATGGATACACTTCTCAACATCCTGGGCACGCTCATCGGGCTGGCCGGCCTCATCGTCTGCGCCGCCGTGGGCGGCACCTGGTTCATGGGCGAATACTATCTGATGGGCCTGGAACTCCTGGTGGTCCTCACCGGCGGCGTCGCCCTCATGGTGGCGGCCGTGCTGTTCAAGGTGCAGGTGCTGGTGATGCGCTCGTTCTGAGCCCTTCGCGGACAGGCCTGTACCAAGCTCCTCTCCCCGCCGGGGAGAGGAGCTTCCGTAGCTGAACCTGGGTGCTTTCACGTTAACGCCTCACTGGGACACCCCCGCCTCCCTCAACAACTCCCGCACATAATTCCCCGGGATCGCATAACTGATCCCACTGGGCCGATCCAGCGCCCGCTCACGCCCCTCCTTCACGAACACCATGTTCAGCACCCCGATCACCTCACCCGTCTGCGGCCGATACAACGGACTGCCGCTGTTCCCGGGATAGGCCGTGGCATCCAGCTGAAACACGGTGTAAGGGTCCCGCAGCCGCCGAATCATGGCCGGATCCAGATCCCGGGTGGAATGCATCGGCATGGCAATGGGCGTGATGGCCGAGACAATCCCCGTATGGGTGGCCGGCACCAGCCCCAGCACCGCACCGATGGGAAAACCGGTCAGGGCAACAGTCTCCCCCTCCCGCAACCGGTCCGAATCCCCCACCCGCAGCGCCGGCAGGCCGCGCCCCTCAAAGCGCAGCAAGGTCAGGTCCCGCAGAGGATCCGACGCCACCCGCCGCGCCTGACGCATCTCCCCCGACTCCCCGCGCCCGGGAATGAAGATGGCCAGATGCTCGCGGTTTTCGGAATCCAGCATGTGCGGAATCACATGATCATTGGTGATCACATGTCGCCCATCCCCCACCACAAAGCCGGTGCCCAGCAACTGCGCCCGGGGCGAGCGCGTCGGCTGAAACGTCCCCACACCCACCACCGAAGGCTTGATCTTCTCAATGGTATCCGCCAGATCGGCAGCACCCACCGACGACACCGGTACCCACCAAAGCGCCCACAACAACACGGCCCCCACACCCAGCACACCCATCCGACTCAACGCACGCATCCCAAACCTCCCACGCCCAGACAGGCGAATATTCTTTTACCAAAGTCTCGCTCCGTCATCATGAACCGAGACCCTGAAATCCCACAACAGGCAAACCGCTGACACGCCCCCCACGTGTCGGTTATAAAGACCCCATGGACAACACCTACCTCCTTCATCATCTCCTGCAGGCCTCCGCCCATCGGGCGCACGATGCACCGGCGGTCACCTACGGCAAACACACGCAGGACTATGCCGCCGCCACCCAGGCGGCACAAAGCTTCGCCCACGGGCTTCAGGCTCTGGGGCTGGAACGGGGCGAACGGGTAGGCATCTTCCTTGAAAAGCGGCTGGAAACCGTGAGCGCCATCTTCGGCACCAGCGCCGCCGGCGGGGTATTCGTGCCCGTCAACCCGGTGCTCAAGGCCGATCAGGTGGCCTACATCCTGCGACACTGCAACGTGCGCGTACTGGTCACCTCCCCGGCCCGGTTCAATGCCCTGAAAGAAGCCCTGGAACACTGCCACGACCTGCGCCACATCATCCTCACCGACACCCCAACGGATGAGCACACCCTCCCCGGCGCCGCCGTCCGCGGCTGGGCATCACTGAGCGACGCCCCCGCAGCCCCACCACCACGCATCATCGACACCGACATCGCCGCCATCCTCTACACCTCCGGCAGCACCGGCGGCCCCAAGGGTGTGGTGCTCTCCCATCGCAACATGGTCATGGGCGCCAAGAGCGTGGCCCAGTATCTGGAAAACCACGCCGACGACAGCCTGCTGGCTGCCCTGCCCCTGTCCTTCGACGCCGGCTTCTCGCAACTCACCACCGCGTTCCACAGCGGTGCGCGCGTGGTGCTGCTCAACTACCTGCTGCCCCGGGACGTGATCAAGACCCTCGCCCGGGAGCGCATCACCGGCCTCACCGCCGTGCCTCCCCTGTGGATCCAGCTCACCCAGCTGGACTGGCCCGAAGCCATCGACGCGCACCTGCGCTATATCGCCAACACCGGCGGACGCATGCCCCGCGAAACCCTCAACCGCCTGCGGGAACACCTGCCGCGCACCCGCCCCTACCTCATGTACGGCCTCACCGAGGCCTTCCGCGCCACCTACCTGCCCCCGGAAGAAGTGGACAACCGCCCCGACTCCATCGGCAAGGCCATCCCCAATGCCGAGGTCCTGGTGCTGCGGGAAGACGGCAGCCCCTGTGCGCCCCACGAACCCGGCGAACTGGTGCAGCGCGGCGCCCTGGTGGCCCAGGGTTACTGGAACGACCCCGACAAGACCGCCCACCACTTCAAACCCCTGCCCGCCCTGGCCCCCGGTCGCCAGTCCGGCCTTGTCCTGCCCGAGATCGCCGTCTTCTCCGGTGACACGGTCAAATACGACGAAGAAGGCTACCTCTACTTCATCGGCCGGCGCGACGAGATGATCAAGACCTCCGGCTACCGGGTCAGCCCAACGGAAGTGGAAGAAATCCTCTACGCCACCCGCCAGGTAGGCGAATGCGTGGCCTTCGGCATCCCCGACGACACCCTCGGCCAGCGCATCGCCGTGGTGGTCACCGCCCCGGAAGGCACCCCGGTGGACACCCAGGCCCTGCTCAGCGAATGCAAGGCCCGCATGCCCGCCTACATGGTCCCGGCCAGCATCCACATCCACCAAGCCCCCCTGCCAAGAAACCCCAATGGCAAACTGGACCGCAAGAGCCTGGCGGGGCAATACAGCCCATAATTACAGCCCATAATTAAGGTGCACGGATAAAGCGCTTGCCCCCTCCAAGTCATACTGAGACCATTCGGGACCATGGACACGCCCAAATCATCCAAACCCACCCACACCCCCATGACCCAGTTCCCCGCTACCAACGGCGAACTGCTCATCGGCGGCCAGCCCCTGCGCCGTATTGCCGCCCGCGTGGGATGCACCCCCTTCTACGCCTACGACCGCGCCCTGCTCGGCCAGCGCGTGGCGCACCTGCGGGAACACCTGCCGCCCGCCATCAAACTGCACTACGCCATGAAGGCCAACCCCATGCCCGCCCTGGTGAGCCACATGGCCAGCCTGGTGGATGGCATCGACGTGGCCTCCGCCGGCGAACTCAAAGTGGCCCTGGACGCCGGGGCCGACCCCGCCGAGATCAGCTTCGCCGGCCCCGGCAAACAGGACAACGAACTGCGCCAGGCCGTGGCCGCCGGCATCCTGATCAATATTGAATCCTTCCGCGAAGTGGACATCCTGGCCCAGGCCGCCCGGGAACTGAATCTGCCCGCCCGGGTGGCCGTGCGCGTGAACCCCGACTTCGAACTCAAGAGCTCCGGCATGAAGATGGGCGGCGGCCCCAAGCAATTCGGCGTGGACGCCGAACAGGTGCCAGAACTGCTGGCCCGCATCGGCGATGCCAGGCTGGCCTTTGAAGGCTTTCACCTCTTCGCCGGGTCGCAAAACCTCAAGGCGGACTCCATCATCGAAGCCCAGCGCCAGTGCTTCGACCTGGCCCTGCGCCTGGCCGAGGACGCCCCCGGCCCCGTCAAGTTCCTCAACCTGGGCGGGGGCTTTGGCATCCCCTACTTCCCCGGCGAACAGCCCCTGGACATCGCCCCCGTAGGCGACAACCTCAAGGCCATCGTCGAAGAGGCCGCCGTCAAACTCCCCGCCACGGAGATCGTCATCGAACTGGGCCGCTACCTGGTGGGCGAAGCCGGCGTGTACGTCTGCCGCATCCTGGATCGCAAGATCTCCCGAGGTCACCCCTTCCTGGTCACCGACGGCGGCCTGCACCAGCACCTGTCCGCCTCCGGCAACTTCGGCCAGATCATCCGCAAGAACTACCCGGTGGCCATCGGTACCCGCATGGACGACACCGTCCGGGAAACCGCCTCCGTGGTCGGCCCCCTGTGCACCCCCCTGGACCTGCTGGCCGATCGCATGGAACTGCCCCCCGCCCAGCCCGGCGACCTGGTGGTCATCTACCAGTCCGGCGCCTACGGCCTCACCGCCAGCCCCGAGAAATTCCTGGGGCACCCAGCGGCGGTGGAAGTGCTGGTGTGAAGGAAGCCCGTCTCGACCTCACGCCCCTGCGACAGGCCATCACCTCGCTGCAGGAAGGCATTACACTGATCGACGACACTCAGTGGTACAACGCCCAGCCGACCACCGTGCAGAGAACCCTCATGGCCGGCGTCATTCAGAACTTCGAATTTGTGTACGAAATCAGCATCAAGATGCTGCGCCGCCAGCTGGAGCTGGAGGCCGCCAGCCCCGAGGAAGTGGACCACAGCCATTTCCGCGATTTACTGCGAACCGCAGGCGAAAAGGGCCTGATCCAGGACGTAGCCGCCTGGTTCCACTATCGAACCATGCGCAACATCACCTCACACACCTACAATCAGGAAAAGGCCCGGGAGGTTTTCCAAGGCACCCGGGCATTCATCCATGACGCACGGCACCTGCTGGAGCAACTGGATGCACGCAACCGCTGATCCACCCGTTCATATGGCGGCCTCTCACTGGGCCATCGTCCGGAACATCCTCCAGAAACACGCCCCTGAATACGAGGTGCGCGCCTTCGGCTCCCGAGCGACCGGCAAGCCCAAACCCTACTCCGACCTGGACCTGGCCATCATGACCGACCGGCCACTCACCCTGAGCCAGCTTACCGAGCTCACCGACGCCTTCGCCGACTCCGACCTCCCCTGGAAGGTGGACATCGTCGACTGGGCCAGCACCGACGAACGCTTTCGCGACATCATCCGGCGCCAAAGCGTGGTCATCCAGAGGCCGTGACTCACACCGTCTCCACCTCAAACGCCACCACCTCCTGGGGGGGCGGAGACCGAAGAAATCGCGCTGACGACGCCAAAAACGCCAGATCGCGCTGGTCCCGGCTGGTAGCGATGGGCGGGCATGCGTACTCTTCCTGTGTACACACCCACCCATTTAGTTTACTGTCCTGAACAGATGGCCCATCCCGGTTGGCGGGAAGTCGCCAGCTGAACAAGCGCTTTGTCCAAAACACGAGACCAAGGTGATCACAATGCAAACGATCAATGTTCGGGAAACTCGGGAAAGGCTTTCTCAGCTTTTGGATGCCGTTGCGCAAGGTGAGGAGATTGTGATTCTTCGACATGGAAAGCCGGCGGCTCGTTTGACGGCACCGCAACCCGAGCAGGTTCGTTTCCTCGACCGTTCCACACTGAGGCGAGCCTTGCCTCCAGCCTCGGAAAGCTCCGCAACCGTGGTTCGGCACCTTCGAAACGATTCCCGTTACTGATGTTATACTTCGACACCAGTGCGCTGCTTCCCTATTATCGGGAGGAGCAGGCCAGTGAGCAGGTCCAGAACCTGTTACTCAGGCAGTCGAACCCCGTACTGATCAGCCACTTGACCGAGGTTGAAGTTGCCAGTGCCGTGGCGCGTTGGGTGCGGATGGGTGAGTTGAGTGAACCCGAGGCAAATCGGATTGAAAGCGCGTTCGGTGATGATGTTCGGCAGGGCCGCTTTGTGCGCTGTCCAATTGATATCATGCACTATCAACGCGCCATCCACTGGATAGGCATCCGGAAGACAAGCCTGAGAACTCTCGATGCTCTTCACCTGGCTTGTGCAGAATATTACCAAGCTCGTTTGATCACAGAGGACGATGCTTTGCTGAGCGCTGCCTTATTCCTTGGCTTGGACGCAAGGCGTGCTGTTGATGGGCGGGAATAGCGGTTGAGCGCTAAGCCACCGGCACCGTCTCCACCTCAAACCCCACCACCTGCCGCTGCTCCCGGGAAAACTCCACCCCAATCAGATGGATCGGCTGCCCCCGCCCCCGGTACTTGTCCGCATAACCTCGATCCTTGATCTGCTGCAGCGCCCGCCCCTGGGGCAGCTGCTCCACCACCTTGAACTCGAACACATACACATGGCCACCGAACTCCACGGCCATGTCCACCTTGCCCATGTGGGACGAATCCTCCACCGAGATCCGCAGCCCCAGCGCCGCAAAGTGGCTATAAAACACACTGGCATAATGCCCCTCATACCGGGCAATGGGATTGTTGCGGTACCAGTCATGGGGCAAGGAGGCGAACAGCGCCTTGAGGTGCACCTCAAGGGCCTCCAGATCATGGGCCTGCAAAATCCTGAACAGACTCAAACGCTGCCGAGGCGACTCAGCCACCCCAAGGGCGGGTAGCAACGCCTGATTCAGACTGGACTCCACCTCCCGGTTGGGATACCCAAGGGTGTAGAGCCAGTACCCCGTCATGGGCTCCTCCACCGCATGCACCGTGAGATACCCCGTGTTACGTCCCGCACTGATCCCGCTTACCACCCCCTCGCCATCCCAGGTTCCTTGAGGGCCTGTTAAAGCACATCCCCGCCTTCAATCCGGGACATCCGGGTCAAAGAAAAGGCCGGTGCACCTCTGGTAGTGTGAAATCTTCGACCAAATCACAACACCAAAAGGCACCGGCCATGGCTTTGATCCTGCCAGGGATTGCGTCCCTTGAGCAACACTTATCGGCCCTGTTGACTCATCCCGAGGGGTATCGACCCAAGCGGTGCCCGCATTGTGGTCGCGCCGGGCTGTGGTGCCACGGGTGCTATGGCCGCAAGGCCGACCGGGATCGTGGTGGCACCCTGAATCCGATTCCCATTGCGCGATTTCGATGCCCGGGGTGTTGCCGCACCTGTTCGAGGTTGCCCGAGTGCATTCCCCCACATCGTTGGTATCTGTGGGCGGTACAGCAGTGGGCATTGCTGGCACTCCTGGCGGGGCGTTCCTGCCGCGCCCTGAGCCGGGAGGGGATGCCGGGCAGGCACACCCTGGGGCGGTGGATGCACCGTTGGCGGGAGCGGTTTCACCTGCACGCCTTTGCCTTGTGTCAGCACGACCCTGGGTGGGGGCGTTATCCCGGCATGGCCACCTTGTGGCCGGCGGTGCTGGCCTGCATGCCGCTGTCAGCGGCGATGATCCTGGTACAGCATGTCGGGATCGCCATCCCATGAAGGCACGGGGATGCCCGTGGCGGGACAGGGGGTCAGTCGTGTTTCCATGACTCCACACAGTCTGCCCCTTGGACGGGGTGGGGCGCTGGGTTTTGCTGGGCGTTCCCTATCCGGCCCCAGGAGGCCTGCCCATGAAAATCAGCAAACCCATCCATCCCATGGCCCTGTTCCGTCTGAGCGTGCTCGGCACGCTGGCAGCCTGTCCGCCACTGCACCGGGGTGAGCTCAAACAGCACCTGCAAGCCCTGGCCGCCCGGGATTACCTGGATCCCACCACCGGGCGGCCGGTGCGTCTGGCGGAGAAGACTATCGAGCGCTGGTATTACGCCTACAAGCGCGGTGATATCGAGGCCCTGGCGCCGTGCTCCCGCTCGGATCAGGGCGCCTCAAAGATCGACCCGGCGCTGCAACAGGCCCTGCTGCAGGCCAAGCAGGACAACCCACAACGTTCCCTCAACGCCCTGATCCGGTTGCTGGAAAAGGAGGGTCGGGTGGCCCGGGGAGTGCTGTCCCGTTCCAGCGTTCACCGTCTGCTGCGGCGCCATGGGCTCTCCCACACTGCGGGATCCCCCAGTCAACCCCGGGAACGGCGACGCTTCGAGGCCCATCATGCCGGGGATCTGTGGCAGGGCGACGTCATGCATGGCCCCAAGATCCCGGTGAAGGGGCGGCTGCGCAAGGTCTATCTGGTCTCGCTCATGGATGATGCCTCGCGACTGATCACCCACAGCGCCTTCTGTACCGACGAGGGGGCCCTGGCCATCCAGGGGGTGCTCAAGCAGGCCCTGCTCAAGCGCGGCCTGCCGTCACGGCTGATGCTGGACCAGGGGGCGGCATACCGTAGCACCCAGTTGCAGGCCATCTGCGCGCGGCTGAAGATCCATATGGTCTACTGTGCGCCTTACCAGCCTGAAGGGAAGGGTAAGATCGAACGCTGGCATCGCCGAGTGCGGGATCACTTCCTCGGCGAGCTGGATCTGCAGCGGATCCAGGGGCTGGAGGATCTCAACGCGCGTCTGTGGGCCTGGCTGGACCAGGACTACCATGTGACGCCCCATGCCGGCCTCAATGGCCTCACCCCGCTGGCCCGCTATCAGCAGGACCTGGTCAACATCCGCCCCCTGGGGCCCCTGGCCACCGAACTCGACGCCCTGTTCCATCACTATCACACCCGCAAGGTGCGCAAGGATGGCACGGTCTCGCTGCACGGGCAGTACCTTGAGGTACCCTTCGAACTCGTCGGTCAGAGCGTCATCCTGGTCGAGGATCCCCATCAACGCCAGGTGGTGGCCGTGCTCGATGCCCAGGAGCAGCCCGTGGGCAAGGCCACGCCCCTGGATGCCCGCGCCAACCTCAAACGTCGACGTCAGCAGCCAGTCATCCCCGATCCGTCCCCCACCGCCCAAACCGGACCCAATGCCATCGAGCTGGCCCTGCAGCAACAGCAGGTCGACTGGGTGCTCGACACCGACGCGAACGAGGAGGCATGAACCCCATGTACCGTGAACACTTCGGTCTCACCCAGGACCCCCTGGGCAAGCAAAGCCGCGCGCTGTTCGATACCGAGCCGCTGCGCTTACTCAAACAACGCTTCGACTGGTTGCTCGAACACCCCGGCGTGGGACTGCTCACTGGCCCCCCGGGAGTCGGCAAGACCGCCGCCCTGCGCCAACTGACGCAACCCCTCAACCCGCATCGCTTCGAGGTCATCTATCTGGCCGAAACCGACTTCGGGCGCCTGGACCTGTATCGCTCACTGGCCCTTGCCCTTGGCCTGGAACCCCCGCATCGACGCGCCGCCCTGTGGCGGGAAATCAAGGCCCGACTGCGCGAGATGGCCGAGCAAAAACACCTGCTGCCCCTGTGGATCATCGACGAAGCCCAGAACCTGCCCAACGAGTTCTTCCGCGATCTGCCGGCCTTCATCAACTTCGCCTTCGACTCCCAGGACCTAATGACCCTGTGGCTGGTGGGACACCCCAGCCTCGCCCAGACCCTGCAGCGTGCCCCCTACGAGGCCCTGGCCAGCCGTCTGCAGTGCCATATCCAACTGCCCCCCATCGACGACCCCGAGCAGTTCACCGCCCTGGTCAGGCATGGACTGAAGCAGGCCGGCGTGCAGCAGCAACTGATGTCCGACTCCGGCCTACACCTGCTGCTCATGGCCAGCCGTGGCCGACCCCGCACCGCCAGCCAGATCCTGTGTACCGCCATGAAACTGGCCGTGCCCAAGGGACTGAATCACCTCCCCGACGAACTGCTCCAGGAAGCCATCGAGGCCCTGCGATGAATACCCAGAACATCGAAAAGCCGGTCCTGCCCCCGGACCTGGACCCCGACACGGTGCGCGCCCTGCACACCGTCCTGCTCAACCTGGTGGATCACCTGGAGTCGGTGTACTTCGCGCAACTGCGCCAGGAAGAGGAAAGACCGGACAACGACGTCACCACCCCCCGCCGGGCTTGCCGGCTGCCGGGCGATGAGCCACCCTTCTGAGTCACATCCGTCCCAGGCTGCGCGCGGAGGTGTTACCTTCCGCGCTCAGCTCGGGATGGGCCCTTTATCCCACCTCACAGAGGCCGGGATGGAAAGCCTTGGATAGGGTGGGACGTAACACCCCGTCTGGAACAACAGCGCCTCAGTGGCAATACCATCCACATCAAACCGCCCCAGTAACTCCGCCTCCGTCTGCACCGCATCCAGCCGGGGCGTGAACACCCCGCGCTCACTCAGCAGATCCACCAGGAACGTCGGCGTGGCCGACTCAAACCAGTACGGCGCAAAACGGCGCTTCTGGAACAGCAGCAGCATATCGAAAGGGTTGTAGACCGACCGTGTATCCGCCCCGCCCCAGCGGTAGCCGTTGTACCAGTCCCGGATCTCCGCCCGATCCAGCCCCGGCAACTCCGCCGCGAACACCGTATCCACGTCCTCATCCGTGTAACCGCAGATGTCCGCGTAAGGCTCGTCCAGGGTGATATCGTTGAGATTATTCAGCCCAGAGAACAGGCTCACCTTGCTGAACTTGGACACCCCTGTGAGCAGGCAGAACCTCAGGTGGGCATCCACCGTCTTCAGCACCGAGTAGAGGTTTTTCAGGCCTTCACGGAGTTCGCGAGCCTGTTCCGGCTCCGTGATGTTGTCCAGAATCGGCTTGTCATATTCATCGATCAACACCACCACCCGCTCACCGGAACGGGCATGCACCCGGCGGATCAGCGCCTCAAACTCTCCCGGGATATCCGTCTGGCGGTCCAGACTCACGCCCAGCCGCTCGCGGTTCCAATGCAGCTGATCACGGATCCGCGCATCCAGCCCTTCGCGAGTGGTCACCACACCGCCCCCGAAATCCAGGGTGATCACCGGATAACGCACACTCCAGTCCCAGCGGGACTCAACGTACAGCCCCCGGAACAGGTCCTCCCGCCCCTCGAACAAGCAACGGAGGGTATCCAGCAGCAGGCTCTTGCCAAAACGGCGGGGACGAGAGAGGAAAAAATACCCCCCTTCTCTCACCAAACGAAGCAGGTGCGGTGTCTTGTCCACATAGTAGTGGTCACCCCGGCGGATCTTCTCGAACGCCTGGATACCAATGGGGAGATTGCGTTTCTGGGGCATGGGCGGCTCCGGGCGGATCATGCCAGCATCGCTTGCGGTCTGGCTATATGGGGGCGACCGGACGATCGTAGTGACCACCAATAGCAAAGATATAAATGGACTTGTCGTCGAATCGATAGATCAAACGATCTTGCTGTGATATTCGCCTGAACCATAGGCCAGTATGACCTTCAAACACCAGTGATCTCATCCATTTGCTCGCCAGTGGGTTTGTAGCCTTTACCATGAGTGTGGGTTTCAAGAGAGTCGGCAATCTGCTGCATGAGATCCTTGTTTTGGAGAACGTGAAGGGTTTCCTGTTCCCGCTCCCAGTCGTCGGCGCCGATCACCACGAAATCCTGACCCGCTCGCCGTGTCACCTTGAGCGGCTCATGCCTGCTAACCACTTGCTCTACAACGCTTTTCAGGTTTTCCCTGAATTTGTTTACGCTCATTGTGTCCATGAAGGCACCTTGATGTACGGTAATTCAGTATAAGCATAGGTCGCGATCCCTAATAAGGCCAGGCACCCGGCGGCAGTGGAAGTGCTGGTGTGAGGGAAAGGCGTGAATGTGTGCTTCTTGCGTGTGCACGCCGACCCATTTGCTTTACTGTCATGAACACGCGGCCATGTCGGTTGATGGGGCACCACCAACTGTTGCATGTAACAACACTCCCATGCTACACGGGTTGCATGCAACACCACTCAACCAGACATTGCAAAGGTTGACTCATTGACAACCCTGCCCTATGGTTGCCAGCGAGTCGACAGGATCGGCTCTGACAGGAGCATCCATGCATGTCATTTCCAAGCGCCCGTTCCACGAGGCGGCCAAAGCCCACCCCAACCAAAGACAGGCCCTGGAAGATCTCTACCGGGTGCTTCGCAAGAGCAAATTCGGCACGCCGGAGGCGATGCGACGGGTTTTCCCTTCACTGGACAACTTCAAGCATAAGGACAAATGCTGGGTACTCGACGTGGGAGGCAATCACCTGCGGATGATCGCCTTTATCCAGTTCGCTCAGAACCGCATGTACGTGAAGCACATTGCCACCCACGCAGAGTACGACAAAATCTGCAAGCGCTACGCGAAAGGAGAACTGTCATGACCGCTGCAGTGTTCAAAGAAGCCTGCCTCAGCTTCGCCCAAGCCGCGGCACCCTATCTCCCCATCCAGGACGACGCCCATTATGAAGAGGCACTGGCACTGGTCGAGAGCCTGCTCGAGGAAGCTGGGGATTCCGCCAGCGACCCGCTCAATGCCGTCGTCGACCTGCTCACACACGCCATCCAGACCTACGAGGACCAGGATGAAGAACTGGTGGCCTTCGAACAACGAGCCCTGAAGCAACCAGCCGATCTCGCCATGCTGCGCTTGCTGATGGCGCAACACCAACTGGGCATCGCCGACCTTCCGGAGATCGGCTCGAAGTCCATGGTGTCCCGGGTGCTGTCCGGCGAGCGCAGCCTCAGCAAGAACCATATCAAGGCGCTGTCGCAGCGCTTTGATATTGATCCAGGACTGTTCTTCTGAAGAGACGCGCTAAGCCACCGGCACCGTCTCCACCTCAAAACCCACCACCTGCCGCTGCTCCCGGGAAAACTCCACCCCAATCAGATGGATCGGCTGCCCCCGCCCCCGGTACTTGTCCGCATAACCTCGATCCTTGATCTGCTGCAGCGCCCGCCCCTGGGGCAGCTGCTCCACCACCTTGAACTCGAACACATACACATGGCCACCGAACTCCACGGCCATGTCCACCTTACCCATGAGGGACGAATCCTCCACCGAGATCCGCAGCCCCAGCGCCGCAAAGTGGCTGTAAAACACACTGGCATAATGCCCCTCATACCGGGCAATGGGATTGTTGCGGTACCAGTCATGGGGCAAGGAGGCGAACAGCGCCTTGAGGTGCACCTCAAGGGCCTCCAGATCATGGGCCTGCAAAATCCTGAACAGACTCAAACGCTGCCGAGGCGACTCAGCCACCCCAAGGGCGGGTAGCAACGCCTGATTCAGACTGGACTCCACCTCCCGGTTGGGATACCCAAGGGTGTAGAGCCAGTACCCCGTCATGGGCTCCTCCACCGCATGCACCGTGAGATACCCCGTCTGGAACAACAGCGCCTCAGTGGCAATCCCATCCACATCAAACCGCCCCAGTAACTCCGCCTCCGTCTGCATCGCATCCAGCCGAGGCGTGAACACACCGCGCTCGCTCAGCAGATCCACCAGGAACGTCGGCGTGGCCGACTCAAACCAGTACGGCGCAAAACGGCGCTCCTGGAACAGCAGCAACAGATCGAACGGATTATAGACTGACGGCGTATCCACTCCGCTCCAGCGATAGCCGTTATACCAAGCACGGATTTCCTGCCGGTCCAGACCAGACAACTCCGGAGAGAACACGCTATCCACATCCGCGTCCGTATAGCCGCAGATATCGGAATATGCCGGTGACAACGTGATGTCTCGCAGATTATTCAGCCCCGAGAACAGGCTCACCTTGCTGAACTTCGACACCCCCGTGAGCAGGCAGAACTGCAGGTGGGCGTCCACCGTCTTCAGCACCGAGTAGAGGTTTTTCAGCCCCTCCCGGACTGCCCGAGCCTGCTCCGGCTCGGTGATATTGTCCAGAATCGGCTTATCGTATTCATCGATCAGCACCACCACCCGCTCACCGGAACGGGCATGCGCCCCGCGGATCAATGCCTCAAATTCCCCCGGGATATCCGTCTCACGATCCAGACTCAATCCCAGCCGCTCACGATTCCAATGCAACTGATCCCGAATACGCGCATCCAGCGCCTCGCGCGTGGCCGCCACCCCACCCCCGAAATCCAGGGTGACCACCGGATAACGCACACTCCAGTCCCAGCGGGATTCGATATACAGCCCGCGGAACAGCTCCTCCCGCCCCTCGAACAGGCAGCGCAGGGTATCCAGCAGCAGGCTCTTGCCAAAACGGCGGGGACGGGAGAGAAAATAGTAACGCCCCTCCATCACCAGCCGGTGAATGTGGGGCGTCTTGTCCACATAGTAATAAGCCCCGCTGACCATGTCGGCGAAGGTTTGAATGCCAATGGGGAGATTGCGTCTGTCGGCCATGGGCGACTCCGGGGGCGGGGATCATGGTGAGCGCTTGCCACCCGATAATATCACTAGCCTGAAGCGTTCAGCCCGCCACCACCCCAGACACACACCTGCAACACAAGCCCCCGTCTAACTCGTCCGCTGATCCTCGGCATCGAGCCGATCCAGAATTGCCAATGCCTCTTCGACATGCCCTGTCGCTGCCATGGCGCGGAAGTGATTCTCGGTATCCCATGCCGCCAGTGCTCGCGCACTGAGTACCTCCACCAACCTGTTGGCACTCAAACCACGACTGCGTGCCAGCAACATGAACTACCATCCCTAAACCGCTTGAGCGGTTGTAGGCATGGTTTCCGGTCTCGATGATCTGTGCGCAGTTGGGCGCTTGCCCTTCTGCGACTTACCCTGATCTCCACCGGCGTAGCCGTCCGGGGACGGCGGTTCGGGGCGCACCGCCCCTACCTGTTGATGGGATTTGCACTGACCGATCACCGCTGTGACGCCGCGTCGGGCAATCACCCGGCTGGCGTTGTGGTCGGCATGATCGATCTGCCCGCAGCGTTGACAGACAAATCGGCTCTGACTGAGCCGATTGTCGGGATGAATGTGGCCGCAAACGGCGCATTCCTGCGAGCTATGGTGTGGTGGCACCACGAGAAACAGCACGTTGTTTCTCGGTGCCTTGTACTGGGCATAGGTTCTGATCTTGCCCCAGGCGCTATGGAGGATGCCCTTGTTGAGCCCCGCCTTGGCGCGGGCACCGTTGGGTGCGTGGCGCCCCCGTTCGTCGGTCTTCGCCTTCGGGCGACGACTCATGGAGGCCACCTTGAGGTCTTCCATGACCACGAGCCTCACCCCCGGCGCCGTCACCAATGCGTGACTCACCTTATGGGCAAAGTCCTTGCGCACGTTGTTGGCGTAGGTGTGGGTGCGGGCCACGCGCTTGCGGGCCTTGTGCCAGCCGGATGAGCCCTTGGCACGTCGCGCCATGCGACGCTGCCAGCGAAGGCGCTGGCGTTCCTTGCGGGCCATTCGCTGCTTTTGCACCGGGTCGAAGGCATACACCGATCCCGTGCTGGCGTAGGCAGGCACCACCACGCCGCGATCCACGCCGATGGTGGCCGCGTGCAATGAAGCCTCATCCCACTGCGATAACTCGGCCTGGATCTCCGCAGGGCGCGGATGGATCACATCATCCTCGGTGGCAAATGACACATGCCACTGCCCAGCATTGATGCTGATAACGATGGATGCGGGCAATGTATGAGGCCGATCCGCGACATAGCGCAACCGACCGAGCGGGTGCTTTTTCGTGCCGACCCGAAGGTGATAACCCCCTTCGCCATCATCCTCGAAAGCAAATAACTCCCGCGTCAGCCAGACGCCTTGTTCGCCGTCTTTTCCATGAATCGTTGTGCGACCGGATAATTTCTGGAAGAATCGACTGTAGGCTTGTTTCCATCGAACCGCGCCATTGCGCAATACCTGGGAGGGCACCTCCCGCAACCACGCCGTATCGGGTCCAATGAACTGGCTGTATTGTTGGTCGATGGGTGGTTTTTGCCCGGTCAGCGACAAGGCTTTTCGGGCGAAGGCGCGAAAATAACGGTCTTCTCTGACCTTGCTGTTATAGATGAATCGCTGACAGCCAATCCAACGCAGCAGGATATTTTCCTGCTGGCGACCGGGATAGCAACGAAAGCGATGTCCGATCATGCCCATACTTGCTATCGTTCCATGAAAACCACCAAGGCGCAACCATGGAAAACACCACCAAATCTCGTTCTCACGCCGTTTATGACATCAAGCTGCATGTTGTTTTTGTGACCAAGTACCGTCGCCCTTGCCTGCATGAAGAACTCAGGGACTACCTGGCTGGTCAACAATCTCAAGACAGCCAGCGCCCGCCGCGCCCGCAATCGTTTTGCCGAGCACTTGGCGGCGTTTTATTGGAAACCGATATTTTGGCACCGCGCCTATTACGCTGGCTCTGTCGGTGGGGCATCCCTGGAGACGATTCGGGCCTACGTGGAATCACAAGGCACCAAACCCCTCAAAAGAAACCCCGCTTGACCCCCTCCTGGCTAACGCCTAGCAGGGGGAATGCGCGGGGAAGTGTTCAAGCGTTCGGCCGTGTCGTCTGGCAGCCGGATCGTCAGTGTCGTCATTGCCATTCCTCCAGACATTGTGCAGGTGTTACCACCCGAAGTTGATCATTCGCTCATCACCGATACCGCTGCTGGGCATTCATGTAATGGCGCAACAACTGATTGATGCGAGTCTGGTAGCCCGCGCCCTGGCCCTTGAACCACTCCAGCACATCGGCGTCGAGACGGATTGTCACCGCCTTCTTTACCGGCACACGTAGCTCGGCGCGCCGAAAGAAGTCTTCGCCCAATTCAGGCATGTCTTGGGTATCGATGTCCTCGTCGTTCATCTTGGCCAGCCGTTCCCAATCAGTTTTCGATGCTTTCGACATACTGTTTCACCTCCTGCTGATCCAGCCGATGCAGATCCAACGCTCTTCGCCGTAGTGCATTCGGCCATCATGCAAGGCCAGCATCGGATGCTGGAAGATGTCCGGCACGTCATTGAAGTCGATACCATGCTTGCGAATGTTGGCCTGATTCTTGGCTTCGTCCCACTCAAACCGCATGGGGAATCCCGTATTTACTTACGTACATACACAATACTCTTTCAGGTGAAAACGCGCAGCCCCTGCAGACACATACTGAACCTCAATCGTTTCACAAATCCCACCAACCGAACAGACAACCACTTGATCTAAAAAGCCTCCAGGCAGACCATATCGGTTCATCATCGTTTCACCCGGAACCGCCATGCGCCTGACCACCGACGAGCTCCTCTCCCGGCTACGCGCGCTCAGAACCGCCTCGCGGGCCGAACTGGCCGACGCCTCGGGCGCCAGTGCGCCCACCGTCTACCGTCGCCTGCGTGAAGCCGAGGCGCGGGGAAAGATCGTCTCCTTTGGTCGTGGACCCGCCACCCGCCACGCCCTTCGCGGGCCGCTGTTCAACCGCGCCGACACCGCCTTCCCGATCCACCGCGTGGATCCCGATGGCCATGTCCAACCTCTTGCCGAGCTGATCGGTCTCGACCACGGTGCCATGCTGGTTCGCCCCACCCAACACAGCCCGCTACCCGGGCTGCTCTTCGGTGAAGCCGGCACAGGCCTGTTCGATGATCTGCCGTTCTTCCTCCAGAACCTGCGGCCCCAGGGCTTTCTCGGTCGCCTGAATGCCCACGCACTCCCCGCGTTCCCGCACAACCCGGAGCACTGGTCCACCGATCAGATCGGCGCCTGGCTACTGGATCACGCGGTAGACACCCCCGGCGACCTCCTGCTCGGGGACGCGGCTGTCGAGCGTTGGCGAGCATGGCAACCAGAGCGCGCCACCATCGATGACTTCCCGGCCCTGGCCCAACGCGTCCTCTCCGGGGGCGCCCCCGGCTCCTCCGTGGGGGGCGAGCAGCCCAAGTTCACCGCCGAGGTGGCGGGGCGCCCGGTGCTGGTGAAGTTCTCGCCACCGGACGACGGCAGCGCGGTGGCCCAGCGCCTGCGCGACCTCCTGGTCTGCGAGTACCTAGCCCTGACCACGCTCGGAGACCACGGACTGGCCGTGGCCGAAAGCCGGTTGCTGGAACGGGAGGGGCGGTTCTTTCTGGAGTCCGTGCGCTTCGACCGGACCGCGCGGGGCGGGCGTCTACCCGCGCTCTCATTGCTCACTGTGGATGCAGAGTTCTGCGGTATCGGCCGGGACTGGGGCCTGACCATCCAGGCCCTTGCCCGGCAAGCCCGGGTCACCGACGACACGCCAGCGACCGTCACCCTGCTTCAGGCCTTCGCCCACTGGATCGAGAACAGCGACCAGCACCTGGGCAACCTGACCCTCCAGCCCCACCCCAACGGGCGGCTGGCCCTGGCCCCGGTCTATGACATGCTGCCCATGCTCCACGCACCCCGTCCTGGTGAGGTGCCACCGACACCGGTCTTCCAGCCCCCACCAGCCCACGGAGGCATCGAGCCGTGGCGCCAGGGCGGCGCCATGGCACTGGATTTCTGGCGGCGAGCGGCGGTGGATGAGCGGATCTCGCCGGACTTTCGCGCCGTGGCGGCCAGGAGGGCGGAGGCCGTGGAAGTCGCGTTGACCACCCCAGAGGCGGCGGACCCCACTGCTCACTGTTGGTAGCGTTTCCAGGAATCGCCCAATCAACTGGCCGAAGCCCTGGGCGCGAGACTGCCCCCGGCGAACCGTCGTCAGCGGTGGGCGTCGGGGCCCCGTGCGGGGCCCGTAAGGCAGTTGGGTTAAACCGTATTACGACGGCGACGCAGGAAGCCCAAACCGAGGAGTCCGGCCCCGAACAACATCAACACCGTCGGCTCGGGCACCTCACTGGGAGGATTGGCGTGCCCGGTCACGCTGACTGGGGTGGCCAGTGCATTACTCCCCCCAGGCCGGAGATAATGATCAGAAAAACTCACCTCAATGTAAGCTTCATCCTCAATCGACCCAAGCAAAAGCGCGTCAGTCCAGTCGATTCTCGCAGAGCTTTGATGACTCGAAAGCTCCCAAGGCAATGGGAAAATAAACAAGAATTTCCTATCCCAGCTCCATGCTACGTTATAGCTCAGCTCACCCCGCACCTCATGTGTGCCCTCCCACGCCCCATACGGAGCCTCGGCCAAATCAAGCTTCAGGGTGAATTCACTGGAGAAACTCTCTGACCCTGACCGAGAGGACCAGCCACTCCCGGAGTCATTCGCGCTCCTCTCGGCATTATCAAACGAAATTTGCACCGGGTTGAAGCCATCAATGCCAGTCACCCGATAGCCGTCATCAGGGTCCACCGTCACGTCAAATGGCTGCCAATTCGTAGTGATGCTCACCCGGCCATGGGGATCCGGTGAGGCAAGCTCGAAGCTCGATTTGTCCGACGGGGTCAAAGTGTAAGTGATCAGGCTCGCCTGGGCGCCCCCCCCAAAACACACCCCGCCTGCGATGGCCGCCGCCACCGACATCCTCTTCATCATGCCTGCCTTGAACCCCATTGGAAGCTCCTTGTTTTCAGTGTTCTATCGACGGCCAAGCAAATGCACATGCCATGCCAACATGAGAAAAACGTGAATTCGATTACATTTAAAATGTGATGAAAGTCTCAAAAAATGCGCTCGCCGTAACATTTTCCGGCGCCGGCCGTACCGCTCAAGACGTCCCCAACGCACCAAACCGCAAGCGGAGCCACGTGACTCAGCTCTCATTGCAGGCGGAGTAAAAGTAAAAAAAACCGACACTCTCTGCATGCCCCGTGTTGTTTCCCAGACTATTCCACCCCACTTTTCCCACACGGATTCTGGCTGCAGGCCGAGGCTTTTCCCGGATTATGGCCTCGGGTGAAGGATTCCTGGAAGGTGAACGGATGCGGGAGAGCGTAGGCGCGAGCCTTTGGTGACTCGCGCCCGGGAGAGGGTTCAGAAGGGATCCTGCTCGTCGTCGAACAGGGAGGTCTGGCGCAGGTTGACGGATTGACGCTCGGCGGCCATGGCCTCATGCAGGGCGATGGCGTAGCGGTGGCCGATGTGCTCGGTGAGGATTTCCAGCAGTTCCCATACGGCCAGGACCTGTTCCGGGGTCCAGTGAGCCGGTAGGGGGATGGTGAGGGTGTGATGGTGGGTCATGGTCGCAACTCCTCCAGGGCGGTCTGCAGGTGGTCGGCGCTGACCCGGTGGACCTGATCCTGGGCGGCGCAGGTCAGGGCGTAATGGGCCAGGCGGCCGACGGGGCGTGGCATGCCGTGGGTGGCCTGGTAGAGGCCTTCGATGGCCTCGGGTTCGAACAGGGGCAGTTCGCAGCCGACCCGGCGCAGGCGGTGGGCCAGATAGTCGGGCAGTTCCTCGCGGCTGAGTCCCCCCAGGTGATGGCGCACGACAAGGCGCTGGGCCAGGGACTCATGCACCGCCATGCCCAGGCGCCGGCGCAGTTCGGTGAGGCCGACGAACAGCAGGCACAGGCGGGGATCGGAGTCCATGGCGTAGTTGGTGAGCAGGCGCAGATCCTCCAGGACGTCGTTGCGCAGGTGATGCGCCTCGTCGATGATCAGCACCGGTAGCTGCTTGCTCTCCAGGGTGAGCCGGGAGATCTCGGCGCGCACCTGGCGGAAGGCGCTGGCGCGGTTGCGTTCGGTGGGCAGGCCCAGTTCCCAGGCGATGGACTTGTACATGTCCATGACGTTGCCGGTGGTCAGGGGGATGTAGAAGGTGCGGTAGAGCCCCGAGTGCAAGGTGCTGGTGATGCGCCGGCAGGCGGTGGTCTTGCCGCTGCCAGCCTCGCCGGTGAGCAGGCCGATGCCGCGCAGACGCAGCAGGTGTCTGAGCCGGGCCTGAGCCTCCCGCAGGGTCTGGGACTCGAACAGATCTTCACTGTTCACGTTGGGTTCGAAGGGGTAGTCGGTCAGGCCGAAGTGCTTGCGGTACATGGCCTCAGTCCTCCGCCGACTCGGCGTCGAAGTGCCGCCAGTGCATCCCTGAGGGGTTGGGTTCCGGGGCCTGATCCTCGCTGCGGGCCTCGCGCGAGGGCGTGTTGCGCTTGACGAAGCAGTTGGCGTACAGATCCACGGGCTTGGCGGTTTCCACGTACCGGCCTTGATGAACGATCTGCACGGTGCGCCGGGTGGCCCCGGGGTCGTAGCGCAGCGTGACGCGCTCACCGATCAGGGCAGCATCCACTTCGTAGATCACGCCATCAAGGCTGACGGTACGGTCCTTGTGGACCTTGCGCACCGCCTCGAACAGGCACAGATCCTCCAGGTCCATCCCCGGGTCCAGATAGCGCACCTGGTCACCGTCCTGGGCCCAGCGCTCCAGGGGCGTCAGCCCCTCCAGGCCGCGATGGGGGTTGTGGTGATATTCCCCCTCGACCCAGGCCCACAGGCGCCGGTTCAGGGCCTCCAGGCTGGCGGTATCCTCCGGTGTGAGGGTGTTCAGCAGTTGGGCCCGTACAGTCCTGAAAAACCTTTCAATTTTACCCTTGCCCTGAGGGCGATAGGGGCGCGCGTGGATCAGGGCAATGCCCAGCTTGGCGCAGACCAGGGCCAGGTGGTGGGAGCGGTAGTTCGCGCCGTTATCGACGTATAAGCGTTCAGGGAGGCCACGCTTGCTCAGCGCCTGGCGGAGCACGGGCAGGAAGGCGCGGGTGTTCTCCGACAGGGCGAAGGCGGCATGGGGGATCACGCGGGTGGCATCATCCATGAAGGCGATCAGATAGGTCTTGCGGCGCACGCGCCCCTCGACAGTGACACTGGGGCCGTGCATGACATCGCTGGACCAGAGTTGACCGGCCCGGGCGAAGGCGAAGCGGCGGCGATCCTGGTCATGAGTGGCCTCGGCCTGGCGCTGCATCAGCCCATGACGGGTGAACAGGCGGTGGATGGTGGAGGGCGGCAGCGGCAGATCCGCGTCCACCGCGCCATTGTCGCGCAGGTGTCGGATCACCTGGCGCACGGACCAGGAGGCATGTTCCTCCTTCAAGGCGATCAGGGCCTCAGCCACGGCTGCAGGTAGACGCCGGGGCTGGCCACGATCCTGGCGTGACCTGGGCAGCAGGGCGTCAAAGCCCCCCCTGGCGGTACTTCTTCATCCAGTCCCGCAGGGTCTCGGCGGCCACATGGGTGCGATCACTGCCGGGGATCTGATGGGAGCGGGCGGCAATGGCATGGAGCTGGGTATAGAGGCCGGGCGCGCCGGGCGGTCGACGCACCAGGTCGGCGATCAGCCCGAAACGGAACAGGGCGATCTCGTGGCGCAGGTCATGGGAGGGATCGGGCATGGCAGCGTCTCCAGGGCGAACGACCCAAACGGTCGCTCCACGACGCTACGCCCCGCTGCCAGGCGGGTCAGGGCCCATTGTGTGTTGGTCCAGTGATGGACTGGACGCACCGCCACTGCCGCGGTGGGCAAAACCGAGTGGCGGCGGCAACTGATCAAGCCAGGGCGCGGTAATCTCACGCAGGGCGGGAAGCAAGGGCGTCTGACCCAATGCGATCTGGCAGGCAGTCACGGTGGGAGCGCAGTCAGTGAGCAGGTCGGGCAGCAGGCCCCTGAGGCGGTGCAAGCAATCGCCCACCGCATCCTTGCGGCGACGCACCCAGCGCACCGCCCCCGCCTCCTCGATGTCGGGGCGCAGGATCCTGGCGGCCGCCACCAGACTGGGTGCGGTCTCCGCGGTCATCACCGCCACCTCTACCGTCTGCAGCGTTCCCGGCCAGCGGGCCGCCAGACAATCGGGTATCAGGGAAAACGTGCGATGCCCCAACGGGCAATACCAGCGGGCGATCCGCGCTCCCCAGGGGCGCTTGCGCGCATAGCTGCCGTGGCGGGCAAAGCCACAGCCCCCGGCGGGATGCAGCGGACAACACGTCAGGCTTGCCTTCAACCAGCCTTGCTCGGTAACGTATTGTTCGCCGGTAAAGGGCGTTCTCAAGCGCAGTAGCACCGGCCACCGGCCCGCACGGCGGCTACCGTGGCGGGCCACTTTTATGGGTTGGCCTCAAATCATGCCCTGGCACGCCCCGGTCTACCAGTCCCGGTGAATCAATCTGGACATCTCCCCCACAGAGCCCACCCACACTCTGCCACCGTCCCGACTCCCTCACCGGGGGAATAATCTGCCTCAAATCAGGTGGTGATCAGCGATCAGGGGTGGGAAACAACACCCCGCCAAAGTAAGAACCTCCCGGTGCCACGACAACACCCAAAGAGCAGCCACTCAGCGTGGCCACGTTCGGCGGCCTCGACATGTCGGAACGGTTTACAATCCAACAAGCAAACCTGTGACGCAGCTCGCAAGAAAGGGCCGCCCATTGCTGACCCTAAAGCAACCTGAGACCCGCTCTCCACGGCCATCCACACGGATGCGCCATTGACCGAAGCGGGGCGGTCTCTCTGGAAAGCCTTCTGGCCCACCCGAACGACTGCGTACCGTAGGGCGTTGATTCCCTGATCCATGACCCTGCCACGGGAGATGCCTTGAGCGTAGTGCTTGAAATACGCGACGCTGGCCTCATAATGAGGCAGTCGAGCGCTTCAAGCGCCCTTGAACCGACGCCATCGACTAACAGCAACAGCCATGGCGACGGATATCCTTACAGTAAGCAGAGGCCACCGCCCCCACGCAACCAACCACGCGAAAATAGCGGCGCAAAAGCAACCACTTAAGCCAGCAAGCAACGATGGCCTGAGAATTGCTTAAAAGTGGCATCGAGTCAAATACGGGGAACGCGTAACGGCTCCCCTGAGGGTTTCACATGTCTCAAGATGATCACGCAGATCAAACACAACCCGAGCAGACCAGCCCTCAGGAGACCCTGTCCAAACAGGCTCGGAAGCGCCGTCGCCTCACCAAGGCCGCCCTCGCGTCGGGTCCCGTGCTCATGACATTGAGCAGCAAACCCCTGATGGCGGACACGATGCGGATGGCCAACTGCCACCCATCGGGTTGGATATCCGCCAATACATCTCTTCAAACGGATCCTGTCGATTGTGGAGGCCGGACCCCTGGCTACTGGCAGGGGGATGCGTCCGGGGAATGGGGCAGAGGCGATAAGTTCAATGACGAATTCGAGGATGTCATTGAACAGTACTATGCCTATAATGCTAGTGCTCAGGAATACGTTAAAGCCACAATGGAACATGCAGTGCAGAGGAACTACGGCGTCTACCATGATGAAAACGAAGACGATGACGATATTTATGATAGGAGTTGGACTGCCGTCGAAAACATGAAGCGCCAACTGATCCGTTTCGGCGCTGCGGCGCTCCTGAACGCGCGCGACACTCATGACTACCCGCTCAGCGAGGAGATGGTGAAAGAGATTGTCACTGAGGTTCTGAATACAGGATTCTACACCACGAGCACGCAAGTACAACTGAGTGCAGAAGTGGTCAAGAATTTCCTTGAGAACACCATGAACACACCATCTTGGGGACCACAAATCACACTGTAGTTTTGGTTTGGAGCATGGGGGCAGATATACTTAGCCATCAAGTCAATAAGGACACAGACGGCTTTGTATGACAATACAGCCACGCACTACCCAGCCAAGACTTAACGCTCCATGACCATATGCAATGCGCCCGCATGGATTTGCAACCCTTACGTGGAAATCCGCCAGTGGAGTTCCACATGCATGGGATTCCACCGCGGCACTGGTGAGACATACATGCTTTCCTCTCCAGCAGCGCACATTCTGAGACTACTCAGCCCAACCGAACCCAGATCGCTGGAAGCCATCCAGCCTCAGGCCGCCACCCTGCTGACGCTGGATGAAGATAACCTCGCGAACATCGAAGACACACTTCAAGCCATCATTGACACGTTGGTACAGTCTGGTCTCGCCTTAGACTGCTCAAAATGAGGATCTCCGACCTCTCACTACCAGAGACAGAGCAAAGCCTCTCCACAGGCCAACTCAAGCTGGTGACCGGCCCTTTCACCACGAGAATCCGCAGTCGCATCCCCTCGGTTGCTATCGGCCTCAAAACGCTGTACGGCGACTTCACCCTAGCCCCGGAAGACAGCTTCGCCGACTTCTACTGTGAGTTGCGCCCGCCAAACAGTATTCGCCGCTACTATAACCCCCAGGTCCTGTTCCTTGCCGACGGCCGCAGCGTCTTCAAACCCCTGGCCTACTACCAAGCCTTCCCGATGCTCGAATGGGGCATGAACTGGTGCATCGCCATGCAGGCCCCGCAATACCTGGTGTTCCATGCCGCCGCGCTGGAAAAAAACGGCAAGGCACTCATCCTTCCCGCGCCACCGGGGTCCGGAAAAAGCACCCTTTGCGCAGGGTTGGCATGCCGAGGCTGGCGCTTGCTGACCGATGAGTCCACACTGGTAGACCTTGAAACCGCCCAGATCACCGGCCCGGCACGCCCTGTAAGCCTCAAGAACGCCTCAATCGATGTGATACAGTCATTCGCACCGGGAGCAAGCATGGGCCCCATTTGCCACGACACACTGAAAGGCACCGTCGCACACCTGCGACCACCCGCCGAAAGTGTTGCACGGGCAGGCGAACTGGCCAAGCCCAGATGGGTGGTCTTCCCTCGTTATGAAGCCAACGCCGAAACTCGCCTGACCCCTCACCCGCCCGGCGAGGCCTTCATGCGGCTGGCGGGCAATTCCTTCAACTATGCGGCCCTTGGCACCATTGCCTTTCATCGAACCGCAGATCTCATGGAACAGGTGGAAGCCTTTGACTTCGTCTACAGCCGTCTGGAGGAGGCCGTTCAACTCTTCGATGAGATCGCAGCCTGACGGCACTGCCTGCCTATGCAGGGCACTGGCCAGACCGGAAAGCATGACCGAACTGAGCCCCCGACAATGGGAGGGGACGGTGGCGGCCGCACGCGAGACCTCGCTGCTAGGCACCTTGTGGCATCTAGCCGTACTGGCCGGCATCCACGGTCAACTGCCCACAAAGCCCGCGCAACATCTACTGGGCGGATACCGTCTGTCCCAGCACAACGCAGAAGCCCTGCGCTGGGAACTGCAAATTCTGGATCAGGGACTGCTCACCAAGCTGCCCCCCGCTATCGCACTCAAAGGGGCCGCCTATCTGCTGGCGGAGTTGCCCAACGCGCCCGGTCGCGTCGCCAATGATCTGGACCTTCTCTTCCCGCGGGATCAGGTGGAACAAGCCGAGTCGCTACTCTTCTTCGAAGGCTGGAACACCACCCACCACGACGAATACGACCAGCGCTATTACCGCCAGTGGATGCACGAACTACCGCCACTGCAGCACCATAAACGCGGCACCACACTGGATCTGCACCACAACATCCTCCCGGAAACCTTCAAGGTTCGGACCGACGCCACACCACTGATCACCCAAGCCACCTCAGTGCCAGGCTCCTGGCGCTTCAAAACACTGGCTCCCACCCACCTGGTGCTTCACAGCGTTGTGCATCTGTTTTCGGAAACAGAGTGGGATCGCGGCCTGCGTGACCTGTACGACATTCACACCCTGGTGACGCACTTCGTGTCACAACAGGGAGACTCGTTCTGGTCGAAGCTTCTGGATGAAGCCGAACAACTACGGATAGGCTGGCTGCTGGAGCGTGCCATTGCCTGCTGTCAGGCACGTCTTCTCACACCCGTTCCTAACGAAGCCCAGCAGCATCTCAAGGCTCACGCCCTCTCAAAGCCGTTCCAGGCAGCCAACAGACAGCTATTCCTGCATGGCCTGAACACCCGCAACAGCCACACACCGCGCACCGACGCCCTGGCGCGCGGACTGCTGTTTCTGCGAGGCCATTACCTCAAGATGCCGCTACCTCTACTAACCCGGCATCTATTCCACAAGGCCTTTCTCGCCAAAGAACCGGAAACCCCTCAATCCGATGACAGAGGCCCCGAGACCCACGGCTGAGCCAAAACCAGCCCAACGGACCTATCCCGCACCGAACACATCAGCCCTGCCGCCTCGGTGCACCCCCCCTCCCCAACGCCTCGCCACGAACAAACCCCGCATCCGCCGGTTCCACCCCCGGATATTCGCTCCCTGAATCCGCCAAACGCTGGCGTGAACCCTTCTCCCGCACAGCCGGTCGTCCAGGGTGGGCCTTCTCCCAACCACCCCAGTCACGAACACCACGCAACCCCCACCAAGCCGCCGCACACGCCTGCCACCCCAACCAACCGGCCGCCGCCGCAATCCACACGCTCGTCGGATCCGGCCTCAACCCCGCCATGTACAGTTTGCCCGTCTCCATCACCAAAGCGAGCATGAACGCCAACAGGACCGCCAGCCACAAACCCCGCCGAGGCGTGATGCCCCCCGGCCCCCAGCGCCACAACCACACACCGATGCCCACCGGCACATACATCACCACATGCAGCAGCAGGCTTCCGATCGCAACCGCCTCCGGCACCATATAGTGATACCAGAAGGGCAGGAATCGTACCGATTCCAGTTTGGCCAGCACCGACCCCGTCTCCAGCGCAAAGCCCTTGCCCCCAAGGTTGAGCACCACCATGAGAAGCAGATAGGGAATAAACAGCAAAAGCACCGCCGGGCGTGCCCAAAAACGCATCCGATGCGGGGTGAAATAAGCGCGACCAACGTACAGCACCACGCCCAGCGTCACACCCAAGGCGCGTGAGAGGGCCGATCCCCCTTCGGCGACGCCCGACACGGTGAGAAACTGGCCGAACTCCACCAGCAAACCAAACGCCACACCAGGCACCAAAGCAAGCAGGATGACGCCAAACGCCGACACCGCCGGAACACGCTCCACCAGCCACCAGCCCAACAGGACCCCCATGGGCAAGGTCATCACCACTATCATGCTCCGCAGCACCCACCAGCGAATCCCCAAGTCCTCGCCCACGGGCGCGCGCCACAGCCCCCAGCTGTCCGAATCCAGCTTGCCCGCCCACTCCTGCCAGGACACCATGAAATCCAGCGGCAACCAGGCAAACAGCACATAGGCGACAACATATAGCACCAACCCCCTCCGCAGGGCCCCAAGCCCCCCCTGGCGCAACATGGCAAGCCACCGACGTCCAGGCCCCGATAAGCCGTACCATGCCAACACCCCCAGTACCCCGCCGATAAAGTTGCCACTCATATCCAGCAGCGAAGGCTCTCGGCGGGGCAACCAGAACTGCAGAAACTCCACCATCGCGGTGGTTGCCAGGGCCAGCAGGGCCACGAACAGCCCCACCAGTAAATGGCCCAGGAAACCGCGCACATAGCCGGACAACCAGGCCGCCCAGAACAGCCCAAGGGGCAAGAACATGAGGATATTGGCCACCCACTGCTGCCGCGCCGAGGCGCTCATCTGAGGGAAGCTTAGGCTTGTGAAATGAGACCAGGCCTGGGCAAAACTCTGGTTGCCGAACTCGAAGGGCATCAGGGTGGCGTACAGGACTGCCACCCAGGATAGCCAGGCCCAAAGAACCACTCTCTTTGACATGGGTAAATGCGTTGCTCTAAACGTGAGTAGGCAGCATCATCTCATCATGAAGGGAAATCGCACAGGGCGCCCCTCGAAAGAGGCCTTCATTCCAACAGCGGTTGTAACCCAACCCATTCAGTGATTGAATTTGGGTGGGCCAACAACACCCTGAGTGCCAAGGACCATGACAACACCCACCAACTCAGCCTCGGTGATGAGACCGTCAGGGGGCACCGCCCCGGTCCCGAGCCAAAACGGCAGGTGGCAACCGGCACTTTTCATCAACATCGCCTTGGCGCTGGCCGGCTGGCTAAGCCTCTCCACGCCAGCCCTGGCTGATGGTGATTTCGTTACCGTCCGCGATGCTGGCGAACTACGCCAGGCACTGAGGGCCGCAAAGCCCGGGGACACAATCAACGTCGCCCCGGGCGATTACTTTATATCCGGCCTCACGCTTGAGCAAAGCGGCCATCCCAAAACCCCCATCACCGTACAGGGAATCATTCCGGGGGAGGCACGTCTCTGGTCCAGTGGCAGCGCCCAAATCCAGCTGTCGGGCGCTTACTGGATCATCCGTGGCCTGGATTTTCAGGGCACCCAACAGGCCCATCGCGCCCTCCATCTCACTCAAGGGGCCAATCACGTGCAGGTCATTGAGAACCGATTCCAGAATTTCCATACGGCTCTGGAGAGCAGTGGGGGTAGGGATTCGGGCGAGCGCCGATTCCCGGATCACGTCACCGTCAAAGCCAACGTGTTTATCAATGACTACCCCCGTGAGACCAGCACCCCGGTCGCTGCCATGCGGGTGACGGGAGGCCAGGACTGGACCATCACTCAAAACTTCATCGCCGACATCGCCCCCTCCCCTCATCGACAGGATCGCTACGCCACAGGCGCCATCATCCGGGGAGGCGCCTATGGAACCCGCATCGACAGAAACCTGATCATGTGCGAATGGAGACATCAAGGTGGCCAGCGTATCGGCCTCTCTCTCGGGAGTAGCGGCACACATCAACAACATATGGATTTCCGACGCATCGGCACCTGTGCCGGAAACTGCCCGGAAGTGGAGTCCGCCCAAATCACCAATAACATCATCCTCAACTGTCCGGACGAGCCGGGCATCCACCTACATCGCGCCCCAAACACTCAGGTTTCCAACAACACCATCCATAACGCCTACGGAATCCAGGCACGATATCCCGAAACCACGGCCCTCATCACGGATAACCTGCTAACCGGCACCGTATGGCCACGCGATGGCAGCGACGTCGAATCCACCCACAACATCGAGACGGGCTGGTTCAGCCGTGCCAGCTACATCCCCGCGATCAAACGAAGACTCTCCATTCCCAACCCTACCCGACCTGTGGCCGACATAGCATGGGTGGATCGTTTGGTACGCACGTCCAGTGAAGCCGCTGTATCGGCAGTCGACTGGCTCGGGGACACCGCACTGGGAAAGGGGATTGGCTCCCAAAAAAAATGGATGCTGGCTCCCCACCTCGGCAATATGCAACTCAATGATGGCCGCCGAATCGTCGCCCAAGGCTCCTTCCCATCAGCTATCGCGCACGACTTCTGCGGGCAATCACGGTCAAGCCCCTCGGACATTGGCGCCATTGAATACAAATCCGGGGAATGCGACCTATTGTCAGAGATCGAGGACCGCCATCACCACTTGGTGATGAATCTGCTGAATCACCCTCGCTCGGTCGCACCTCCAGACTGGTCTCGACAGGTCCAGACATCGGAACAGCACCCCGTCACCCACATCCCCGAAAATACAACCAAAAAAGCCAATCCTGGCAACCTTCGGGAGATGGTGTCCCAACTCCAACCAGGAGATCATCTTCAGCTCGCCCCCGGTGAATACACCCAATCCCTCAATTTACGCGAACTGCGTGGCACGGCAGACGCACCCATCGTCATCTCCGGCCCATCAGAGGGGGAGCCGGCAATATTCCTCGCCAGGAGCGGGCGTAATACAATCCAGTTACGAAACTCAGCGCACCTCGTCATACAACACCTCACCCTGGACGGGCGCGGACAGAACGCCGCCGCCATCGTGGCCGAAAGCGAGGGGGAGCACACGCACAGCATCACCATCCAGTACCTGCGGATATCGAACTACGACCGCTCGCAGGGCCACATAGGCATCAGCACCCGGGTGCCAGCCTGGAACTGGGTGATCCGCAACAATGAGATTCGAAACGTTGGCACCGGCATGTACCTTGGCCGACCCGATGGATCTGCCCCCTTTGTAGCCGGCCTCATCGAAAACAACCTGTTCGAAAAAACGACCGGCTACAACGCTCAGATCAAGCACCAGAACGTGCGGGATCTCGTTCCCGGGATGCCATCCCATCCTCAACAGACCATCATCCGCTACAACGTCTTCAGCAAGGCTCAAAGCTCAAGCACGGGGAATAGTGCCCGCCCTAACCTCCTGCTTGGGCACTGGCCGCCAGAAGGCGTAGGAATGCATGACAGGTATCTCGTTTACGGGAATATCTTTTACCAAAACCCGAGTGAGCGCCTGTTTCAGGGCGAGGGCAATCTGGCAATCTACAACAACCTTTTTGTCAACCACCATGGAGACGGACTGATCGTCCGGCCCCATAACCACACGCCCAGGCAGGTACACATCCTGAAGAACACGTTCGTGGCCAATGGTTTCGGTATCAACATCGTCCAGCCAGACACGGATTATGAACAAGTAGTGGCGGGGAACGCCGTCTTTTCGGACAATCCCCTTGTGCTTCCGGGACACGTCGACTCCAGGCAGAACTTCACAGCGGATCGTGCGGATGCACGAGCATTGCTAATATCCCCAGAGTCCGGCTTGGAAGGACTGGACTTATACCCGCGCAATCGGTCCTTGCAATCCCCTAATCCAATTGAACACACACTGGTCGCCCCAGGGCTGAATGTGGACTTCAACAACCGAACACGACACCACAACACATGGGGTGCCTATGATGACAACGCCAAGGAAAACCCCGGACGATCGGGTCGAATCGGGCCAAATGTAGAGAATTGTAAACCCTGTCAGCGATACCATTAGCGCGGCAATCAAACAAATCACTTCATTTTGCAGTTAATTTCTTTTAAATCAGAAATTTATCGGAGCCGTGACGGACATAAATAGTCGCCGGGTTAATAACCACAGGCTCGCAGCGCACCATAGTCGCTACGTTAGTGCCTGCCTTGTGTGCTCCTAGCACGCCGGACACGGACCATTTCGGCACAAAGTCGCGCGCACCCCCCATCCCTTATCGAAATAGCTTGCCCGTTGTGCTAAAACGTCACAGCCAAATGGGCTTAGCCCCAACAATGCGATGGTAAGACGCTCTTGAATATACTGCTCACTTTCGATATCGAAATTTGGTGCAACGGCTGGGAGTCCCTTGATGCGGACTTTCCCGATGCGTTTAGTCGTTATGTGTACGGTCGTTCCGCTGCCGGGCACTACGCCCTGCCCAAGACCCTGGAGATCCTCAATCGCCATGGACTCATTGGCGTGTTCTTTGTGGAACCTCTGTTTGCGGGACGCTTTGGCGTTGAGCGCTTGGCAGAGATCACTGGGTTGATCTCGGAGGCGGGCCATGAGGTGCAGTTGCACCTTCACCCCGAGTGGACAGACGAGATTAGGCCTCGCCTCATACCAGATAGCGACCGAAAACGCCAACACCTATCCTATTACACGCGCGAAGAGCAGCGCGCTCTCATGGCCCATGGCTTGCGATTGATGCGCGAAGCAGGCATTGAGGGGATCAATGCCTTCCGGGCCGGCAATTTCGCCTGCAATGCCGATACCTTCTGGGCCTTGCAGGACAACGGCATCACCTTCGACAGCAGCCTCAACGCTACTCGCGCTGTCAGTGCACCGGATTTACAAGACGATCACCCCCATTATAGTCCTTTCAGAAGATGTGACCTTTCGCTTTACCCGATGACCATCTTCGTGGACGGGCTTGGCCGTCCACGCCACGCTCAAATTGGCGCGTGCAGTGCGCAAGAATTGACTGAAGCGATGAATGATGCCCAAGCACATGGCTGGGAGAACTTCGTCATACTCAGCCACAACTTCGAATTACTCAAGTCGGGACGTTCTGTGCCCGACATGGTGGTTGTCCGGCGCTTTGAACGGCTTTGCGGGTTTCTTTCTGAGAACGCCGATCGTTTTCCAACCATCGGGTTTCAGGACTTGACGAGTTTCTCCGGATATCACGCGAGCACACCACCCATACCACGAGTAGGCATCTTCCCCACCATCATTCGTCATGGTGAGCAGTTGCTGCGGAGATTGCTGTGAATTCGTACACCGAAGAATTCGCCCCATTCGTCTTCTATCTGAACTTTCGACTCGGCGAAATCGGCTTGGCCGAGCGAAAGATTCCTGTGCTCCGGAAAATCCATTCAATGGACGAGATCGCCGCCGGCAGGTCAGTACCAGTCCCCTCAGTGCTTCCTGATGAATGCGCGGGAGTATATCTGGCCAGGCTACCGCAGGTCGCGCGCGATGCCGCACTTTCCGATACTTCTGGGCTCACCACCTACGAGGCCAAGCAATACCAGCACTGCTACATCGACTTATCGGGCACTTTCGACGACTACTTGGCGCGTTTTTCTAGCAAGACCCGCTCAACCCTCAAACGAAAAATAAAGAAATTCTCTGAGTTCACTTTGGGCCTGGATTTTCGGGTATTCCACGAGGTTCAAGATATGGCAGTATTTCACGCTGACGCACGCACGGTATCCGCCCTTACCTACCAAGAGCGCCTGCTTGACGCCGGCATGCCTGATGGCCCGGTGTTTGTCGAACGTCTTCACCAGCATGCGGCGAATAACAGCGTTCGCGGCTTCCTGCTATACGATCGGGGCCGTCCCGTTTCGTATCTTTATTGTCCCGTAAAAGGTGCCAGCGTGGAGTACGCTTACCTTGGCTACGACCCCGCCTATGGCAAGTACTCACCGGGCACAGTGCTACTATGGCTTGCTCTGGAACACCTTTTTGCCGAAAAGCGTTATCGCTTCTTCGATTTCACCGAGGGGGGGGGCGAACATAAACTGCTCTTCAGCACACATCAGGTTGCATGCTCCAATATTCTCCTGCTCAGGCCAACCGCTGGTAACCGAATCAGCTTGCAGACGCACCGCGCGCTCAACACCTGCAGCGATACGGCTGGCAGTATTCTCGACAAGATAGGGCTAAAGCATGGACTGAAGAAGTTCATCCGACGGAAGGCTGCCTGATTTCAAATGACCTCACCTATGACACCACAGTGACCACCTCCAGTGGCAACTTGATGAATAGAATTCGAGCCCGGACCCAAGGTATGGGGCCGGATGAACTGCTACGCTTTGTCGCGAGCCGCGTCGTGCGCTATAAGTCGCATGTCGTGTTCAAGCACGAACTCGTCGGTATCCAAGGGCCGGAGTGGCCTGAAGGCATCAAGCTTTCGCTACTCAGGAGCCCCGAAGACCTGTCAGAACCCATCATTACAGACCTGCTCACGGCCACCATCTCAAACCAAGCTTACCTTGATGACATCCGCAAGGGCACGGCTTTAGGTATTGTCGCCTACGAGGGAAGTCAGCTCGCACACTTCGCCTTCGTCATGAAAGGCTCTGCGACCCTCAAGATGCTGGGTTTTGGAACCGATTTCGCGCTTCTCGGTAACGCCAGAACGCTTACCCCCTTCCGTGGGCGCGGACTGCAGACGCAATCGATCCGGGCTCGTCTTGTTGCCGCGAGGGATGCTGGTTTCAGGGCCGCTGTATCCGAGACTTCACCTCGTAATTATGCCTCTCAGAAGGCGCTCGCACGAGCCGGGCTTTCCCCCCAGGGCACGGTAAAAATAATTCTTATTCTTAACTGTGTTGTTCTTCGATATTCATCGTTTCCAAGGCCAGCACTCAGCGTCACGATAATCTGATCCGGGAGAGCCTATTTCTTGCATTTTGAACGGGAGGCCAGTTGGCGGTCGTGATGTATGATCAAATGTCATACCGCCACTTTTGAGGCGCGAGGCATTCTCCCTTCAAGCCACTTATCGCGTGTTTTCGGTTTATTGATCTCCCCCCTTTCTGCAAGCATGCATTAAAACGCGCGAATATGGGGTCCGCACCGCTAATGTCCTCTTTACATATAAGCCAAGTCGCGCGACCCGCCTCACTGTGCAAGGCGTTATATTGGATATCCCTGATATATCCAGATATTGGAATTCGGAAACTCCCGTAGAACAACCTCTATCAATCCCGCTGTTCAAACTCACTTTGATTGCTACCGCCTACTAATGCACACTCGTCATTTTCGAGCATACCGCAAGAACACCTCACCCCAGGAGACCCGGACATTGAGTGAGACCATCCCGCAACGAAGCCAGCCAAAGGTTTCGATACTTATCCCCAGCTACAACACCGCCCAATTTATCTCCGAATCCATTAATAGCGTGTTGGACCAGGACTACCCGAACAAGGAAGTTATTGTCATCGACGATGGCTCCACGGATGAGACACTTAACATACTCGCCGCCTATGGTGACCGCATAAGGGTTATCCAACAGGGTAACCAAGGTGCGGCGGTGGCTAGGAATCGTGGATTGGACGTGGCACAAGGACACTACATTGCTTTCCTGGACTCCGATGACATCTGGCTGCCCGCCAAACTCTCTACCCAAATTGCCTATCTGGAAGCCCACCCTGAAATTGGATTGGTTTACTCTCGATGGCAAACATGGAAGCCAGATGCCAAGGGCCGATTCCCACCTCCGCATGCCATGAGCCTCGTTGGCGCTGCCCCGCACTCACCTCAGGCCAGTATCATTCCAGAATGTTCCGGCTGGCTTTATGACCGATTGCTCACAGGTGGCTCGCTCCTCCACACAATTACAGTGGTAGCGCGACGTGAACTAATCGAAAGAGTTGGGAGATTCGACCCAGAGCTCAAGCGAGGCCAGGACTACGACTACTGGATCCGAGCCTCCCGCCATACCGAGATTCATCAATTGGAACCGGTTCTGGCCTTGTACCGGCTCCATGGCAATGGGTGTATTAGGAAATGGCCAGACCTCAACTATGAGGGTCTAATTTTAAAACGAACCATCTCGCGTTGGGGCCTTGAGGGGCCCGATGGACAAATCGCGGATGGGACAGCAGTTAAACGACGCATCGCACAAACGCACTTTGATTTTGCCCATCACCACTACTGGGGAGGGCAACCTCGTCTCGCCGCAAAATCATGCCTTGAAGCCATTCAGCTAAATCCATGGCATACCGCCAGCTGGCGTTACCTTGCTGCCAGCCTGGCAAAAGCCATTTGGTCCCGCATTGGAGCACCCAGAGCATCTGGCCGCACCAGAACCTGACCGGATGCGGCTACCGTTAGATCGCCGGACTCCATAGGCTCGGAATTATCTTCGTGCTACCATGGCCCGTGGCAGACGAATGCACGAGAGTCCCAATTCCCGCGGGCAAGCTTGCAGCTGACCCGATAAACACACTGGAAGGAGGGAACCCGCAAATATGAACATCGAGAAAACCGACGGCCTCCACAGGTTCTTCCTCTCCTCCGCAGCATCTTTCCCGGAACGACCGGCAATCGATGTGGAAGGGCAGGTGTTGACCTATGCTCAACTTCTTCATCATGCACAGCGTGTAGGGCAAAGCCTTTTACAAACTGGTAAGCAAGCTGACACCTCCTTAGTGGGGATCCTGGGGTCGCGCACTTTACCAGTGTATACCGGCATATTGGGCGGCCTGATGGCAGGTTTTGGGATCGTGCCCCTTAACCCTGCGTTCCCTCCTGCCCGCATTCGACACATGATCAACCTTTCAGGTTTGAGGACTATCGTCGTTGATGCCGGTGCGGTCAAGCTCCTGCCAGAATTCCTTGATTGCCTGGACGCCGCTTTGACTCTTGTGCTCCCGTCGGGCGAGATCCCGGACGAGTTCGCGGCTCGCTGGCCGGAACACAACTTCGTTTCAGTCCCGGATCTCGGATTCGATCCCTCATGGACGCCACCGCCTGCCAATCCTGATGACCTGGGCTACCTGTTTTTTACCTCGGGAAGCACCGGCACCCCCAAGGGAGTGGGGATGTCACATAGCAATCTTGTCAGCTTTGTTGAAATGTCGCTGGATCGCTATATCCCTTGGGGCATCAACGAAAATGATCGTTTTTCCCAATTCTACGACATCACCTTCGATTCCTCCTTGTTTGACCTATTCGTTTCATGGTCAGTAGGGGCTTGCCTGTGTGTGCCTTCTGCCAGTGAATGGATCAACCCCAATCGTTACATTCTGGATAAATCCCTCACAGTGATAGACATCGTCCCTTCGGCCGGTCACGCCATGAGCCGCCGAAACGGATGGCGGGCTGGTCGTTTCCCATTGTTGCGCTTATGCCGTTTTGGGGGTGAAGCGCTGTCTTCAGACCTTGCCTTGGCCATGTGCGAGGCTGCGCCAAATGCAGAAATCGACAATGCATATGGCCCGACCGAGTGCACGGTAGATTCTGCCTATTACCGATGGGATCGAGAACACTCGCCGTCTGAATGCGAACATGGCATGGTACCCATCGGCTACCCAGGTAATGGTGTAAGCTTTCTTGTAGTGGATGAAGCATTCAGTGCCGTTTCACCTGGCCACGATGGCGAGTTGCTCATTGCCGGTCAGCATGTCACCCAGGGATACTGGAAGGACGACAAACGTACCGAAGCCGCCTTCATGCAGTTACCAGACCAAGCCAGGCGCTACTACCGCACCGGGGACTTGGTACGGCAGCCCGAGCCTGGTAAGCCCTATATCTTCCTTGGCAGGATTGATCATCAGATCAAGATCGGGGGGGTGCGCATTGAACTCGGCGAAGTGGAACAGGCGCTTAGAGATGTCTCTGGCACGGATCAGGCGGTCGCTCTAGGTTGGCCACTCACATCTAGCGGAGCAGCTGGACTCGTCGGATTCATCTGCGGCGGCACATTTTCCACAGAACTCATGCGTGACCAGCTTAAAGAGCGCCTGCCCATGGTGATGGTGCCACGGCAGATCCTGACCCTTGATGCACTTCCGTTGAATGTTAATGGGAAAGTCGATCGAAAAGCTCTATTAGAGCGACTGGAGCAAAAATCGGAGGGCGGATGATTTCAGCCAAGCTACGCAAATCCATTGACCAAAATGGATGGATCGGAACGCTCGCTTTAGTCCCGAAGAATATCAAATTCCTGCTCACAGACTTTGATATAAGGCACGGCACCGACACTCGATGTGACATAGGCGCTCAAGGTATGGAGCTACCGAGCCACCACGAAGGTTACGAAGGCGTTCCGCATCGATTGTTTCATAAGATCATTGCCCAACTGGATGTCGACTTGCGTGGATACACCTTCGTAGACCTGGGCTCTGGTAAGGGTAAGGCATTGATGCTGGCTGCGCACCATCCCTTCCAACGAATCCTGGGCATCGAATATGACCTTCATCTTCATGAGGCCTCATTGAACAACCTCCGGCGCTATCGGCCCTCTGCTAACCGCCTTGATGCCATTGAGTGCCGTCATGGCGATGCCAGGGAAGTTGAATACCCTGCCGGAAATCTTTTGGTTTACCTCTTCAACCCTTTCGGTTCCCCTATTCTAGCCGAGGTACTGGCCAAACTGACGGAATTACCCCAAAACGAGAACGGGGAAATCCTGGTCATTTATCAAAACCCATTACACAGGAATCTGTTTGATAATTCCCCTTATTTTGAAGTCATTCATGACAGTCACTATAGGATGGGCCTTTGGAGCAAGCCACCTATCGGCCGAGTCGTCATTTTCCATAAGAAGGCTTGCACATCAGCATAATCGACGAATATCTCAAGCCCGTTGCCAGATATTTATGACCGTTGAAAAAATCACACAGAAACGCCCCAGCAGGGCGCACAGTGTGGTCGCACTACCCGGAGAAAATTCCCCTCATGCTGGAAATCGTTCGCAAGACCGTCAGGCTGATCGACCGCAGAGACCGCAGCAAAGTGGTCATCTTGATGATCCTGATGATCTTCACCGCCTTCATGCAGACGGCGGGGGTCGCGTCTGTCATGCCCTTCCTGGCA
The DNA here is from genome assembly GCF_001632845.1 of Ectothiorhodospira sp. BSL-9. NCBI lineage: Bacteria > Pseudomonadati > Pseudomonadota > Gammaproteobacteria > Chromatiales > Ectothiorhodospiraceae > Ectothiorhodospira > Ectothiorhodospira sp. BSL-9. Next base: position 1,655,756 of record NZ_CP011994.1, on the reverse strand, counting down.
GTACTTTCCGACCCTGAGGTCGTACACTCCAACAGTCTCCTCAGCACCCTGTTCGAGTGGTTTGGCTTCGAGTCCACAGACAGATTCCTTTACTTCCTTGGTGTCGCGGCGTTCGTGATTTTCCTGACCGGTACCGCCCTGCAGGCCTTCACCCACTGGGCCATTACCCGCTTCGGGCACATGCAGCAATATGAATTATCCCGGCGACTGATGGGCGACTACCTGCGCCGCCCCTTCATCTTCTTTCTGGGCCGCAACTCGGGAGACCTGGCCAAAACCATCCTGGAAGAAACAACCCACGCCACCAACGGCGCGATCATGCCGCTGATGCGTCTTGTCAGTCAGATCCTGCTGGCCCTTTTCATCATAGCGCTCCTGATCGTGGTGGATCCGGCACTTTCCATAACGGTTGCACTATTGTTAGGCAGTATCTATGGCGGCATCTACCTCCTCGCCCGCACCTGGCTGGGTCGCATCGGAAAAGACCGGGTGGAGGCCAACCGCCAACGTTTTACGGCAGCGGCCGAAGCCTTTGCCGGAGCCAAGGAAATTCGCCTGCTCGGTCGCGAACGCGACTATCTGGAACGCTATCGGCGACCCTCAAAGAGGTATGCCCTCCACCAGGCTAATGCTCTGCTGCTGCAAAGCATGCCGAAATACGCCATTGAGGCGATCGCGTTTGGGGGCGTACTGCTCCTGGTGCTGTTCCTGATGGCCGGAGACGGTGGGCTCGCCCAGGCGCTGCCCCTGATCGGGGTTTACGCCCTCGCCGGTAGACAGTTGATCCCAGCATTTCAGAAGATCTTCTCTACCATGACCACTCTGCGGTTCAGCACCGCCGCCGTTGACAACATCATCAAGGATCTTGGCCGCCACCCCGGCAGCACGCCCCTTCCCAACACGTCGCAAGCAACCATTCCGTTAAAACCCAAAACGGCGATCCGGATGACCGATGTCACCTACCGCTACCCGGAATACGAAAAAATCGCGATCGATGACATGTCACTCCAAATAGGGGCCAATACCACTGTGGGCTTCGTTGGCTCCTCCGGCGCGGGCAAGAGCACGATTGTGGATCTTCTGTTGGGGCTGCTCACACCCGAGCGCGGCGAAATACACATCGACGATACCCGACTCGACTCAAATAACACGCGAAACTGGCAGGCGGCCATCGGCTACGTACCACAGCACATCTTCCTTGCGGATCAATCGGTAGCCGCTAACATCGCATTGGGCTTGCCCGAAGACCAGATCGACCATACCGCAGTGGAAAAGGCCGCACGGCTCGCCAACCTGCATCACTTCGTGACCGAGGAGTTACCGGATCGCTATAACACCCTCATTGGCGAACGGGGCACCCGCCTCTCGGGGGGCCAGCGCCAGCGCATCGGTATCGCCCGCGCTCTTTATCGCGACCCGGCGGTGCTGTTCTTTGATGAAGCCACCAGTGCGCTGGACAACGCCACTGAACATGCAGTGATGGAGGCCATACACAACCTGGCTGGAGAAAAGACGATCATCCTAGTGGCGCACCGACTGTCCACCGTGAAGCCCTGTGATCACATCTACGTGCTCAACCACGGCCGAGTGGTCGCTGCCGGCGACTGGGATCAATTGTCCAGTTCGAGTCAGGATTTCCAAGAGCTCGTCGCGGGTGCAAGCTATTAACCCGGCGACCATTCATGTTCGTCGTGGCTCCGTTAAGTCGCTGATTTTGAAGCAAATAAAAGCAAGATAAAGTGATTTGTTTGATTGCCGGGTTAATAGGTTCCCGGCATCATTCTCAGGGACTCCAAAAGACCCCAAGGAAAACCGAGGAGGTTCATGATCTCTCAATGAGCGGCATGGTGTTGGTACGGCAATGCAATTTGAACATCCCGGCGCCCTACACTCAGGCCTTCTGGAGACATTCGCGCAAGAGCATTTCGATCTGTGTTTGGAGGTTATCCGGCATCATATCCAGCGACTGCACACAGAGCGACTTGATCTTCTCATCCCGGCGGCAGCGTTCCAGGCGCCGCAGGATTTCATCCTCGGTGTGGTGAGCATGGATGTACTCCCAGTCGTTCGGGCCCTTCCTGGCTCGGCCTTGCATCAGACCATAGTTGGCCAGCAACGACGGAACACAAAAGGTATCCCAGTGGCGAAATCGATGGACGATGTTCCGCTCCAGTCGCCCGTCGAGTTCAATCAGCTCACGAGTGAGGCTGCGGACAAATGGATAGGGGGCATGCGCCATGATAAACATCCGCTTTTGGCCAAGGATAGTCTGTTCTTTGCGCACTCCCACGTAGCCATCGCGTTTTGGCGTCCGGGTGAGCCAGCGCAGGAGCTGAACCAGCTTCTTGACCGTGTAGCGTTTCTGGAACCGACCCCGCCAGCGCCCGTGTTCGCCGTCGAAATAATCCTGCTCCCGCGTAGGCCGCAACAAGAACACATCGTCATTGAAATAAAGATAACGCTCGGACAATCCCGGTATTCGGTGAAGCACGGTATCGATGGCCGTCGAATTAAACGTGGGCAGGACGTGCTCATGTCCTGCAAAGATGGTTTTGTGATCCACAAGCACCACATTGTTGCGCTGAGCCTCCTGATCCGTGAGCCAGTCCGGGCGCTGGTCATCGGTCACGAGAAAGATACGCTGGATCCAGGGGGCATTGCGACGAATCAACCGAATGCAGTAATACAGTTCGAACCGGGAGTCCCAGCGGGTGTCCGCCGTGCCGGGCCTGGGCTTAGCTTCGCGCCCCTGCACCTTCGCCAGCCAGCGCACCCGCTTCGCGCGATGCGCCGGATCAGCCCCGTCAACCCAGGTGATGACTGCATCCACCATCACACCGCACCGGGCTGGTTCGGGTCCACGGAGCGCCGTGAATTGCCCCCGGGTTGATCACTCAAGGCCTGCCTGAAGCGTTCGGCCACCGGCCCCCACGTGGATTTCACGAAACCCGGCTGCTGCCCGGCAAAAACCCGATCAAAGAGTTGCCTGGCCGCCTCGGCGTCGAGATCGCCGGCAATCACCCCTGGCCACTGTTCGACGCTGGAACGATGATAGACCGCCTGGGGGCGCACGACGCCGGAGAACGAGGTGAAGCCCAATGCCGCGAGAACCGAGACCCGGTGCTGACCATCATCGACGGCATATCGCCACCCGCCCTGCTCATTCACGAGCACCGCTCCTCTAATCGGAGTTTCCCCTAACCGGGAGGGGTGCGCTGCTACAGTGACTTGATACCCGCGATCTTCTATAGAGTCCACCAGCGTAGCAGTGCGGGTAAACTCCAGCGTAAATTTCTCCTCGGCGACTGGTCCATAGTGATGCCACCCGTGAAGACCATCCAACGCAAAACCTTTGGCGAGCGCATGCATTTTGGCTGTATTTAATCGTCGCAATTTAACCATGCGCCCCCCCCTACCTTGCCAAGGGAACTCAGCTCCCATGGGTTCCAGACGAGAGAGCGGCTCACTCGCCACACCAAACAGGTCCGCAGCGCTTGTCGGCTGTACGGCCTCGAAGTAGGCCGCCAGCGGCGAACGATCCGCAAGGGCTTGAGCCGATGGAGTGGCTCGAATCCAACGCGCAGTCAGGATGTAAGGGTTATCCGACTCCTGGGCTGCCGGGAAGGCCAGCGCATGCAAAGTGCGACACTTGGCCAGCGGAATCTCCACCAGTGCCGTATGGCCATTGGCACGGCGAAGCGCCTCAAAGGGATCGTCAATCAACCCCCGCAAATCACATGGTGGCCCCTCTGCATCACGCCGATACCCCGCTTCCATGGCAATGTCATGAAGCGTGCGTCGCATGGGCCGCCAGATAAAACCCGGGCTGAGGCGTTTTACCACTCGGTAGGCTTTACTCATGGCTGACGGGCTCCCTGGGGAAATAGTCCTTGAGACCAAAGTGGGTGAAGGTGGCCTCGATCTGTTCATCGTTAGCATGCTTGTTGCCATGGATCAACGCCTGCGCCTGACTGCCGGGAATCACGATGGGCATGAAGTTCTGTGCCGCAACCCGTCGTGACTTCACCCCATTGAGCAGGGTCATGGCCTTGAACCAGATGTCGTCGGCTGTGGGGCAGAGTCGGTGCATGAGTTCAGTATCAAAAATCTGAGAGCTGAGAGCACCGGGCGGATACAAGGCGCCAGCACCTCCCGTGGGAAGCAACGCGAAGGACGGATCAGCCCCGCCCTGATCCAGTCTCATGCAATCCCAGTAACGGTGGAAGCCCCCATCCGGACGCCGCCTGATCGTATGGCCACGGTGGCAGATAACCGCTCCCGGCGTATCCAGACCGGCCTGCGTTAGCCGTTGCAGCCAGTCCCGAGGGTAGAGCAGGTCGTCATCGGCGGTAACGATCGTGCGCTCGGGAAAAGTCCGGGCGGCGTAGACCAGTTTCTTGGCTCCGCGCAAATTTTCGGGAACAAACTCGATACGTAGTCCACGGCGCTCCAGGCGCCGAAGTGTCAACGGCAGTTCGGAGTGTTTAACCTCACCCTCATAAAGCCACAGATAGACACAGCCCGGCGGCTCGGATTGCCGAAAAAGGCTCTCGATGGCCAGATGAACCAGTCCCAGTCGGGCCGGAAAAGTGGTGAGACTTACGATCGGCTTGTTCGGTGAATCTCCAAGACCTTGAGTGGACAGCCGGTTCCGGATGCTGAAGTACTGCACCCGCATCGCGGTTTCCGTCGTCCGAACCACACGAGTGGCCGCCGCTTCAACCCGGTCAGGCAATAGACGCCTGACCAGCGCCTTGGCTTGTTTCATCAATGGTCAGCCCTCGGGATTTGATACTTGTGCCGCTCTTTATTCAGGGCGACAAGGATCAGAAATTCGTTAGGAAAACTCGGGCATCGATGGTAGCAGATCATCTATTTCCAGTCGCTGGCACACTTCACGCAGGTCGAAATTGTGGCTGAGGTCCTTACTCAAATCCCGGCGATCGTCCTGCGGGCTTTGGCGCTCGTAGTTCGGGTTACTCACCCTGGTACAATGGCCTTCCTCCACAAGGTCGTGCGACAGAGGTACGACCCGACCACCATGAACCTCATGCCAGGCGAGGATTCCAGCGCCATGGTCGTAATCATACCGGCGCTGAAGCTTCGACCGCAGATGCCCCGGGCAATTGGGATGGCGCCAGATATTGCGCCACCAGCCAGCCCCTTTTTCAAACTGGTCCCGACTCGCACCGGCCGTTGTGCAGCCAGCCAACTCCCAGAATCGGCCGCGCTGCCCATTCCAGCGCTTGTACCAGGGTCGCCGAACGTCAACCGCGGCGGTGGCGCCATCCGGGAGAGTGTCAAAGGTCCTTGCCAGTTGTTGCATCACGGGCTTTCGCACAACCAAATCGGAATGCCAGAAGGCTATCTTGCGCGTGAAAAAATGGGCAAACTCGATTGGAAATAGAAAATGCATGATCGGGTAGTTGAATCGGGCATTGAAATCTATCGCGATTGAGCCGGCCTCCAGCGGTGGGGTACCGGAGCGCGGATCTCCGCCCACAACGGGCGTCCAGCCTACCGTCCGGACCAGTCGTTGCTGGATCCGGCACCAGTCCTCATCGACGTTCCAGCACAGCCAGGGGCGTTCCACATCGGTAAGCGCTGCCTCCCAATCCCGAGCCGCCGCCGCCATTTCCCGCGCCTTGGCCAGGGTAAAAACATCCCAATTCCCTTTTGCCTCACGCAGCAGGTTTCTCGTTTCCTCGGTGTATTCGCTATTTTCCAGATCCATGATTTCCGCCTAGTAGCTGGCTGGCACACCCACGATTGCATTCGTCTGCCTACTCGCGCCCCTTGCCCCAATAATGGACAACTCATGTCAGGGCGTTACCCCACTGCAGGCTGAGAGTACCCTCGAACGCCCCCAACGGCAAACGGATCAATGGCATAGCCGAGGCGCGAGCCTGGTAAATTGCTGAAGGTAACTCGGCGCTCACGAGGCATGCCGGATCTACCGCACTGCCCCCCACCTCAAGAAGGCGCTTGACCGGGTAGGAGGCTACATGGGTATGTCCGAGTGGGTTCAGATAATGCACTTCGGCTTCGGTATTATCCAGCTTGATAGTGTATACGACTTGATGATCGTCTGGATTGATACGAATTTCGATCACGGCCTTGACAGACCTCAGGGTTGGGCGCCGCAATACACGCTGACGACTCAACCTCCCTCCAAGCACTCTCCAGTCGAGTCCGGCCAAAACTCGACCCCACAGGCCTTCCGGACTCACTTGGCATAGCCTGCTCGGGCTCCCACTGAGGAGCAAGATCACAGTACCATCAGCGTTCTGCTCGACCTGCCAGTTGGTGAAGACATCCAGCCCATACAACCTGTCATTGTGGCTAAAGATGGGCGTCCAGCCAGCCAAGGCAGGTGTTTCCTTGATGGCGCACTCAGCAATGCGACAGGGTGGCGGGACCACGACTTGCTCACCCAGCCGAACATGAAAGGGAACGCCGCCCGCGTAGCGAAGTTCCACCTCGGTACGACTGAATCCTTGTGGCGGTTGCCCAGAAGAACTCACCAATGCCGTAAATTCGTCCCGTGTGCACTTTGCGAACTCAGCAGCCGATTGCTGCCCGTTGGCTGGCAGATCGGACAAATGCCGAACAAGCGAAACCGCGCCGGGGCCCGACTGCAGGCAACCTGGCAGTGCTTTCGTTGCTCTCAAATGAGAGGCCCAACTCACGATACCCGCAAACCAGGCATTGTAGACGGACAGGCACATGTAGCCGTCCCAGGAAGTCATGCCCCCACCTAGCCCGGGGTTGAGCCAATACAAGCCATCTTCTCGGCGCTGCGATTTCAGGCGCACCATGATGCCTTCCAGGATTTGCGCCCCGACGGCATCCTCGTCCAGCCCCAAAAGCAACAACGAAGCCACTAGACAGGCATCGCCGAATAAGGCATGTGTGCTACGACCCATCCCCCCTGCATGACCAGCCCCATCCCACGTACGCAAGGACCAGAGCAATAACGTGGTCAGCCGGTCGACAAGTTCAGAATCATCACAGTGCCAGCTCGCCACCGATGCCAGGAACAGAGCCTTGTGGTGGTAAGCCATGGGCGTAGCCGCACTGACAGAGGGATCTCGCGGGAAGTCAATAAAGGCACCGGATGGCGAAGTCCATACGTCCAGCAATTTGAAGAACTCGTCAAGAGACCTTTGGGACCCTGATGTGGACGATGACTCCAAAATTCGACATAGCTGTGCAAGAAGTGCCCAATTATTGGAGGGATAGGATTTCGCCAATGGGCAAGCGTCAATCGCCCGCGATAACCGAACAACGGCTTCTTCAGGGGGGGAGTCAGCCTCAAGCGCTACCGACCGCAGCAACAACAAATTCAGACGATTGAACGGGTGATGCCCCCTGGATGCAGGGTCCAGCTTGAGCCAGTTCTCCAGCACCAGCTTCCAGCGCGGGTCTCCCCTTACACTGAGCGCTAACCCGAGACTTGTATGTGCGTAGTGATTATCAGGCGTCCGACGGTTCAGAACAGGATCCCAAATAGCGCCATCAGGCTTGATGTGGTCACCCAACGCCAGCACCAGAAAATCCAATCCATCCAACGTCATGCGGATATTCACCTAACCATTTATTCACGCTTGATACGGAAGATGGTCGGGACGGAAACGCCCACTCTCCGTTTCATGGCAACCAATACTGCGTTACCATACTTTACCAGCATTACCCCCTCCATGATACATCGTCATTATGGCATGACCGCCATCCACCGGCGTAACATAACGAAAGGAACTGCCCGATGGTTACACCCTTATCCCCCGTACAGGAACAAAAAGAATATTATTTCCCGCAATCAACGCACCCGTACCGTCTTTTGAGAGAGGTCGTGGGCGAACACCTATCTGATGATACAGCGCTGCTCGATATTGGCTGCGGCAGGAAAGCGCCTGTTCTTCGCGAGTTCGCTGGGCAGGGGCGGTCCCTGATAGGGGTAGACCTTGTCGATTTCCCCAATAAAGACAAGCACACCGACATCCTGCTTTACAATGCAAGCGTAGCCAGCATGCCGTTTCTGGATGACGAAAGCATTGATATTGCCTACTCTCGCTCCGTCATGGAGCATGTAGAGGATGTCGAAGGTGCATATCAGGAGCTCTACCGTGTGCTCAAGCCGGGTGGGCAATATATATTCCTGACCCCTAATAAATGGGATTACGTTGCCATCGGCGCTAGATTGATCCCGAATCGATTCCATCCTCGCTTGGTACGACTCACAAGTGGACGTGCAGAGGAGGATGTATTCCCGACCATCTATCGCTCCAACACACACAAGGATATCTCAAGGCTTGCCGCTGCCAATGGATTTCAAATCACCCGCTTTGAGTACCTCACACAATATCCGGCCTACCTGACATTCAATCGACCTCTGTTCTGGCTGGGGTGCCATTACGAGCGTCTATTGGGACGATTCGAGAGCCTGTCGGGTTTGCGAGGCTGGATCTTCTGCATCCTGAAAAAGCCAGAAAACCATCAATGAATCACTGGGTACATGGCGCATGTCAGGACTTGACAACAAAGTCCGGAAAGCGCAACGAGGGGCCGTTATTCGGCCCTTTATCGACTGTTGCCTTTATCGGCACACTACCATCATTTTCATCCAGCTCCCTGCGTAGAATGATGGCCAACGCAATAAGCCCATACGTAAGGTTGAAATACGCCATATCCAGAAAGGTGCCCGCCACAAGGAAGCCAATTATCCCAACCTGAAGCGCCCACGCGGACTCTGATAACCACATCTTCCCTGGCCTTCGTTTAGCTACAACGCGGACCCGGTTCAGTGTCATGATGGTAAAGACCATCAAGAGGATATAGACCGCCAGCCCCCCAAACCCATGCTGGCCAAGCATCTGAAAGTAAATACTATGAGGCGAAAAGGCAATCCCCCATCCACCGTCAAAGTTTGTATACTGAGCATACCAATCATAACCCATCCAGTGTGCTCTGAATCCCATACCGGTTATAGGGCGCTCAACAGCCATATTCCAATAGGCGCCCCATGACTGCACCCGCTGCATTGCTGATGCATCTTGCTCGTATTCAACAATAGTTCGCCACTGATCCACTAATTTGTCAGGTGCCGTAACGCCAACACCCAAGACAAGCAGCAGGGCAGTCGCTACGATTAGCCCCTTACGCTGCATATGAAGGAAAATTAAGGGTGCCACTACTAGAACACCAACGAAAGCGCCTCGCGAATGAGTGGCCAGAATGGCGATTGCAGTGAGCCAGAAAGTCGCATAGAAGCCCCAGGATATGGGCATGTAAAAGCGGACCAAGAAAGGCACACCCAGATCAATCCAGCGATGATAGAAGGCTCTGGCCATGACGAGCATCAGGGGAAGCACCATGAGCATCGCCATCCCAATATAGGTATTTCCCCCCAAAAAAGTGCCTGCGGGTCCAAGCACATGGTATTGGCCGCCTGTCTGGATCGCGAACAGCCCTCCTTTGAATCCATAAAAACCCAGAGAGAGCACTGTAATCACCAGGACCCAGGCGATTTTTACCTGACCGAACAACAACATGGGCGTCACAAAGACCAGCACCAGAATTCTCATGAAGCGATCCCACTGCCCCCAAGCGTCTGGCGAGACCGCAAAAAAGCTGGTCATCGTCACCCAGGCCACCAATAAACCCATCATGACCATTTCGCGCGTCATGGGAGGGAGCCTTTTATCCTTGGCAAAAACAAGCGCGATCAACGTGACTCCACCAATCACAACGGCCATCGGGAAAGTCCGCATAAACCCCCAAGTATGCGCGTGAGGCAACATGAGCCCCACCCAGAACCAGGCCACGACACCAATCCAGGGCCGCCGCATTATTGCCACGACAAGCACCAGAAGGATCGCAAAAAGCAGAAGATCACGCATATATTGCCTTGATATATTCGGGCTACAACATCACTTTTTAGGAAGGATGTAATTAACCTGGGCTTCAAAAACACCAATTTTCAGCAGGAACATCGCATCGGCCTGCTTGAGTGGCGCACCTACCGTATCAATGTTGTTTCCCGTCGCCGCATATCAAGCACACCCATCATGCTTGCCCTCAATTCTGCTTATCCCCCAACACAAACAGGGGCCGTGATCGCATGAACCAGGAAATCCAAAGCCACGGGCGCTGATTGGAAAAGAAACACTGCCATGATCCAAGCACGATGACGGCCAACCAACCCACCTTTATTGCACCCAGGTGGCGATGGGCCCGGATGGAGGCCTGGTTGAACGCGGAGATGCGACTGCAGGAGTGGCGAACCCCTTGGGCGCGTAGCGCTTCCCGAGTCACATCCCACAATCGGGCAAACACGGGAGTGAGGCGATAGGAGTCAACGACGTAGACGTCGAAATCCCAGACAGCACGATCGACCGGGGCCGCCAGGAAACGGCAACGGACTTCGTCCTCCAGGTACTCACCCTGCGTCACCCACAGGAATCCTGCCAGCTGACCCCGACATTCGGCGAGAAAACAGCGCGCACCGCTCTCGAACCGAGCCTGAAGGATAGCCGGGTCGCGGAATGTGGTGGACAGCAACAATGGGTGATCCGGGGCCACTTCGTGCACATCGACGGAAACGCCCCGATTTGACGGCAACAGCGGATCGGGACCAAGCGGCTGGACCATCAGTTCGTACTTGATGAGTTTGACATGGCCTGTCGTGGCTCGCTCGCAAACACGGCTTACCAGGAGCAGCAGCGCGTTCCACCACCCCAGTTCCGCTGCACGTTGTCGAATGCGATCCAGCATTTTGGAATCCGGCATCTCCCTGGATGAATTTTGGCTAGCCGCCGTGCGAGTCACGCTGAGGACTCATTGCCGGTGTCTCTCCCCCACGCTTTTGCTCCACGAAGTCCGTCAGGGTGCCCAGGGTAGCGAATAACTCGGCATCGAGTTCACCATCATCAATGACGATGTCGAAATGATCGCTCAGCGCGGTGATCAACGCAGCGATCGCCATGGAATCGAGCTCCGGTATGCTCCCCAACAGGCGGGAATCCCTGTCCAGACGAAGCGCCCGGCCCCCCGTTCCAAGGGCGTTGTCTATGAGCACTCGCACCTGATCAATCGTGGCTGTCATGAAATGACCTTCTCCATCGATACCGGGGCGGATCGACTCGACCCACCCGAGGCTCGCCGCTGCACCCATTGCAGGGTCCAACGTTCCACTTGTGCCCGCCATTCCTGGCGGGAAAAGGTATGATTGGCAGCCCGCAATTCCTTTACTTCCACTCGGGAGTCGGCCAGCAGCCCATCCCATGCAGGCGCCTGGGCCGCCGTATCCCGAAACTCGGCGGCCGTGAGATCCTCGCCGCTGAGGATCACGAGAATGTCACCCTGGAACCGCCGCCAGCCTTCAGCCATACGGTCCGGCAGGGGCTGGCTTTTGTCCTGTGTGGCAGCGCCAGGGTCGCCCCCGCCCGCGGATTTTCTGCCCAGGGCCCGACGAGCCAGCTGCAGAATGGAATGCAAGGAGGTGATGGGATTCAAGCGGCCTCGCAACAGATCCGCCCACAGGCTGCGGCTGAACAGGCGCTGGAGATAGTAGTGTTTGAGGTAGGCCTTGGCGAGCCCTTCCTCCGTTCTCACCCAGGGATTGAGCAGGATCAGACCCGACACACGGGGATCACGCCATGCGTAGGTCAGACCGCCTGACGCCGCACCGCACAGCCCCCAGATGACCACCCGATCCAATTCCGGGCACTCCGTCAGGAAGGCATCAATGGCAGCCTTGATATCCTCATCCACGTCCTCGAAATCCCGCTGGTCACCGCTGGCATCGCCCATGCCTCGGTAGTCGAAACGCATGGCCGCCACGCCATTTGCTTCGAGGTGACGGGCCAGCAGAACGAATTGGCGATGGCTACCCACGCGATATTGCGGCCCTCCCACAACGATCAACACCCCCTGCCGCAGAGGTTCCACCTCCGGTCGGTGTAACACGCCGAGGAGTTCTTCGCCCTGTACCGGAAAGTTCACCACCTGTTCCATCAGGCGACCTCATCCAGATAGCGCTGCGTCCGATCCAGGAGTGCGGGCACCTCGCAAATATCGTGCGTGGTCCAGAAGGGGTCACCCGGCACGGTGCCGGTTACGACAACAGCGCCCTGCCCGGTCCATTCCGTGAGGCACTTCTGGGAGATGGCGGGCAACTCATCCATGCCGCCCGGTAGTACCTCCAGCCAGATGATGGCACCGCTCTTTGGCGGACTTAGCTGAGCTTCGCCCAAGGACCGGGCCAGGCTGGGGGACAATCGGTAACCTGCGATCTCCAGATCCTCTCCCGCGTCCAGCCGCGCCTTGAGGGCCCCGGTGGTCTCCTTGGTGCCCCCCATCATGCCCGAGGCCATGCGCAGGCGCAGAAACTGGACAAGGAAACGCTCGCCCTGGGTGACCGGCTGCCACAGCAGCGTGGCTTGTGGGCGCAAACTCTCATGTCGCTGCAAGAAATCGGAGATGAGAAGGCACCCGGTGCGCAGCCCCCAAAGCACCAACGGGGCATTCCAGCGCTGACGCAAGACATCCAGGCAACGATCCAGATCATCCAGCCAGATATCCCATGTGGCCTCGCCAAAATCCCCTTCGCTATCGCCAGTGCCAAACGGGTCGGGAATCATCGCGGCATAGCCCGCCGCCGCCAACCGCCGAGCCTGAAGATTGACCATGCGACGGGACTTGTTCATCTCTTCGGCAAAGGGGGGCACAAAGAGCACACACCCACGGGCCGCGCCCTGGGCGGGAGGGTGGACCACGGTGAACAAACGTCCCGCAGTGCCTTGGATGAACGCTGCCTCCATGGAGAATGACCGCTCAGTTGCTCTTGGCCTCGACGAAATCGGCCAGGCTCCCTAGGGTCTCGAAGGTTTCCGCACTCACCTCATCATCGTCAACGATGATGCCGAATTGTTCTTCCAGGGACGTGAGCAGATTCACCACCGCCATGGAGTCCAGTTCAGGCACGCTGCCAAGCAGTGGCGTTGATCGATCGAAACCCTCGGCTCGCCCCCCCAGGTTGAGAACCGAGTCCAGGATCTTTTTGATGGCTGCTTCCGTTGACATGCTGTACACGACCCTCTGTTGTCTTCTTTCGGACTGGCGTCAATCAAGGATTTTTGGGAGGTTGGTCACAAAATCGTATCACGTCCCACCTACGGCAACACCAGCCAAACTGGATGAAATGCCCGACCTGACGAACGGTATCCAGCGATAGTTTACTCAAGATTCCATGCCTCTCTTGGCCGACACCAGAAAGGCGTGGCTCAACAACGCACCCAGCCAGGGCAGATGCTTGAGGATTGCATGGACCGGCTCGGACTCCACCCAGGGCTGAAAGCGACTCAAACGCCCCGGCAGGATGGGAATCCAGTACAACCGAACCTGCTCGGCACCGAGTTTTTCCAGGAGCGCGGCCAGCGCCCAGGGGTCATCGTAACGCAGGTTCAGCGGTCGGCGGCGTAGCCTGGCCATCAGGCGCTTGATCAGGGTGGTGAGACACCCCCGGTTGAGGGCGTCGATCCAGATCTGCCCCCCCGGCCGGGTGGCCGAAACCAGCTCACTCAAGGCCTTTTCGGGACCTGAGAGTGCCTGCATCACGCCAAAGCACATGACCCCATCCATGGTGCCGGGCTTCAGTGGCAGCCGAGTGGCGTCGGCCACCAACCACTGAAGGGTCGCATCACTGCGCAACCGGGCCTTTTGCACCGAGGGGAGGGAATAATCTGCCCCCACCGGCGCTACTCCCTGCTCCAACAGGTAGCGGGTGTAGCTGCCCGCGCCGCAGCCCACATCCAGCCAGTGGGCACCCGCGGTATCGCCCGGCCACATCCGCTGAAAGTGTCTCAAACGGGTTTCCAGGCCGGTGTCGGTCCAGCCGGCAATGCCGGCATCGTCCTCGAAAAGGCGCCCGCGCTCCGTGAAACGTTTACGCCAGACTTCTTCGAATTGGGATCTCATGGCAAGCCAGTTGACCGGGCCGGATGCCCCCAGGGGCATGGATGTTTTATGATGACCCGCTGAATGGATGATTTTTAAGCCACGAAGTATATAACCCAATCCCCACAGGCGAACAGGCATATGTCAGGACTCTGCGGATGGTTCATCACGGATGGCGAGGGGGCCAGCCACACTGGGGGCGCGTGCGCCGATGCATTGCAGGCCATGCCCAGCGCCCAGACAGATGCACAAAACACGCGGGGTGGTGCCTGCACGACGCGGGATGGCTGGGTGGCGGGACAGCCCGGCGGCGTGATCGGGGCCATTGTGGGGCACCCCCAGTGGCATGAAGCTGAACTCGCCGCGCTGGCCCGTGACCACAGCCCGGCGACCGCCCTGCTGGAAGCCTACCAGCGGCACGGATTGGGCACCTTCGAGCACCTGGGTGGAGACTTTTCCGCCTGCGTGCTGGACCCGGACAACCGCCGCCTGATGGTGGGCATCGACCGCATCGGCCAGTTCCCCCTGTTCTTCTCCCGCATTCCGGGCGGTGTGGCCTTCGGCACCTCGGCCGCCAGCGTACTGGCCCATCCGGGGATGGAGCGGCGAGTCACACCCAACGGCCTCTTTCATTATCTCTTCTTCCACATGCTGCCAGCCCCGGTCAGCCTGTATGACGGGCTGGAAAAGCTCCAGGGCGGCCAGTGCCTGATCCTGGAAGGCGAGGGCCCGGCCCGGGTGAAGCCCTACTGGCAGCCGGTGTTCCAGGAACCGGCCGGGGCCGACGGGGCCGCCCTGGGGCAGGAGTTGCGCCAGCGCCTGGAGGCCTCGGTGCAACGCCTGAGCGATGAGCCACAGACCGGGGCATTTCTCAGCGGCGGGCTGGATAGCTCCACGGTGAGCGGCTTCCTGGCCCGGCAGCGCCCCGGCGAGGCCGACACCTTCAGCATCGGCTTCGATGCTCCGGGCTACGATGAGATGGAATACGCCCGAACGGCCTCGCGCCATTTCAACACCCGGGCCCATGAATACTATGTGACCCCCGAGGACGTGGTGGAGGCAGTGCCGCTGATCGCGGCGGCCTACGATGAACCCTTCGGCAACTCCTCGGCCCTGCCCGCCTACTTCTGTGCGCGGATGGCCGCGGATGCCGGCATCAAGCGCATGCTGGCGGGGGATGGCGGCGATGAGCTCTTTGCCGGCAATGCCCGTTACGTGAAGCAGGATGTGTTCGAACTCTGGGGCCGCCTGCCAGGGCCGCTGCGCCGTTCCCTATTGGAGCCCCTGTTCACGAGGCTGCCCCGAGGCGTGCCCCTGCTGGGCAAGGCCCGCAGCTATGTGGAACAGGCCCGCGTCCCGCTGCCCGACCGGCTGCAGACCTACAACCATCTGTACCGCCTGACTCTGGCCGACATGTTCCAGCCGGATTTTTTGGGGCGAGTGGATCAAGATGCCCCCTGGTCACTCCTTAGGGATATCTACCACCGCCCCGCTGAGGCCTCGGCACTGAACCGCATGATGTACCTGGACTGGCAGCAGACCCTGGCGGACAACGATCTGCGCAAGGTGAGTCGTATGTGCCAGTTGGCGGGTGTGGATGTGGTGTATCCGATGCTCGATGACGGCCTGATTGAGTTTTCCTGCCGTGTGCCTTCCCGCATGAAGGCCTCAAAGGGGCGTTTGCGGCACTTTTACAAGGAAGCCATGACGGGCTTCCTGCCCGATGAGATCATCCACAAGAAGAAACACGGGTTTGGTTTGCCGTTCGGGGTGTGGATGCAGGACCATCCCCCGCTCAGGGAGATGGCCTACGATGGCCTGCTGCGCTTCAAGGGGCGGAGGATCATGAAGCCTGCCTTCATTGATGAGCTCATCCAATTGCACCAGCAGCATGCGGCCTATTATGGGGAGATGGTGTGGATCTTGATGATGCTGGATCTGTGGATGGAGTCACATGATGCCAGGGGTCCACACAGCCCCTGAGAAGCGCCATGATGGGTGCCAATGCTATGACGTCAACCAGGCCCGGAGGATGCACGCGATCCGCTGAGAGGCTTTACCATCCCAGTGCTCCGGGCGCATTGGTTCTCCCCTGCGGTGATTGATTGCCTCCCCCAGAGCCGCGATGATCCGCTGCGGGTCATGCCCCACGAGCACATTGCCCCCTTCCGTCACGGTAATCGGCCGTTCCGTGTTCTCGCGCAGGGTGATGCAGGGGATGCCTAGCGCAGTGGTTTCCTCCTGAATGCCCCCGGAATCCGTGAGAACGACGCGAGATTCCTTCATGATCCCCAGCAACTGCAGATACCCCATCGGTGGAGTGCATGTAATCCGGTTCGAGGCCAGCTTTTCCATCAGACCGAAGCTCTCCAACCTCCCCCGGGTACGGGGGTGAATAGGGAAGATCAAGGGGAGATCACGAGAAATCTGGCTCAGGCAATCCACGATACCGCCGAGAATCTTGGGGTCATCCACGTTGGATGGCCGATGAAGCGTTACCAAGGCGAATCCTGCAGGATCATGAGCGATCCTGGGATCGAGACCATATTCCGCCAGGGTCTCGGCAACCGGCTTGGCGCTCTGGAGATTGTAATAAAGCGTGTCAATCATCACGTTACCGACGAAGTGAACCCGCTCGATGTCGATGCCCTCACGAACCAGGTTATCCGCCGCTGAGCGCTCGGTTGTAAAGAGCAGATCGGATATCTGATCCGTGAGCACCCGATTGATTTCCTCAGGCATGCTCCGATCTCCGCTCCGTAGCCCCGCTTCCACGTGG
The DNA here is from genome assembly GCF_001632845.1 of Ectothiorhodospira sp. BSL-9. Lineage (NCBI taxonomy): Bacteria > Pseudomonadati > Pseudomonadota > Gammaproteobacteria > Chromatiales > Ectothiorhodospiraceae > Ectothiorhodospira > Ectothiorhodospira sp. BSL-9. The sequence goes on along the minus strand of NZ_CP011994.1, from coordinate 1,639,021 downwards.
ATCACCGGGATGCCCTTCTTTGAAGCGACGAGCGCACAGGCAATGGTGGAATTGACATCACCCACGACCAGCACGGCGGCAGGATTTTGCTCGTCCATCACCGGTTCGACCTTACGCATGATGTCCGCTGTTTGCTGTGCGTGGGTTCCCGAACCGATACCAAGATTGACATCGGGTTCGGGTATGCCCAAGTCCCTGAAAAAAGAGGCGTTCATCTCCTCATCGTAATGCTGTCCGGTATGCAGGAGCCAGGCGGGTATGCCTTCTTCACGGAATGCCCGCATGATGGGGGCGATTTTCATGAAGTTGGGACGAGCGCCAACGACACACAGAATCGGGCGCAGCTGCGAACTGGGCATAGGGAACTCTCCTTGGAACGAACTCCATGGTAGTCGGTGAACCTGCAGAATTGAAGCTCTGCCCTACTTCCCGCCCATTGGAGTTAAAATGTGACCAAGAATTTGGCAAGCCGGCCCAAGAACCGGCACACTTCCCGGCGGAGCCACTCAAGCACCCGCCGTCTTAGGCGCCCAGGGCTTCATGTCCTGCACGCACGCCCCAACAGCCATTCCCCAAGCCCATGAAAATCCTACACATCCTTGACCATTCCATCCCCCACCACAGCGGCTATACATTTCGTACCGTCGCCATCCTGAAGGAGCAGCGCCGGCTTGGCTGGGAAACCTTCCACCTCACCAGCCCGAAACATACGGGGAACGGGGTGCTTGAGGAGGATGTGGAAGGGCTGCACTTCCATCGCACTCCAGCCGATCTACCCAAACTGCCGGTACTTCGGGAATTGCGTCTGATGCAACAGTTAAGTCGGCGCTTGAGGCGGCTTGCCGAAACCCTCCGCCCCGATATCCTGCATGCTCACTCACCGGTTTTGAACGCCTTACCAGCGTTATGGGTGGGGAAACGGCTCGGCATACCCGTGGTGTACGAGGTGCGCGCCTTCTGGGAGGACGCCGCCGTGGATCACGGAACGAGTCGTGAGGGAGGCCTCCGCTACCGTCTAAGTCGTGCCTTGGAAACATTTGCGCTCAAGCGAGCAGACCACGTCACGACGATTTGCGAGGGGCTACGCAAGGACATCATTGACCGGGGTGTCCCGCCGGAAAAGGTCACCGTCATCCCAAACGCAGTCGACCCGGACCGTTTCACATTGGGCGGCCAGGCCGATCCGACACTGCAAGAGTCGTTGGGCCTGAAAGGTTGCCTCGTGCTGGGTTTTATCGGATCTTTTTATGCTTATGAAGGTTTAAGGCTGCTGCTCGACGCTTATCCGCTGATCAAACAGCAGGCACCGGATATACGGATATTATTGGTCGGCGGAGGACCACAGGAAGATAACCTCAAGCAGCAGGCCGCGCGCATGGGCGTCGAGAAAGATGTGATCTTCACCGGCCGCATCCCCAACGAGCAAATACAGACCTATTACGATCTTGTTCACCTCCTTGTTTATCCTCGCTTATCGATGCGCCTAACGGAACTGGTAACCCCGCTCAAGCCACTAGAAGCCATGGCGCAGGGTCGATTACTGGTTGCATCCGACGTGGGCGGACACCGGGAGTTGATCCGCCACGGCGAAACAGGTTGGCTGTTCCAAGCGGGAGACTCCAAGGCCCTCGCTGAAACCATTATCGGAACCCTCACACGAGAGTCGGACTGGGATGGCGTCAGGGCCTCCGGACGGCGCTTTGTTGAGCAGGAACGGAATTGGAGCACCAGTGTTGCACGCTATCAGGGCGTTTACCGTGCCTCTCTGGGCCCCCTGGAGAAGAGCCATGTCACCTGAACGACGCCCTCGGCTCGTGGTTTACACCCATGTATACCCGAACTCAAGCCAGCCCAACTTCGGATTGTTTGTTCGGGAACGCATGCGCCGTGTCGCTCAGGAACTGGAACTGGTGGTCGTGGCCCCAGCACCTTGGTTTCCCTTTCAAGGTTTACTGAGACGATTCAAACCAGAATACCGTCCTCGCTTGCCTCTGCACGAGACCCAGGATGGTATTGATGTCTATCATCCACGCTACTTTTCGTTTCCAGGCTTTCTCAAATGGACAGACGGCTGGTTTCAGGCCCTTGGATCCTGGAGGCTCATGCGTCGACTGAAGCGGGAACATCGCTTCGACATCATTGATGCCCATTTTATCTATCCAGATGGCGTGGCCGCCAAACTGCTTAGCCGATGGCTTGGCTGCCCTTACACGGTGACGCTTCGAGGTAGCCTGAGGCGGTTCGAGCGCAGCCCAATGGAAAAAAAACAAATCCAACAGGCGCTCAAGGGGGCGTCTTTAGTGCTGTCCGTTGCCGACTCGTTACGTCAGGATGCCATTGCCTGGGGACATCCGCCTGATCATGTGCGAGTTGTGGGCAATGGGGTGGATCTTGATCGCTTCGGACCAGAGGACCGGGTGTCAGGTCGCGAGCGGTATGGATTGCCTGCCAATGCACGCCTGTTGGTGTCGGTGGGTGGATTAACGGAACGAAAAGGCTTTCATCGCGTGATCGAGGTGATGCCGTCGTTGCTTGAACGGATCCCGGACCTGCATTTTGCAATCGCCGGTGGAGCCACGCCCGAGGGCAACAACGAACCGCAACTCAGACAACAAATCCAGGACCTTCAGCTGGAGGACCGTGTCCATCTTCTCGGGCCGGTATCCCCCGATGAACTGAGATACCTCTATTCCGCCGGTGATGTCTTTGTATTGGCCACACGCTTCGAAGGCTGGGCCAATGTATTCCTTGAAGCTTCCGCTTGCGGTCTTCCCATCGTTACCACCCGCGTGGGTGGTAACGCGGAAGTGGTCAACTCACCGGATGTGGGTTTGCTGGTGCCCTTCGGAGACGCCAAGGCCCTTGAGGACGCCCTGCATCAAGCGTTAACAGCCACATGGGACACAGAGGCGATACTGCGTCATGCCCGTGATAACGCATGGCAGCATCGCATCCCGGAACTCGTCGAGATCTTCCGCGCCATCCATGCCCGGAGCGAGTCTTCCGTCCCGTGCTCCGACCTTGAGGGCCGGTGATCCTGCCTTTGAAAGAGATCCGACTGACACACCTCACAGGGATTGGAGAGGCGCAGACGGCAGGCGGGAATCAATCAGGGCGATGGCAGTTGAGAAGGTTTCTGGCCAGCCTGAGGCCAAAGCGGCCTGGCGTGGCATCCCAGGGTGTGAATCGGGCCAGTTGGTAACGATCGGTTTGCGCTGTGGAAACGCCCCAGGCGGTGGACACAGCGGCGTCGAAACCGCAGGCGCGCACCATCTCCGCATGTGTTGCCAAATAGTCTGAACCCGGCTTGCCATTGGGATAGGCGAACAGACGCACATCATGACTTAGCAGCGATTCCAGTATCTCCTTGCCCTTGAGGATGTCAGCCCGAGCCTGATCATCCTCGAGGCGCGCCAGGATCGGATGGCTGTGGGTGTGGCCTCCGATCTCCATACCGGCGGCATCCAGGCCCTTCAGTTGTGCCGAGGTCATCATCAGATCTGTGGGCAAGGCCTGCGGACATTCGGCCGCCAGTTGTGCGACCTTCTCCTCGCGCTCGCCGCTCTCCAGGTACTTCACCGATTGAATCACTTCCTTGATCAGGGCCTTGCGTTCGCCCAGGCCGTCGATACGGCGCTTGCCAAGACCGATATCCACCAGATCAAGGTCCCCCGACGGCATACGGCGAATGGTCTCCAGCACGCGGTCGTTGAACATCATGCCGCCATCGAGGAAGCCGGTGGCTACAAAAAACGTGGCCGGCAGGCCCTGCTCTCTGAGGATGGGGAGCGCCACGTCGTGGTTGTCCGCGTAGCCGTCATCGAACGTGATGCAGGCGGCACGGGGCGGCAGAGTGCCGTTTTGCAGGCGTTTTACCGCCTCCGACAAGGGCACGACATTGAATAATTTCGAGACCACCTGCATCTGCCATCGAAAGGTGGCGGCATCCGGGTCGCTGGGCAACAAAGGGTCGGGCTCGGGGAGTACACGGTGGTAAATCAGGATGGACAAACGCGCCTGAGATTCTCCGGGGGCCAACCAGCGAATGACGGGGCGCATCGCCCCGATCAGGTTTGGGGTCATCATGGGCACTTCTCCGCTAGCGTTCCCGTTGTCATGAGCATCTCGTCGATGGGCCCTGAGCAAACTCATCACTTGAGGCATGGCAGCGGGCTCAGGTGTTTGGGGGTCACACTCATGCCGCTGCCTCACTGATCACCCAGCGATACTTGCCAGACTTCTCGGGAGGGATACTCTCGGTCGGCTGGAAACGCACCGCCACGGATTCATCCAGGATGCGGCACAGGCCAGCGCGGATATGGTCCTGCTCCCCTTCCGTCAGGGGGCGGGACGGAACCATGGTCAGGTCGAAGCTGTGATCGGGCCGCTGGCGCAATTGATACTGCCGGAGAATGGGGATCTCGCGGAGAATGTAGTTGGCGGTGGAACTGTGGATCAGGCGGCCATCGCGCCCCACCAGAAAATCGTTCGCCCGGCCCTGAATTTCGCGAAGGCGCGGCAGGGGTATCCCACAGGGACAAGGTTCGTCGGTCAGGGCGCCGCGATCCCCGATGCGATAGCGGATGAAGGGCATGCCGTAGCCATCCAGGTTGGTCACCAGCAGATCACCCACGCCGTTGTCGTCCGGCTGATCCACTTCCACGATGACCTGCTCCGCGATGATATGGAGATGCCCCTCGGGGCATTCGTGAGCGATCAGGCCGCCGTCTCTGGATCCATATTCATTGGCCACGGGGCAATCGAAGGCCTGGGTGATGGTCTCGCGCAGGTGGGGCAGGAGCATCTCGGAGGTGCAGGCGATCAGGCGCGGGCGGTAATCGCCCAACAGGCCCGGGTGTTCCAGCAGATGCTGGGCTACGCGATAGATCACCGTGGGGTAGCCGTAGATCAGGCGGGGCCGGAAATGGCCGAGGAAGTCCAGGTAGTCGGCGATGCGCTGCGGGGTGAGGTTGGATGCGGAGAGCACCACCTGGTTGAGCAGCCAGCGATCCTTGAGGACGCGAACGCGGCTCTGCCGGGACATCTCGATGGGCGAGCCCCAGAAGTCCACCTGCCGATCCCCCGGATGCACACCGAACCAGGACCGGGCCCGCAGTTTCTGGGCGTTGAGGCAGGATTCGCGATGCTTGTCCGTATAAAACACCAAAGGCTCGCCGGTGGAGCCGCCGGTGCTGTAGCGGATGAGCCGGGGTTCCCAGCCTTCGGTAATAAGGCGATTGCCCTCGTTTCGGAGGATGGAACGCTCCAGGATGGGCAGGCGCTGTAGATCCTGCAGGCCGCAGTGCCCCGGGTCGGTGATGCCGGCCTGCTCGAACACCTCGCGGTAGTAGGGAACATGATGGGCGCAGTGCTGCAGCAGTTGCCGCAGCTTGGTGAGGCGTAGCTCCCGGAATGCCTCGGGCGAGAGTCGATCGTTGGCGCGAAACCGTTTCCATTCCCGAATGGTGTTCCGCCCCCGCAGCCATTCATGCAGCGGCAGCAGGGCATGCCGGGTGAGTTGCTCTTTGAGGGTCATGGGCCGAAATCATCCAGGATTTGACGACTCAGTCTATTGGGCTATCCCCCACCCCGCAACGCACAGCCCCAGCTTTTCGCGTTAAACTGACCAGATTGCCATTCACATGACCCGGACACGCCGTATGAGCAGCGCACAGACCGACAACCTCAACATCGCCTCCGTGGATTACATGCCCTCGCCTCGGGAGATCAAGTCCCAGTTGCCCATGTCCGAGGCGGCGGAGCACACGGTGCTGCAGGGGCGTCAGGCCCTGTGCGACATCCTGGATCGCAAGGATCCGCGGCTGTTCGTGGTGCTGGGGCCCTGCTCCATCCACGACCCGGAGGCGGGGCTGGATTATGCGCGGCGGCTGAAAGTGCTGGCCGACGAGGTGTCCGACACCATGCTGCTGGTGATGCGGGTGTATTTCGAGAAGCCCCGTACTGCGGTGGGCTGGAAGGGTTTCATCAACGACCCCTATCTGGATGACAGCTTCCGGATCGACGAGGGGATGGCCAAGGCGCGGCGTTTCCTCATGGACATCAACGAGCTGGGCCTGCCTGCGGCCACCGAGGCCCTGGACCCCATCGCGCCCCAGTATTACGGGGACCTGATCGCCTGGACGGCCATCGGCGCCCGCACGGCAGAGTCGCAGACCCACCGGGAGATGTCCTCGGGGTTGTCCACGCCGGTGGGCTTCAAGAATGGCACGGATGGGGATCTGGGCGTGGCGGTGAACGCCATCTTGTCGGCTTCCAGTCCCCATAGTTTTCTGGGGATCGGCAGTGATGGCCAGTCGGTGATCCTGCGCACCCGGGGTAACCGTTATGGGCATCTGGTACTGCGCGGCGGCAATGGTCAGCCCAACTACGACACGGTCTCGGTGGCCCTGGCCGAGCAGGCCCTGGAGAAGGCGGGCATCCCGAAGAACATCGTGGTGGACTGCTCCCATGCCAATTCTTCCAAGAAGCCGGAACTGCAGCCACTGGTGATGAAGGATGTGATGCACCAGATCCGCGAGGGCAATCAGTCCATCGTTGGTCTGATGGTGGAGAGCTTCCTGGAGGCAGGCAATCAGCCCATGCCGGAGGATCGGTCGCAGCTGCGCTACGGCTGCTCCATCACCGATGCCTGCGTGAACTGGGCCACCACGGAGGAGATGATCCGGGAAGGGGCCGAGGTGCTGCGGAAGGTCCGTGAACAGGCCTGAGAGCCTGTTTTGAGTCTTCGAGTGAGCCAATGCGACTGTCAACCGATCAGACTAGGGTCATCAAGCAAACGGCGCGGGATGTGTTTGGCCCCGAGGCACAGGTGTGGCTGTTTGGCTCAAGGGTAGACGACTCCCTGCGCGGTGGGGATATTGACCTGCTGATCCAGTGCCGTCATCCCCAGGAGGAGCGAAAGCGCCAATCCCTGCGGATGGTGGCGCGGCTTCAGATGGCACTGGGCGACCAACCCATCGATGTGCTGGTGCTGGACCCGAACACTCCCCGCCAGCCGATCCATGATCGGGCGCTGAAAACAGGTATACGTTTATGAGTCGGGAGGAATTCTTACCGGTTGATCGTTTTCTTCACACCCTGGAGATTGTATCTCGAGAGGGACATCACCTGGCCTACAGTTGGCGACGCCTTTACACCGAAAACATCTCCGAGGAATGGGTTCGCCAACTGGAAGATCGACCGGACATGGCTGAGAGGCTCGAGGCCTTTGTATCGAGATTCTCCAGAATGCAGGACACCATCGCCGACAAGCTGCTGCCTCGTTGGCTGAGGGCACTGGCGGAAACCCCAGGCAGCCAGATTGAGGTGCTGAATCGAGCTGAGCGACTTGGGGTGCTGAGCAGCACGTCGGAGTGGTTGGAAGCACGGAAGCTTCGCAACGAAATGGTCCATGAATACATGACCTGCCCCGCGGAGTTTGCCGCGAGCCTGCTGCTGGCCAGGGATCATGCCCTGATGCTGATGGACACCTATGAGAGCCTGCGCCAGGATGCCCGCACGCGCCTGAATCTGCCAGAGGAGCGACTTCCTGGGGCTATTGAGCGCCCGGATTCCCTCCCCCCTCATTGCGCCGCAAGAACGCCTCGAACATGAACAGACTCCACAGCGGGGCGCTGTAGTCCCGCTGGCCGCTGACGTGGGCGTCTACCAAGTGCTGGAGGGTGTTCATGTCGAAGATGCCGGAGTCCCTGAGCCGGTCGCCCAGGATGGTTTCCTGTAAGCGTTGTTTTAGAGGCCCGCGGAACCACTGGGCCAGGGGGACGGCGAAGCCCTGTTTGCGGCGGTAGAGGATATCGTGGGGCAGGTGGGGCTCCATGGCCTTCTTGAAGATGTACTTGCCCTCCCCGCCCTTGAGCTTCATGTCCGGTGACAAACCCGAGATCCACTCCACCAGGGGGTGGTCCAGGATCGGTACGCGCACTTCCAGGGCGTGGGCCATGCTGGCGCGGTCCACCTTGGTGAGGATGTCGCCGGGGAGGTAGGTCTTCATGTCCAGGTACTGCACCAGCGACAGGGGGTGGTCCGTGGGGGAGCGCTGGGCGTGGTAGCGCAGGACCTCCACTGGGTGATAACCCTGCAGGCTGCGCCGGAAGGACTCGCTGTAGAGGCGGTTGCGCTGCTCGTCGCGGATAATGGCGTTGTTGTTGAAATACCCCTCCACGGCATCCCGGGCCAGAGCCTGGAAGGTGGCCTTGGCACGGAACATCCGGGGCGCCCAGTCGGCCTTGGGGTAGAGGTGTGCCAGGGCGCCAAACAGCGGACGGCGCAGGCCCAGGGGCATCATGGACCGCAGGCGCTCTTCCTGCACATGGAAACGGTAGCGCCGATAGCCGGCCAGATTCTCATCCCCGCCATCGCCGGACAGCGCTACGGTCACCTGCTCCCGCGCCAGCTCGCACACCCGGTAGGTGGGCAGGGCCGAGCTGTCGGCATAGGGCTCATCGTAGAGCTCCGCCAGGCGGTCCAGCAGCCCGAAATCATCCGGATCCACCTGCCGCACCTGATGACTGGTGCCAAAGCGCTCCGCCACCTGGGCGGCGTGGGCGGATTCGTCATAGGCTGGGTCGCTGAAGGCGATGGAGCAGGTCTTCACCGGGTCGGATGACAGGCCGGCCATCATGGCCACCACGGCACTGGAGTCCACGCCGCCGGAGAGGAAGGCCCCCAGCGGCACCTCGGCCACCAGGCGCACGCGCACGGCCTCACGCAGGCGTTCCTCCAGCCCTTCCATGGCGTCGGCCTCGCTCATGGGGCCGGTGTCGCGGAACGGCACGTCCCAGTAAATGCGGGGTTCCGGCACCCGCAGGCCGCGATGGATGGACAGGGTGTGCCCTGGCGGGAGTTTGTGAACGGCATCGTAGATGGTGCGCGGTTCGGGAACGTAGCCGTAGGCGAAGTAGTCGTCCACGGCCTGCGGGTCCAGGGCCCGGGGCAGGTTCGGGTCGGCCATGAGGGCCTTGAGCTCGGAGGCGAAGGTGAGCATGCCGTCGGGCCTGATGGCGTAGTAGACCGGCTTGATGCCCAGGCGATCCCGGGCGATGAACAGGGTATCCACGTTCCGGTCCCACACGGCAAAGGCAAACATGCCCCGGAAGCGTTTCACGCAGGCCTCGCCCCATTCTTCCCACGCGTGCACGATGACCTCGGTGTCGCAATGGGTGCGAAAATCGTGGCCGGCGGCCTTGAGCTCTTCGGTCAGCTCCGGGAAGTTGTAGATCTCGCCGTTGTAGGTGACCACCACGGAGCCGTTCTCGTTGAACAGGGGCTGTTGGCCGCTGGAAAGGTCGATGATGGACAGGCGTCGATGGGCCAGGCCCAGCCCGGGTTCCACGTGGATGCCGCCCTCGTCCGGGCCCCGGTGGAACTGGGTCTGGTTCATGCGTTCCAGCAATGCCCGATCGATGGGGCGCTGTTCGCGGGTGTCGAATATCCCTGTGATGCCGCACATAAACTTGTTCTCTTTGATTGAGGTGAGGACCGCTCACATCAGCCCATCATAAACATCCAGATACCCCCGAACCATGGCATCCATGCTGAAGGATGCCTCGGCGCGGGCGCGTGCATTCGCCCCATGGGCTACCGCAGTCTCCGGCGAGGCCAGATACTCGGCCAGGGCATCTGCCAGAGCCCCAACATTCCCGGCGGGGATCAGGCGGCCGGTGTGCCCCTCCTCCACCAGGTCCGGGTTGCCACCCACGTGGGTGGCGGTCACGGGCAGGCCGGTGGCCATGGCTTCCAGGATGGTGTTGCAGATGCCCTCAGCCAGCGAGGGCACGACGAACAGGTCCATGGCCCGCATCAGGTCCGGCACATCATCCCGGGCACCGGGAAGCCAGGTGCGATCCAGCACGCCCGCCTCACCCAGGCGCTCACGCAATGCCTCCAGTTTCGGGCCATCGCCGATCATCACCAATCGCGCTCCCTCATGCTCAGGGCGCTGGCATAACGCAATGAAGGCCTCCGCCAGAACCTCGGGCGCCTTCACCGCCTGCATCCGCATCACGGCCCCGATCACGGTGGCCCCCTCCGGCGCGAACCCCTCCGGTAATGCCTCCCTGGGCACCCGTGGGAGCGGCCCCTGGCCGCGAAGACCAACGCCCCGACCCTCGATCGCACCTCCTGCCCCGGAAGATACTGAGGATTCACCCATCCCCGCCGGCCGAAATCGCCCCGTATCCACCCCGTTGCACACATGATTCAACCGTGAGGCCGGCACCCCGATCTGGTCCGCCAGATACCCCAGCTGATGCCGGGACAGGGCGATGTACTGCCCCACCAGCGGCCGCACGAGCCGACGCAGCCGCTGGGTCTTGAGGCGTGAGCCATCCAGATCCCCCATATCCCAGCCGTGCTCACCATGCACCCGGCGGCGAATGCCTGCCAGAGCGGCGGGCACCTGAGCCTCCAGGGTCGCCATGTTGCGGGTGTGAACGATCTCGGGCCTGAGTTCACGCAGCAGGCGCCAGAGTCGGCCATGCACGGCCAGATCCTTGCCCTCGCGCTTGTTCAGGGCATGGAGGCTGACGTCGTCCCGTTGGATGCGCTGGGCAAAATCCGTGTAACCGGTCATGCAGATGATGGCATGTCGATAGCGGTCGGCCGGCATGTGGTTGATCAGGTTCACCAGGCCGTTTTCCATGCCGCCCACATCCAGACGGTGGATGATATGGGCCACCAGGGGTGGCCTGGACACATTGGAGGGCTGATCAGTCATGGACAGCTTGGGCCTTGCGTTCGCCCACATCGACACGGCGCGGTGCCTGCTCCAGGAAGGCGGCCAGCACCTCACGCGCCTCATCGGGTGAGACCTGGAACTCGGCACTCACCGCCACGAGCATCGAGCCGTCACGATGGCCGGAGAGGCGAGCCCAGGCTTCCAGAAGTTTCACCTCGATGGGGCGCACCGTGGTGTGACCTGCCACCTGATACCAGTGCCAAACCACACGGTCCTGCCCTCCCCGGCCACGCAGGAGGGTCTCGCGCACCGGGCGCTGCCCCCCATCGGGCAAGGTGACGGTTGCGCTGCCTTGAGCGATCCTTCGCCATTGATCGCCATCGAAGATGCGGTTGTCGTAGCGGATCAGGTCGGTGCCCGGTTGATTGTGGTGGTAGTGGAAAAGGTGCAGTTCCACTTCGTTGGTTGAGCCCGTGTACACCACCTGGGACAACGCATCGGGCTCGGCCCAGCGGGGGCTCCAGGCGGGGTCCTCCAGGCGCTCGGGGCCCTGCCATTGAGTCACCGCAGGCGCCAGGGGCTTCAGGTCTCCGGCCAGCCTGGCCATGCGCTGATCCAGCCCGAGTTCGCTGGCAGGCGCCAGGGCGAGGGCCACCATCACGGCCACGATGGGGGTGGCATGAGAGGCCAGGCGGCGGGTGCCGGACACCGCCGTGCCGGCGGCCGACGCGGCCTTCTCGCCAGCCACTTTGGTGCTCAGGGGTTCATGGTCGTCCCGGAAGAAGGTACCTATCCAGAACAGCAGGAACATCACCACGCCAAAGAAGAGCCAGCCGTAGATCAGGTGATCCACGCCCACGGCGTGTTCCATGTCGGTCCAGTGGGCGATCATGATGATGCCGTAGGCGCGCAGGCCATTGGCGACGATGGGTACGATGATGGACAGGGCCACGAAGGCCAGACGTCGCCAGATGCTGCGGTAGACCAGATAGGCATACACCAATCCCAGGGCCACGGAGGCGATGAGGTAGCGGATGCCGCTGCATACCTCGGCCACCACGAAATCTCCGGCGGGGATGCTGATGTAATAGCCTTCGGCGAAGGTGGGGATGCCACTGAAACGCAGCATCCACACGGTGAACCAGGCGGTGTAGTCCTGCAGGATGGGCACCAGGAAGCTGCCCACGGGCCAGGCGAAGAACAGATAGGCCAGGGGGAAGATGAGCACCCGGGAGACCTGCCAGCCCATGATGGCCAGCACCAGGCCGGGCACCATGGCCACCACCACGAAGGTCTGCACGACGGTGACATCCGCGGCGCGCGCCAGGAACCAGCCCATGCCCAGGGCGAGGATGACCAGGGCGCCGAAGAGGCTGGGCGTGGGGGTCACCTGTGCCAGGCGATGGCGCTGGGTCCAGGCCAGGAAGAGGCTCAGGGGGAGAATGACCATGCCGTGGGCATAGGTGTCGGAACTGGCCCAGATGTTCACCAGGCGCTCCACGCTGGGCCAGTAGAGGGCCAGCATGGCGAGGAAGGTGAAGGCGAGCAGGCCCAGGGCCAGGGGCCAGGGGAGGCCACTCTTGCTGGCCTTGCTGGGGGCCTGGGCGGCGTGTTGGGCTTCTGTTGGTGATGGAGTGGTGTTCATGGTGTTCCTGGTGTTTTAGGCATGGTGCCCGCCGTTCCCCTCATCCCCGGGCCTTTCACTCTCCAGCAAATCCACAAATCGCCCCATGTGCTCCGCCCAACTGTAATGCCTGCACACACACGCCCGATTCCGCGCTCCGGTATCATCCGGGATCTCCCCCGTCAGGGCCGCCACTGCCAGCGCCTGCAGGGCCTCGGGGGTTTCGCCCACCAGGGGGTCCACATCCTCACAGACCCGCAGGCCATCCATGGCCTGGGGGGTGGCAATCACCGGGCGTGCCATGGCCATGGCTTCCAGTACCTTGTTCTGCACCCCGCGGGCTATCCGCAGGGGCGCCACGGCGGCCGCTGCGTAGGCCAGGTAAGGACGCACGTCCTTCACCGCCCCGGTCACATGCACGCCCTCGATCTCTCCCAATCGTGTCACCTCCGGACTGGGGCGGGCGCCCACGATGGTGAAACGGGCCTTGGGGCACTGCTCGTAAATGCCTGGGAAGATCGTCTCCGCAAACCAGCGCACGGCGTCCACATTGGCCCAGTAATCCATGGCGCCGGTGAACACCAGGTGCCGGTCCCCGGCAATATAGGGAGAGGGATAGCCTTGCTCCGGTGAGAAGTAATCCACGTCCACGCCATTGTCGATGGCATGGGTGGTGCGCGCGGTCTCGGGGGACAGCTGGCGAAACAGTTCCGCCTCTTCGTGGCTGACGAAGACCCCGGCGGTGGCCCGAGCAGAAATCTGGCGTTCGAAGGCCAGCAGTTTGCGTGATTCGCGCAGGTAGAGCGGCCTCATGGGGAACCGATGCGTGGGGGCGTACTGACGCCATTTATCGGAGTCCACATCCACGAAGTCCACCACCACATGGCGCCTTGCGTAGTCCTCGGGCCGCAGGTACTGGGCCATGGCCGAGGAGAAGACCAGCACGCGATCCATGTCGCCCCTGTCCAGGGTGCGGTGTACCCACTCGGCCATGCGGGCATCGGCGTAATAGGGTTCCGTGAGGGCCTGGCCGGTGAGCAGTCCGCGCAGGCTCTTCAACTTGGCCAGGCGGGGGTTCAGGGCATGGAGAAAGGCATCCTCGCAGTAGGCGGTGATGTCGTCCTGGTAGTGCCAGTCCGCCGGGTCGTCCACGAAGCATCCCAGATGGATCCGGTAGTGCCCGGCCAGGTGCTTGAGCAGGTTGAAGGAGCGGATCTTGTCCCCTTTGTTGGGGGGATAGGGAATCCGGTGGGCCAGGAAGAGCAAGTGGGGCTTATCCATCATCCCAGCCCCCTTGAGATCACCGGCCCCAATAAATTAGCCACCGGCAACGGCAGCCGCTTCCAGCCAGCGATGAACAGCCGGTACTTGGGGTTCAAGGGATTGATGTCCGGAACATCCTTCGCCCGCACCAGGTGGTATTCGTAGTACAACGGTTCAGGTTCGAAGCCCCAGTTCTTCTTGAAGCTGAACGAACCCGTGCTCCGCTTGCTGCGGCCATAGTCGAACAGGCGATAGCCCTCTTGGCCAGACCGGCGCATCACCTCCCAGTAAAGAAAATCGAACGCCGCCAGGTCCCGTGCTTCCGGGGTGCCGCCGCCATAGTACGGCAGCACCTCGTCCCGGAAATAAAAGCTCAGCACGCTGCTGACCGGCTGTCCGTCGTGGCTGACCGTGGTCACCTGTGCGGCCTCGCCAAACTCATCCATCAGGGCCTGAAAGAACCGGCGGGCGAACACCGGCGTGCCGTGGCGCCGCACGCTGTCGGCATAGATGGGGAAGAAGCGGTCGATGCCCGTATCCAGCTCCGAGGCCAGTTCCCGCTTGATGCCCTTGCGCACCATGGCCCGCTGCTTGCGGGGGATGGCCTTCATGTTCACATCCGGGTCCGGGTCGATGGGCTTGCGGAAGGTCACGTACAGGTCATCCTTGCAGGGCCAGTCGGGCAGGCGCCGCTCCCGGTGGCGCAGTTCCAGATAGTCCACCTGAAGTGCCTCGGCCAGTTCCCGGGCGGCCTGGATCAGGGCCTGCTCGGCCTCGGCATCCTCGGCGGCCACGCCACCGTACACACAGAAGGGCACGGAGATCAGGGCGTTGCCGAACAGCAGGGTCTTCACATGCCCCAGGGGCAACACACCCCGGATGCGGCCCCCGGACTCGGCATAAAGGTAATAGCCCTTATGCCCCAGGGCCTGCTCCAGCACCCGTTTCCAGCCGGCCCGGTGGAAGAAGGTGGCATGGGGGCAGGCATCCACGAAGGCCTCCCAGGTGGATTCCATGTCCGGCTCCAGGCGCCGGATGGTCAGGTTCGTGGGCGGGCTTGAGGTCTTTGGCTGTGCGGTCATGGGCTGGGGGCAGGCTCCAGGAACACGCGGTCCATGCGGTCCCAGTGAAAGTCCTTGAGCAGTAGCTTGAGGCGCGATTCCGTGCGCTTCAGGTTGAGGTAATGGCGGACCCGGGTCTTGAGACCGATGTTCTCCTGGCGGGGCTGGTCCGGGTCGATCTCCCAGGGGTGGAAGTAGAACACCGCCGACTGACCCTCGGCCTGATTGATGCGCTGGATGGCCCAGCGGGACAGGTGATAGGGGAAGAGCCGAAAATAGCCGCCACCGCCGCAGGGGAATTTCTGGCCAGCCAGTTCCAGGGTGGTCACCGGCACCTCCAGCAGGTCGCCATCCACGGGGTAAAAGGCGAACCGGGGGGCCTCGGGCATGCCGTAGAGGTCATGGCGGATGGGGTAGATGCTGGAACTGTAACGGTGCCCCGTGTCCTGGAGGACATCCAGGGCCCAGAGGTTATCCCGACCAATGGAGTAACTGGCGGCCCGATAGCCCTGCACCGGGTCGCCGGTCACGTCCTCCAGCAGCGCCTTGGTGCGGGAGACATCCTGGCGGAAGGCCTCCTGGGTCTGTTCCGTGGCCCGAATATGGGACCAGCCGTGGCTGGCGATCTCGTGGCCCTCGTCCCGGGTGCGCCGCACCAGTTCCGGGTAGCGGCGAGCCACCCAACCCAGATAAAAGAAGGTGGCCTTCACGTCCTGGTCTGCGAAGAGCTGCAGGATGCGATCCACGTTCTGTTCCACCCTGCAGGGCAGATCGTCCCAACTCCCCCGGGAGATGTGTTCCTCAAAGGCGGAGACCTGGAAGTAGTCTTCCACATCCACGGTCATGGCATTGCGGATGCGCTGGGGGGCGTTGGGAGCCTGGGTCACTGGGTCTTCTCCTTCAGGAAATGCTTGATGAAGCGACGGACCTGGGAGATTTCCCGGTAGAAGGTCTTTTCCATGGTCTGGATGCGGCTTTCCAGTGCCGAGACCCGCAGTTCCAGGTTGCTCCAGGAGTAATGGGCCGGCAGGCCCTCGGCGTCGTACACACCGCCACGGTCCAGGCCCCCTTCCAGTGGCCCGGAACCGGTTTCTTCAGCGAGGGCGTTCATCTCCTCGCCCAGTTCCTGGGCCACGGCGCGCACCACGGCATCGTCGATCTCGTGCCGCTCCTCCAGGAAGGCGAACAGCAGCAGGCGGTCGGCCAGGCTGTTGATGCGCCGCGGGATGCCTTCGGTCTGGCGATGGATCTCGGTGAAGGAGTCGGGGGTGAAGTCCGGGTCTCGCTGCCAGCCGGAGTTTTCCAGGCGGTACTCGATGTATTCCCGGGTTTCCTCTTCCGACAGGGGCGTGAGGTGGCAGGCGGCCAGGAAGCGCTGGCGGAACTGCTCCAGTTCGGGCATCTGCAGGGTGCGGCGGAACTGGTTCTGGCCCAGCAGGAAGCTCTGCAGCAGCGGGCGCCCCCCCACCTGGAAGTTGGAAAGCATGCGCAGCTCTTCCAGGGCATGGGGCGGCAGGTTCTGGGCCTCGTCCACCACCAGCAGCATGCGTTTGCCTTCCCGGGCCCTCTCGGTGAGGAAGCGTTCCAGGCGGGAGAGGATGGTTGCCTTGCTGTCCTTCTCCACCTCCAGTCCGAAGGCCATGGCCACCATGCGCAACAGGTCATCGGCCTGGAGTTGGGTGGTGACGATCTGGGCGGCGATGAGGTTGTCATCGTTGAGCTCGTTGAAGAGCATGCGCACCAGGGTGGTCTTGCCCGTGCCCACATCCCCCGTGATGGCAATGAAGCCTTCACCCTGGCTCAGTCCGTAGCGCAGATAGGCCAGTGCCCGCCGGTGGATGCGGCTGCCAAAGAAGTAGCGCGGGTCGGGGCTGAGCTGGAAGGGTTTGCGATCCAGCTTGAAATAGGCTTCGTACATGACGCTCCCTAGAACGTGGCGCTGAGTGTGGCGGTCACCCGGTTTTCTTCGTAGTCGCCGCCCGGCAGGTCCGAGTCACGCTGCTGATGGCGGTAGGTCAATGAGGCGGAAGTGCGTGGCCCCAGCGTGCGGCTCAAACCGAAGCTGAGGGCGTAGAGGTCGTCCTTGCGGTTGTCCACATCGTACTCGGTGCCTTGCCATTGCAGGCTGGCCTGGGCACTGGTGCGGGGGGCCAGTTGGTAGCTGGTGGAGGTGGTGAGGGAGTTGACCTCCTGATCACCTCTTACGGTTTCAAACTCACGCTCCTGGCGGGCGCCGCGGACACTCCAGGAGACTTTGGAGCGCTGGCCGGAGGCGCTGACGCTGAGTTGGCGGGAGATAAACACGTCGGGTACAAGCTCCTGATCGAAAAGGGGTACTTCGATGATTTCAAACTCATCTGTGCCCTCGATCGGAGAAATGATCAGGCCAGTGCCTGCCTCGACCAGTTCAACGCGGCTTTGTGTGGTCACAGTCTCCGAATAGGCAATCGACCATGCGGCATGCCGGAACCGGTGGTTCAGGGTCAGTCCGTAGGTATCACCGAAAAACCGCTCGCCATAGAAGGCGTCCAGAGAAGTACGCGGGGTGGGCAACCAGGTAAACCCGGCGCGCCAGAAGCTGTCATCGGGATCTGCCCGGGTAATGTCGCGCTCGAAATCATTGCGCTCTTCTCCTCCAGCGGCAAACACACTGAACTGAGGCGTGAGATTAAGCCGCACCAGCCCCTCGATGGACTCGAAGGTGGTCTGGGAGCCATCCTCGAAGTCGCTTCGGTCCCAGCTATAGGTCAGGCCCCAACCAATCGTGGTGAACTGCGGACCACTGTTGAGGCTCGCCTGAACACGGTTGGACTCACTCCCGGAGCCCTCCACGCTGGCATCCTGATAGTCTGTCTTGTCCCAGGTGTAGCGCACCTCACCTCCGGCAAAGCGCCCGAACTGCTGGCGCCAGTAGGGGCTCACCCGGTAGGTGGCCACGCCCGTTCTGTTGCCATCGGTGATCGTATCCCCGGCAAAGCCATCCCGGCCATCCACCAATCGCTCCCGGTAACTGGCGGAGGCATCCACGAAGAAGCTTTCCCGGAGCAGCTCGGTGGTGCTGTTGCCGGAAAAGGTGTGATTCACCGTATTGCGACTGTCATCGCCCCAGTAGGCCAGGCTTTGCAGGTTGTAGCCCAGATTCAGGTCCGTGCGCCCGCCGCCGCGGCTGAGCGAAAAGCCGGTATTGAGCTGACTGATGGACTCGGACTCCTTGTCGCCCGAGTCGGAGGCCAGGTTGACGTTATCCGTGTAGGTCTGCGACACGCTGGCCCGGGGCGTGAAGTCCCAGCGGTTGGCGGCGGCGTCGCTGCTCAGGATGAGCAGGGCCGCGCCCCCCAGCAGCGCGCCACCCCATGGGCGACTCATGCGGCGGATCCCTGTGCTGGTTGGTCTTTGTCCTGTTTCGCGTAGCCATAACCATAGCCGTAGCCATACCCATAGCCGGCGTAGCGACTGATCAGGGACGAGCGCATCTTGTTGAGCACCAGCCCGATGGGCTTGGAATGATCCAGCATGGCCAGGGCATCGTTGACGGCCCCCTGGAGGGTCTTCTCGGATTCCACCACGAAGACGATCTGCCCCAGGAGGGTACCCAGCACGGCCGCCTCGCTGGTGAGCAGCAGCGGCGGGGAATCGAAGATCACCATGCGGTCCGGGTAGCGTTCCGCCAGCTCCTTGGTCAGACGCAGCATGTCCTCACTGGCCAGCAACTCGTTGGCATGGGGATGGTATTTACCCATGGGCACGACACGCAGTTTGGGGATGTTGGTCTTGATCATCACATCGCCCACATCCAGGTTATCGTCCAGCAGCAGGTCGATGAGCCCGGGGCCCATGGGGGTGCCCAGGATCTCATGCACACGGGAGCGCCCCACGTCAGCATCCACCAGCAGCACCGTCTTGTCCATCTCCATGGCGATGCTGATGGCCAGGTTGATGGCCGTAAAGGTCTTGCCCTCGCCGGACTTGGCGCTGGTCACCATCACCAGATTGCCCTGTTCCACCAGGTCGGCACCGCGGCCGAAGGCATTGGCCAGCAGCGGGCGCTTGATCATGCGGAACTCTTCGGCCACCTGGGTACGCTCGGAGCCAGCGGTGACAAATCCCTGCTCTCGCAGATGGGCCAGGTTGAGTTCCACGTAACGGTCCCGTTCGGGATTCAGGTCCGGCGGGGGCGGAGGTACATCCGGCAGGGGATGCAGGGGGGCCTGCTCTGCCGGATTGGCCCCGAGGCCGCCCTCGTCCTGGGCAGCCACTTGAGTTGCTTCCGAATCCGGTTTCGGAGTGGACTCGGGCTGTTCGGCCACCCGGGCATGGACCTGTGTCCGCTCGAAAGCAGGCGGGGGCGAAGCGTCGCTTGCCTTGCCCTCCTCCTGCTCCCGCAGGCGGCGGGCAGCCTTTTCGATCAGGCTCAAATCTCGATCGTTATCGCTCATCCCAGCAGCCGCTCCACGATGGGTAGATGAATTCCGCCCGCTGCCACCACCACGAAATAGGTGAGGATCAGCAGGCCACCGACGGACCCAAAGGCCACCAGTTCGATTCGCTCGCGCCGCTTGATACGGGCGTTGCTCACCTGGGAGACCACGCCCAGCACCGGGAAGCCGGTCACGGAGTTCAGCGTGCGCCGGTTGTCGTACACCGGGCGCAGCAGGCCGATAAGGAAGGCCAGGCCAGCACCCACGGCCAGGCCACCCACCAGGGAAGCGCTGAACATGGCGGGACGATTTGGCGCCGAAGGAGAGGAAGGCACCCGCGCCGGCTCGATCACCCGGAATTGCACCTGATCGCCACCTTCTTCCACTCTACGACTGATGGCAGCTGATTCACGGCGCTGCAACAACTGGTTGTATTGCTGCTGATTGACGTTGTAATCCCTGTCCAGACGCTTCAACTCCGCCTCAATATCGGGAATGACGTTCACCAGTCTCTCCAATTCTTCCAAATCGGACTGCTGGCGCTGTTCACGGGAACGCAGGCTGGCCAGTTCCACTTCCGTATTGGAAAGGCTGGAGCGCAATTGTTGAAAATAGGGATTGGAGGCCAACTGATCTTCCGTGGGGCCTGTCTGACTTGCGAGCATCAACTCTTCCTCGCGCTGTTTTTCGAGATCATCGATGGTACGCCGGATGCTTTGAACGTCCGGGTGGCGCTCGGTATAGGTCAGCAGCAGTTCATCCAGACGGGTCCTGAGGTTCTCGATCCTGGCGTCAATGGCTGCGGTGGCCTGGGACGTTCGCATTCCACCCAAGGGGCCTACGGAAGGTCCTTCACCAGAGAGTTGACGCCGGATCTCGTCGCGCCGTCTTTCCAGTTCGTTGATCTGCTGCTGGGTGGTCTCCAGTTGATTCTGAGCCCGCTGGAGGCGCCCATAATAATCACCGCGATCCCCTGGCAGCATCCCTACATTCTGACGCCGGAAGTCTGCCAGCCGTCTCTCGGCGGCGGTTAGTCGCTCCTCGTACTCCGCGATCTGTTGATCCAGGAATCGCTGCGCATGGTCTGTGCCCGCACGAGTATCTCCCAGAGCGCCCTCCACAAATCGATTGATGAGCGCCTGAACCACATCGTAGGCATGCTGAGGGCTGCCATGAGTGTAGGAAATCGTGTAGACGTCGTTCCTGCGCCCCGAGGAGATGTTGATACCGCTGCGCAGTTGACTCACGATCCGCTGCATGTCCGCATCGGTGCGAGCCTGCAGATGCAGATCCACCTCCCGGGCCACCTCTTCCAGGTTGGGCCCGGTGAGCATGGTGCGGGTCATGAACTCCACCCGCTGGGAGATATTGGTGTCCACAGCCAGCCCCCGCAGCAGGGGACGCAGCATGGACTGGGTGTCCACATGCACTTGGGCGGAGGCGCGGTATTGATCCGGAATCTGGGTGACATGGGCCCAGCCGATCAGGCTGACAATCCAGGCCACGATGAGCACGATCCACCGGTAACGCCAGGTGGACCTGACGTAGCCCATGATCTGATTGAGGATTTCCTGCATGGCGGCGACCTCCTCGCCTACGCGAACTACTTGACTGCACATCGAACAAGGGGCGCGATCCCTCACGCCCCCACAAAGGACCTAGAACCAGGATTCCGGAATGATCAGGATGTCCCCGGGGAGTACATGGGCGTTGGCATCAATGTCACCGCGGTTGAGCAGATCATTGAGACGCACATTGAACTGACGGGTTTCACCGTTGGCATGCCGCACGATGGAGGCCCGATTGCCTGCCGCGAACTCGGTGAGCCCGCCCACGGCGATCATCACATCCAGTACCGTCATGTTTTCGTTAAAGGGGATGGCCTGAGGATTGGCGGCCTGACCCACCACCCGGATCTGCTGATCGTAGGGACCGCGAAAACCAGTGACGATGACCGTGACCACCGGATCCCGCACATACACGGACAGGACCTCTTCCATGTCCCGGGCCAGTTCGGTGGGGGTCTTGTTGGCGGCGGGTACGTCTTCGATCAACGGGGTGGTGATCTTGCCGTCGGGGCGCACCGGCACCGACATGGACAGCTCGGGCTGGCGCCAGACGAAGATGTTCACATTATCGCCGGGGCCGATGATGTAGTCGGGACTACCGTCCAGCGACACATCTTCCAGCGGGGGGTGCTTGGTCGCACAGGCGCCCAGCGCCAATGCCGCGAGGAGGACGAGAAGGTATCGGATGAACCCCTGGACACTTCGCTTGCTCACGTGCTTCTCCTTTTCTGGCGCCTACCCTGCTCCGCTTACCCGAATGCCCGGGCGGGCGGAATATTCGCGTGAAACCCCTCATCCGAACGGGTTGACGCCTGAAACGCAGGCGGGACCCGAAGCCGAAGGGCGACGGTCACTGCTTGAGAGAGTAATGTGAACCAGTTCACATTTCAATACCGCACTGGGAAAATTGGTTATGGCCAGGTATCCCCAGGGCGATTGAGTGTATCACCCGTATTCGCGGCTACGACAGACCGCCCGCCCGCGCAGCGCTCCTCAGGGTGACCGGATCTCGAAATCATGGGTGATCTCGGCCACCTTGCCCAGCATGATGGAGGCAGAGCAGTATTTTTCTGCCGACAGGCTCACGGCCCTGGCCACGTGCTTTTCCGACAGATCGTGACCGGTGACGATGTAATTCACATGGATGCGGGTGAATACCTTGGGGTCGGTCTCCGCGCGCTCGGCAGACACTTCCAGTTCGCAGTCGGTCACTGACTGGCGGGATTTTTTGAGGATCTGCATCACGTCGAAGGCGGTGCAGCCGCCCATGCCCAGCAGCAGCATCTCCATGGGGCGGGGGCCCAGGTTGCGTCCACCGTGCTCCGGTGGGCCGTCCATCACCACGGCATGTCCACTGCCCGACTCGCCCACAAAGGTTGCGTTATCCAGCCATTTGATCCGGGTTTTCACAGCCCTTTCTTCCTTTCGGCGCGCTCGGCCGATGCAAATATTCGACAATCCACCCGGGCTACCATAAACTCGACGCTGGGAAAATAATAAGATAAGCGCCCTCAGCTCATCCGACGCATCAGCGGATACAGGCCCCGCCTCCCCCATTGTTAGCGTTGGCGGTTCGTCGTCCTGCCCCCACGAGGTGGACAATGAGTAGTCTACTCAAGCAACAACAGGCGCCTGAAGAGGCACTGGATAAATTGCTTGCCCATTGCCATCGTCGCCAATACCCCGCCCGTGCCACCATCATCCACGCGGGGGATCGCCCGGATACGCTCTACTATATCATTCAGGGTTCGGTCAGCGTGATGATCGAGGATGAACTGGGGCACGAGATGGTGCTGGCCTACCTGAACCCGGGGCAGTTCTTCGGGGAGATGGGTGTGTTTTCCTCCCAGGCGCGCAGCGCCGGCATCGTGACCCGCACGCCCACCGAGACGGCGGAGATCCACTACCCCAAGTTCATCGAACTGGCCATGCAGGACCCCACCATCCTGTTCCTGCTGGCCACCCAGATGGCCGTGCGCCTGCGCGAGACCAGCCGCAAGGTGATCGACCTGGCCTTCCTGGACGTGACCGGCCGCATCGCCCGCACCCTGATGGAGCTGGCCCAGCAACCGGACGCCATGACCCACCCCAAGGGGATGCAGATCCGCGTCACCCGCCAGGAGCTGGCCAAGATCGTGGGCTGTTCCCGGGAGATGGCCGGGCGGGTACTCAAGGACCTGGAAGAGCGGGAACTGATCACGGCCAAGGGGAAGACCGTGGTGGTGTTCAACGCGCGGTGATGAAAGGTTACTCAAACCTCAAAATCACCTCCAGGAATTCCTCTCCATAAGCCTCCAGCTTCCTCTCCCCCACCCCGGAGATTGCCGCCATGGCCCGCAGGCTCTCCGGTCGCACCTCCGCCATCTCCATCAACGTGGCATCATGAAACACCACATACGGCGGCACCCCCTGCTCGTCCGCCAGCCGACGCCGGCAGGCGCGCAGGGCCTCGAATAGGCGCTGGTCCTCGGGGCTGTCCAGACTCGCCGCTGCGGTGCGCCGGGGCTCCTTGGGCGCACGAGAAGGCCGCACCTCCTTGCGCAGCATCAGCTGCATTTCCCCCCGCAGCACCGGCCGGCAGGCCTCGTTGAGATGCAGGCCGCCGTGGCCTTCCAGGTCCACCGTGAGCAGGCCCCGGGCGATCATCTGCCGGAAGATCCCCTTCCACTCGTTCACGCCCATGTCGCTGCCGATGCCGAACACACTCACGCGGTCATGGCCGAACTGCTTGATACGGGCATCATCCTTGCCGCGCAGCACGTCCACCAGGTAGTTCACGCCAAACCGCTGCCCGGTGCGATGCACACAGGACAGGGCCTTCTGGGCGGGGACGGTGGCGTCCCAGGTCTCGGGGGGTTCCAGGCAGGTGTCGCAGTTGCCGCAGGGCTCGGACTCCGTCTCGCCAAAATAGGACAGCAGGGCCTGGCGACGACAGGTGGTCATCTCGCACAGGCCCAGCATGGCGTCCAGCTTGTGGCGCTCTACCCGCTTGTGGCTCTCGTCCGCCTCGGAGCTGTCCACCATCTGCCGCAGGGTGATCACATCCTGCAGGCCGTAGCTCATCCAGGCATCCGCCGGCAGCCCGTCACGACCGGCGCGGCCGGTCTCCTGATAATAGGCCTCGATGCTCTTGGGCAGGTTCAGGTGGGCCACGAAGCGCACATTGGGCTTGTCGATGCCCATGCCGAAGGCGATGGTGGCCACCACAATCACCCCTTCCTCATTGAGAAACCGCCGCTGATGGGCCTCCCGCACCTGGGCGCCCAGGCCCGCGTGGTAGGGCAGCGCGGTCAGCCCCTGGTCGCAGAGCCAGTCGGCGATCTCGTCCACCCGCTTGCGGGACAGGCAATAGACAATGCCTGCCTCATCCGGGTGAGTCTGCTGGATGAAGCGCAGCAGATCCCGGCGGGCATTCCCGCTGCCCTGGGTGATGCGGTAGCGGATGTTGGGCCGGTCGAAGCCGCTGATGAACACCCGGGCCCGGTCCAGCCCCAGGCGCTGCCGGATCTCCTGACGGGTGCGCTCGTCGGCGGTGGCGGTGAGGGCGATGCGGGGGATGTGGGGCCAGTGCTCGGCCAGCAGGGAGAGCTTGATGTATTCGGGCCGGAAATCATGGCCCCACTGGGAGACACAATGGGCCTCATCAATGGCGAACAGATTGATGCGTGCCCGCCCCAGCAGGGCCAGGGTGCGTTCGTTGAGCAGGCGCTCGGGAGCCACATAGAGCAGGTCCAGCTCGCCACGCAGCAGGTCCCGTTCCACTGCCTGAGCCTCTTCCCAATGCAGGGTGGAATTCAAATAGGCAGCGCGCACCCCCGCCTGGCGCAGGGCAGCCACTTGGTCCTGCATGAGGGCAATCAAGGGAGACACCACGACCCCCGTGCCCGGCAGAGCCATGGCGGGGATCTGATAGCACAGGGACTTGCCGCCCCCCGTGGGCATCAGGACCAGTGCATCGCCGCCCTGCATGAGGGTGTCGATGACCTGGTCCTGGGGCGGGCGGAATTGCTCGTAACCGAAGGTGGATCGGAGGATATCCAGGGGTTGATCGTCCATGATCGTCGCGCTGTGTGTGTGCATGCCGCCTATCTTTTCACCCCAGACTCCGCGAGGCAATCTCGTACACGTCCCGGGACAGCCCCGGGTGGGCCACGATGCGCTCCAGGCTGGCCCGCATCAGCCCCTGGCGCTGCTCATCGAATCGCTTCCAGCGGCTCAGGCTGGTGACCAGCCGGGCGGCGATCTGGGGGTTCAGGCCATCCAGTTCCAGCACCTGATCGGTGATCAGTTCATAGCCGCTGCCATCAGCGGCATGGAAATGCACCGGGTTGGCCATGGCAAAGGCCCCCAGCACGGCGCGCACCCGATTGGGGTTGCGGATGGAAAAGACCGGGTGCTGCATCAGGCGACGGATCCGGTCCAGGGCCCCGGGGGCACTGGCGGTGGCCTGCAGGCCGAACCACTTGTCCAGCACCAGTGGCTCTTCCCGCCAGCGGGCCTCGAAGTGGGCCAGGCTGCGTTCCTGAATCTCCCCAGGGCAGTCCATCAGGGCCCGCAGGGCACCCATGGCATCGGTCATGTTGTCGGCGGCCTGGTACTGGGCCTCGGCCAGAGCCTGGGCGTTGGTGTCGCCGGCGGCACACAGATAGGCCAGGCACAGGTTGCGCAGGCGCCGACGCCCCATGGCGGCGGCATCCATCTGTTGCCCATCCTTACTGGGGCTGTCCTGCAGCGAGTCATACACGGCCCGGAAGCGCGCCGCCAGGGCCTCGCCCAATGCACGGCGGGTGAACTGGCGCGCCTGGTGGATGGCATCCACGTCCACCACGTCCATCTGCTCGGCCAGGTAGGTCTCGCCCGGCAGGGTGAGGGCCTCGGCCACCAGGGCGGTATCCAGGGTGTCGTTGTCCAGCACCCTGGCGAAGGCCTCCTGAAACAGGGGGTCAAGCCGGGGCTCGCGGCCGGCCTGGATGTGGGCGATCTGCCCCTGCAGCATCTGCACGGCGAACTGCTGGCCCGCCTCCCAGCGGTTGAAGTCGTCGGTGTCGTGGCCCATGAGGAAGGCCAGCTCCTCGGAGGTGTAGGGGAATTTCAGCTTCACCGGCGCCGAGAATCCTCGCAGCAACGAGGGCACCGGGGCCTCGGGCACGTCGCGGAACACCAGCACATGATCCGGGGCGGTGAGTTCTATCACCCGCTCGCCGGGGGTGGCCTGGCTCTCGCCTTCCAGGCGCAGGGGGATCTCCCGGCCCTGACTGTCCAGCAGGGCCACGGTGAGGGGGATATGGAAGGGCAGCTTTTCCGACTGCCCCTGGGTGGGCGGGCAGGACTGGCGCACGGTGAGGCGATAGCTTTGGGTGGCCGCGTCGTATTCCCCGGCCACGTCCAGCACGGGGGTGCCGGCCTGGTCATACCAGCGGCGGAAACGGCGCAGATCCCGGGCATTGGCGTCTTCCATGGCCTGAACGAAATCATCGGTGGTGACCGCCTGGCCGTCGTGGCGCTCGAAATAAAGATCCAGCCCACGACGGAAGCCTTCCCGGCCCACCAGGGTCTGGATCATGCGCACCACCTCGGCGCCCTTCTCGTACACCGTCATGGTGTAGAAGTTGTTGATCTCGATATAGGACTGGGGCCGCACCGGATGGGCCATGGGGCCGGCATCCTCGGGGAACTGCAACGAGCGCAGGCGCTGCACATCGCCGATGCGCTTCACCGCCCGCAGGCTCTGGTCGGCAGTGAACTCCTGGTCGCGGAAGACGGTAAGCCCTTCCTTGAGGGAGAGCTGGAACCAGTCCCGGCAGGTGACCCGGTTGCCTGACCAGTTATGGAAATACTCATGGGCGATCACGCTCTCGATGGCCACGAAGTCATCGTCGGTGGCGGTATCCGGCCGGGCCAGCACGTACTTGGAGTTGAAGACATTGAGGCCCTTGTTTTCCATGGCCCCCATGTTGAAGTCGTCCACGGCCACGATCATGTAGATATCCAGATCGTATTCCCGGCCGTAGGTGTCCTCGTCCCAGCGCATGGATTTTTTCAGGGAGCGCATGGCGTGGTCGCATTGATCCAGGTTGTGGCGCTGCACATAGATGCGCAGGTCCACCTCCCGACCGGAACAGGTGGTGAAGCTGTCCTGCTGGCAGACCAGATCCCCGGCCACCAGGGCGAACAGGTAGCTGGGTTTGGGGAAGGGGTCGTGCCAGACGGCATAATGGCGCCCTTCGGGCAGGTCGCCGGCGTCGGTGAGATTGCCATTGGACAGCAGCACCGGGTAGCGGGCCTTGTCGGCCTCGATGCGCACGGTGAAGAGGGTCATCACATCGGGCCGGTCCAGGAACCAGGTGATGCGCCGAAACCCCTCCGCCTCGCACTGGGTGCAGAAATTGCCGCCAGAGACATACAACCCCGACAGGGCTGTGTTGGCCTCGGGGCTGATGGCGGTTTCCATCTCCAGGGTGCACTGGGCGGGAAGTTCGTGGAGGGTGAGGCTGCCCTCGTCCTGCTGGATATTGCCCGGGGCCATGGGCTGCCCGTCCACGGTGAGGCTGATCAGCTTGATCTCCTCTCCCTGGAGCACCAGCGGCGCCTCCTGGCTCACCGCGCGGCGCAGTTGCAGCCGGGATTGCACACGGGTATCGACCGGGTCCAGCAGGAAGCACAGATCCACCTGCTCAATGCGCCACTGGGGCGGTGCATAGTCCGTGAGGTGGATGGCGGCGGGGGTGGATTCTTTCATGGGGCGGTGTCCATTCTGGCCGGGCGCTCTGGCCGGGGTAGCTGGCTATTCCTTACTATAACGTTTGGGATAGCAGGCGGCCAAGGGGCCGCTGAGGAAGGCCCGCGCGAAGACTTGCCTGCCCGGCGCGGATATCGGATGATGCGGCCTGCAATCCACAGCATAATGGTCGGAATTATGAGTGTGCAGTCACAGATCGAACGCAAGCTGTCCCAGGGGCTGAACCCTGCCTATCTTGAGGTGGAGAACGAGAGCGATGGTCACAATGTGCCGGCGGGTTCAGAGTCCCATTTCAAGGTGACGGTGGCCGCGGATGCGTTCGAGGGTCAGCGGCTGCTGGCCAGGCACCGGCAGGTGAATGCGTTGTTGATGGATGAGTTGCAGGGGGCTGTGCATGCCCTGGCCCTGCACACCTTCACGCCCCAGGAGTGGTCGGCACGCGGCGGGCGGGTGAAGGAGTCGCCGCCTTGCATGGGGTGAGGGCCTGCGTGAGCGCCTTCTCCACCGCCACCCAATCCAGCACCTCATCAGCAATCAACTCCACCCGACTGTCCCGGCGCCAGGCGATGGGGGCGGTGGAGAATCGCCCCTCGGCCCAATCGAACCGGTACCATTCCCGCCCGGTGCGCACCACGCCCTTGGCGCGCACCAGTTCACTGAACGGTGGCTTGCTGAACAAGCCCTCCAGCACTTTCAGATCGAAACGATCCTCCGGCGCGAATCGCCAGCCACGCGCCGTATCGGCTGCCGGCGCCTGAGTACCAGGGCTTGCGCCGCTCAGGGGGGCCGCAACCGAACCGGGCCCACTGCCCACAACGAACGCACCAGCCGGCGCCATCACCGTAAGGACACCCCGCTCCCCTGCCCTGTCCACGCCGGACGCCTCCAGATCCAGCAGGGCCGGATCGATCCGGCCGTGGGTGGTGCGCACCACGGCCTGCTTCGGTGGGTACAGCCCCGCCACGAAGGCCTCCAGGGCTTCCAGCTGGTCAGCCGGGGCCACATCGGTCTTGTTGATCACCACCACATCGGCCAGGGTGAGCTGATCCTTGTAGATCAGGGATTTCTCCAGACGCTCCTGACTGAACCCGGCCGGATCCACGATGCAGGTGATGTTGCCCAGCCGGGCAGCGGAGGCCAGCCAGGGGTCGCGCAGGGTATCCACGATGCCCGTGGGATGCCCCAGCCCGGTGGGCTCCACCAGCAGGCGATCCGGGCGGATCTCCCGGAGTATTTTGGTGAGTGCCACCCGCAGGTTCATGGCCCCGGTGCAGCAGATGCAGCCACCGGAAACCTCCCGCACCCGGATCTCGTCACCGGCCGCATCGGCGAGGATCTCCCCGTCGATGCCCACCTCGCCGAACTCGTTGACCAGCACCGCCCAGCGCTCATGGGCCGGGCGGTGTGCCAGCAGGTGCAGGATGGCGGTGGTCTTGCCGGCGCCCAGAAAGCCGGTGATCAGGTTGAGGACGGCTCCACTCACCGCAACTCGAACCGATAGGTGTCCAGCACCTCGCCGTCCTGGGTGACCACTTCCACGCGCCAGGGGCCGGTCCAGGCCGGATCCAGGGTCTTCATGGACCAGATGCGCCAGCGGGGGCCGCCCACATCAAAGTGGATGTTGCCCATGTCCTGGTTATCCCGGTAACGCCAGCGGTGGATGATCTCGCCGCCCTCGTGGTACATGATCTCGCTGAAGAAATACACCTGCTCCGCACCGGCATCCACCCGGGTGAGGTTGTCCACCGGTTCGCGGTTATCGATACCCGAGGTGAACTGGCCGCGGGACACCTGGCCTCGCGGGCCCGGTTCGGGGGCCATTTCCGGCTCCTCGGCGGCAGCCTCCGGCTGGGCAGGCTCGGTGGGTTCCTCGGCCGGCGCGTCCATGGGTTCGTCGGTGATGTCCGGCTCGGTGATGGCGGGCTCGGTCACACCCGGGTCGGCGTCCATGGCGGGGGCCTCTTCGGGCATGGCATCGTGAGGCTCATCCATGGCCGGGGCATCGACCGGATCAGCGGGAGGGGCGGCCTCGGGGGCCTCATCCAGGGCCGGCTCATCCATGGCGGGGCCACCGTCCTGCACGGGGGGCATCCCGGGTGCATCCGCCTCCGCAGCATTGACGGGCGGCTCATCCATGGCGGGCGCCTCCCGCGGCATGGCCTCGGAAGGTTCTTCGAAATTACGGGCCGCGTCCATCTCGGAGGCCGCATCCTTGGCGCTGGCGGTTTGCTCATCTTCGGTGTGGTTGTGAGCCAGGGCCGTGCCCGAGGCGCAGGCCAGGGCCAGGATGCCGGGCATGAGCACCGAGCCGACAATACTGGAGGAACGTGGATTGTTTCTCATCACGGTATGGACTCCCTGCAGCTGTGTGGTTTTTAACGGGAGGATAGGGTGAATCGGCACCCATTACCACTGACCGGGCTCAACTCCGCGGAACCCGTCACAGCCCGGTTAGCGCCGATTCACTGGACGACGAAACCGGTGAAATAGAGGTTGCTGACGGAGGGTGCGCCGGTCGTCTCCTCCATGGCCTCGCGCAAATGATCCAGCACCTCGGCACGCATCCGTTCGCGTTCCTGGGCGCCGCGGACCTTGTCCGGATCGCGACCACCAAAGTAGGTGATCATGCGATCACGAATCACCGGCATGTGCCGCTGCACCCGCTCTGCGTCGGCGGCTGTCTCCACGTAGAACTGGGCCTGGATCTGCAGAAACTGGGCACGGCGCGGGTTATCCAGATTCACCACCAGGGCAGGTTCCAGGGCGATATAGCCGGGGTAGTCGCCATCACCGGCCCAGGCCACCTGGGCAGAGGCGAAGAGCAGCATCATGGCCAGCAGGGGGGGCAGGATGTAGGTGCTTGTCTTCATGGGCGATGTTCTTCCTCTTGGGGTGGGGTGGATACCGGATCGACCTCTTCATCAGGCTCTCCGGGGAAGACCACGGTTCGACTCGGGTCCCGCTCCAGGATCTGACGACCAATGACGGCAGGCAGCAGATGCCGACGTCCGTCCAGAAAGGCGATGCACAGCTGCCCATCGGCCAGCTGCGCCTGCTGCTCCTCGGTGACATACAGATGCTTGATGGTCTGCCCCACCTGGAAGTGATAGGGCTGCTCGGCCTGATCCTGATTGACCCGATGCGCGGCAATCAATTCCCTGAGTTCCTGCTTGAGGGCGCGTGCCTGGGGACTGGGTTGTCCACGATTCCCCCTGGAGGGCCTGGCAGGCCCATCGGGTGCCGATGCCGGCGCCCGCGCCTCGCGCTCCGGGGCCCGCCGGGGCTTGTCCGTACGGCCCTGAGGGCGGGCCTTCTTGGTGCGAGCCGCCCCACCCTTGCGGTTGTCCGACCGGCCCTGCCCGCCGCCCCGCGCCGGGCGTCCATCCCGGGCACGGGAAGGACGATTCTGAACCTCCTCGGCCTTTTGGGCCTGTTCCTCGGTGACCAGGCCGGCCTTGAGAAGTTGATCGCGAAGCTGGCTCATCTGTCACTCCTGATGGGCATGGGCGCCCTCAACATCCGACGCTCTGCCGGATCCTGGCGGTAGAACTGGCGGAACTGTGCATGGACATCCGGATATTCCCGCTGAAGTACCCGGGGCCGGGCGAAGAAATACTCACTCATCACGGCAAAGAACTCTCCGGGATCGGTGGCGGCATAGGGATCAAAATCGCTGGGTTGTTCCAGATCCAGGCGCCGGTTCAGGTCATCGTAGGCCGCGGTCATGATCCGGGTCCAGTCCGACACCCGCATCTCCCGGTGCAGGGGTGGCATGCCGTTGGCGGCGCCATTGCGCATGTCCAGGGTGTGGGTGAACTCATGGATGGCCAGGGTTTCGCCCCGGGCCATGGCTCCCCAGGATAACAGCACCGGGCCGCGTTCCCAGGCCTCGCCGCTGTAGGGCATGTCCTCCACGTGCAGGATGCCCATCTCGTCCATCACCTCATGATGCGGGAGAAAGTCATCTTCATAGACGACGATCGTGGCCCACTCGTCGTACCAGTCCAGGCCGAGTTCAAGGATGGGCAGGCAGGCCTGCAGGGCGATGTTCAGGGCCATGGCCGGAGTCACCTCCAGACCATGAGCCCCGTAGAGACGCTTTTCCGCCAGAAAGGGCACCACCAGGCGCCGCAACCGTTGCAGGGAGGCGTCGTCCATGCCATCCAGCAGCATCACGGACTCCACCCCCTGCTGCCACAGGGCGGGCGGAATGGTATCTCGGGCAAGCGCGCGGCGGCGTTGCCAGGCGCGGAGCAGGGAGGCCATGGAGTGGTCGGCGCGGGCTTGGGTCTGCGGGCATTATCAGCCAGATGCGGCAGCATGTCATGGGGCACGGCCCACAGGCGCGCCGCCATGCAGTATTCTTGGGGGCGCAATCATCCATACAAGCCATTCAAAAGACGAAGGATCCGCCACGTTGTACGCATCCTACCAAGCCCGCCTGGAGCGTCTGCTGTCCCGCGAACAGGCCCACACACTGCGCAGCGGCCTGATTGGTCTGGAGAAGGAGAGCCTGCGCGTGCGCGCTGACGGCGGCATCGCCCAGACCCCGCATCCCGCGGCTCTGGGTTCCGCCCTCACCCACCCCTGGATCACCACGGACTATTCCGAGGCCCTGCTGGAGTTCATCACCCCGCCCTGCACCAGTGCCCGGGAGGCCCTGGACTTCATGCGGGACCTGCACCTGTTCACCTATCCGCGCATCGGCGAGGAACTGCTCTGGGCCACCAGCATGCCCTGCGTGCTGGAGGGCGAGCGGGGCATCCCCGTGGCCCGTTACGGACACTCCAACGCCGGACGCATGAAGACCGTCTACCGCCTGGGGCTGGGGCTGCGCTACGGGCGGCTGATGCAGGTGATCGCCGGCGTGCATTTCAACTTTTCCATGAGCCAGGCCTTCTGGCCGGCCTATCAGGAGATCCTGGGTGCTGGTGGCGAGGAGCGCGCCTTTCGGGACGAAATCTACTTTGGCATGTTGCGCAACCTGCAGCGCCTGGGCTGGCTGGTGCCCTACCTGTTCGGGGCTTCGCCAGCGGTGTGCAAATCCTTCCTGGCGGGCAAGCCCACCACCCTGGCGGAATTTGATGAGGGCACCTATTACGAGCCCTATGCCACCAGCCTGCGCCTGGGGGACATCGGCTATCAGAACCGCAAGGAGGAAGAGAGCGGCATCAAGGCCAACTACGACAACCTGGAAGGCTATGTGCAGAGCCTGGGCCGGGCCATTGCCACGCCCTCGCCCGAGTACGAGCGCCTGGGCGTGGTGGTGGACGGGGAGTATCGCCAGCTCAACGCCAACATCCTGCAGATCGAGAACGAGTACTACAGTACCGTGCGTCCCAAGCCCATCCCCCAGGGCAATGAGAAGCCCACGGCGGCCCTGCGCCGGGGCGGGGTGGCCTATGTGGAACTGCGGTCGGTGGACATCAACGCCTTTGAGCCCCTGGGAGTGGGCGAGTCCCAGTTGTATTTCCTGGAAGCCCTGATGATCTTCGCCCTGCTCAACGACAGCCCGCCCATCAGTGAACTGGAGCGGTTTGCCATCGACCACAATCAGGGCGCCACCGCCCATCGGGGCCGGGACCCTTCCCTCAAGCTGATGCGTGGGGGTGAACAGATCTCGCTTCGTTACTGGGCCGAGGAGGTCCTGCAGGCCATGGAGCCCTTGTGCCGCATTCTGGATGGCGATGATCCGGCCAGGCCCTACACGGCATCACTGGCAAGCCAGAAGGCCAAGGTGGACAACGCGGATCTGACCCCATCGGCACAGATGCTGGCACGAATGGCACAGAACGAGGAGGGGTTCCATCACGTGGCCAAGCGCATGTCCCGGGAGCACGCAGCCTGTTTTCGGGATACGCGGCTGGATGGGGCCAGGGAGGCGGAACTGGAGGAGCAGGCCCGCGTGTCGCTGGCGCAGCAGCGGGCCATGGAGGCGGAGGATGAAGTGGAGTTCGGGGAGTATCTGCGGCGGTATTTTGCCCAATAGACCCCCTACCGCTCCAGAATATCCAGCCCCACCAGCACCCGCTCCCGTTCGGACAGATCCCCCACCACCCGCCGCACCGGGGGTGGGAGCTTGCGCACCACCACCGGGGTGGCCAGGATGCGCTCATCCTCGGCCAACTGCGGGCGCTCCAGGATGTCCACCACTTCCACCTGCATGTCCATTTCCTGCCCCGCCATATCCGCCATCAGCGCATCCAGATTCTCGATGGCGCGGCGGGCGGCCGGGGTCATGCCGGCGATGTAGAGCCTGAGCAGGTACTGCGTCATTGGCGACTCCTGCGGATGGCCGAACGGGCACCCTCGATGGACGCCAGGCGCCGCTCCAGTTCCATCACATGACGGTCCAGGTCCACCGCTCGGGCCTCGCGCTCGGCCCGGGCCAGTCGTTCACGGGCCGCGTTGATCTCTTCTGTTTCCTCACGCAGACGCCGGGCCTGCTCCAGTTCCTGATGCAACTGGGCAATGACCTGGTCATCCTCCGCCTGACGTGCATGCCGGGCCGTGCCATAGACGATGCCACTCTCGCCCACATACGGGTCCTCGATGGTCATGCCCGCATCGGTCATGCGGAATTCCTTCACCTGATTGGAGATGGCCAGGCCACGGGCCTTGATCACCGTGATCAGGCGGTTCAGCTCGCCATTGCCCTCGTGGCGACGCAGCTTGATCCACACATCGATCAGGGACGACACGTCCAGGTGACTCACGCCGCCGCTGGCGTCACCCAGCAGCTCCGTAGTCACCGTCGTGATGCCCTGTTCCTTGATGAGGTACATGAGCCTGAGCAACATTTCCTTGGCGCCATCACCCTCGTAGCGATTGGCGAAACTGCTGATGGGATCGAGCACCATCAGGTCGGGTCGGTGCTGGCTGAGGGCGCGCATGATGCGCATCAGGTGCTCCTCAAGGCCCATTTCGATGGCCCGCACCGGCTCCATGACCAAACGGTACTCACCCTCCGGGCCGGCGTGATGGGCCAGTTCGCCGCCGATGCTGCTCTGATTGCGCACCAGCTCGTCCACGCTCTCCTCGAAACTGATGTACAGCACCTTATCGCCGCGCCGGCACGCCGCCTGGGCAAAGGCCGAGGCCAGGCTGGTCTTGCCGGTGCCCGCCTGACCTGACAGCAGGATGGTGGAGCCCTTGTAGGGGCCCTTGCCGCCGAGCATCTGATCCAGACCGGGCACGCCACTGGAGATGCGTTCGCTGGAAACCCGGGCATCCAGCACCGCGCCGCTCACCGGCACCATGAAAATGCCCTGTGAGTCGAGCAGGAAGGGGAACTCCCCGGTGTTATGCGGGCCGCCACGGCGTTTCACCACCCGCAACAGGCGGGTCATCACCCGATTGTTCACCTCCTGCTTGAGGGCGATCACGCAGTCGGCGATGTAGTCCTCCAGGCCGAACCGGGTGCTGAAGTTCTCCACCTCGCCGGTGGTGATCAAGGTGGTCACCTCCAGTTCGCGCACCCAGTTGAACACCCGATTGAGTTCCTTGCGCAGCCCTGCCTGACCGGGAAAGGCCCCCTCCATGCCGTCGATGGCGTCCAGCACCAGGCGGTGAGCGCCGGTCTGCTTGAGGGCATGTTCGATACGGGTGAGGATGGCGGTGAGCTCGATCCCCTCCCCCGCCGTCTCGCTTTGATCGGGGCGCATGTCGAGGATGCGCAGGCTGCCTTCCTTCACGTAGGTGTCGGCGGGGAAGCCAAAGCCCAGTGCGTGGTGCAGCAGGGCCTCGGGGTCCTCATCGAAGGTGACCAGTACGCCGGGCTCACCCTGGCTGATGCCATGGCAGAGAAAGGTCAAGGAGATCACCGTCTTGCCGGTGCCCGGACCACCGCGGACCAGAGAGGGACGGCCGCGCGGCAAGCCGCCCTGCAGCACAAAGTCCAGGCCCTGGATGCCGGTATTGATGGTTTCCGGTTTTGATGAATTCAAGGTGATCTCCCATTGAGGATGGACGGGCGCCGCCGCAAGCTGCCCTCAGGTACCCAGTACGATAGCCGATTGCTTGTGGGCCCGATGCGTGAACCGCATACTGCGTCCATGGCCCTTTGGTTTCAAGGGAATAGCGTGTGCCTGATCATGCCCACACCAAAGAAATGGTCTTTTTCACCCGCCACCTGACCAAGACCTACGTCATGGGTGAGGTGGCAATCCACGCCCTGCGCGGGGTGGACCTGTCCCTGTATGCCGGCGAACTGGTGGTGATGCTCGGGGCCTCGGGCTCCGGCAAGTCCACCCTGCTGAACATCCTGGGCGGCCTGGACACTGCGTCCAGCGGTGAGGTGCGCTACCGGGAGCAGGACCTGGTCAACGCCACGGAGAAGAGCCTCACCCGGTTTCGCCGCCACCATGTGGGCTTTGTGTTCCAATTCTACAACCTCATCTCCAGCCTCACCGCCCGGGAGAACGTGGCCATTGTCACCGAGATCGCCCGCAACCCCATGACGCCCGAGGCGGCCCTGGAGATGGTGGGCCTGTCCTCACGGCTGGACCACTTCCCTTCCCAGCTCTCCGGCGGAGAGCAGCAGCGGGTGGCCATTGCCCGGGCGGTGGCCAAACGGCCCGACGTGCTGCTCTGCGACGAGCCCACCGGCGCCCTGGATTCCACCACGGGCATCCGTGTGCTGCAGGTATTGCAGGATATCAATGTTGAGCTGGGTACCACCACGGCGGTGATCACACATAACGCCGTCATCGGGGAGATGGCCGACCGGGTGATTCGTTTGGCCGATGGAAGGGTGCAGGAGGTCACCGATAACCCGGGGCGCAAATCCCCCTCCCAGCTTTCCTGGTGATGGCCCCGCTGCACCGCAAACTGCTCAGGGACCTGGCCCACCTCAAGGGCCAGGCGGCGGCTATTGGTGTGGTGATCGCCGCCGGCGTGATGGTGCTCATCCTGGCGGTGACCACCCTGGACGCCATCTCCCTGTCCAAGGCCCGCTTTTACGACAGTCATCACTTCGCTCAGGTCTTCGCCGATCTGAAACGGGCCCCCGAGGGGGTGGCCGGGCGGCTGGCGGACATCCCCGGCGTGAATCAGGTGCAGACCCGGGTAAAGGCCCCGGTGCGCCTGGAAGTGGCCGGCTTCGACGATCCCGTTCGCGGCCTGCTGGTTTCCTTGCCCGATGGGGAACAGCCTCGGCTAAACCGGCTGTACCTGCGTCAGGGAACCCTGCCCGAATCCGGGCGCAACGATCAGGTGGTGATCGGCGAGCCCTTCGCCCAGGCCCATGATCTGGCGCCGGGGGATACCCTCACCGCCATCATCGATGGTCGGCTGGAGCGGCTGACCATCAGCGGCGTGGGGCTCTCGCCGGAGTTCATCTATCAGCTGGGGCCGGCGGATCTGCTGCCCGACTATGCCCGCTTTGGTGTGCTGTGGATGAACCGTCGCGCCCTGGGCCATGCCATGGACATGGACGGTGCCTTCAACAACGTGGTGCTCAGCCTGCAGGCCGGGGCCCGGGAAGCCGATGTGATCGACGCCGTGGACCAGATCCTGGCCCTGTACGGGGGCATTGGTGCCACGGGGCGCGACGATCAGGTCTCGCATCGCTTCCTGTCGGAGGAACTGAATCAGCTGCGGGTGATGGCCTGGGTGCTGCCCACCATCTTTCTGGGGGTGGCTGCCTTTCTGCTCAATGTGCTCATGGGCCGCATCATCCGCACCCAGCGCCAGCAGGTGGCCCTGCTCAAGGCCTTTGGCTATGGCCATCTGGATCTGGCCATCCATTATGGCCTGTTCACCGGGGTCATCGTGGTCGGCGGCGGGGCGCTGGGGGTGGCCCTGGGGGCCTGGGCCGCCGAGGCCATGGCGGAGATCTATGCGGAGTATTTCCGCTTTCCCGAGCTGAGTTTCCGGCTGCAGCCGCGCATCCTGGCCCTGGCCTTCGTGATCTCGGCGGGCGCCGCCCTGCTGGGCACCTGGCATGCGGTGAGCGCGGCGGTGCGACTGCCTCCGGCCCAGGCCATGCGGCCACCCGCACCGGAGCGCTTTCGTCCCTCCTGGCTGGAGCGTTCCGTCCTCGGGCAGCGTCTGGATCAACCCAGCCGCATCATCATCCGCAACCTGTCCCGTCACCGGCTCAAGGGGCTGATGTCCATGGTGGGCATCGGGCTGTCGGGCAGTCTGCTGCTATTGGGCAGCTATCAGTTCAATGCC
This sequence comes from Ectothiorhodospira sp. BSL-9, assembly GCF_001632845.1. Lineage (NCBI taxonomy): Bacteria > Pseudomonadati > Pseudomonadota > Gammaproteobacteria > Chromatiales > Ectothiorhodospiraceae > Ectothiorhodospira > Ectothiorhodospira sp. BSL-9. The sequence goes on along the minus strand of NZ_CP011994.1, from coordinate 1,601,476 downwards.
GTGGATCATCTGCTGGATCTGCAATACCGACTGGTGATGAAGATGGATGTGCATGTCACCTTCACCGATCCCACACCGGAGCGGGCCCTGGCGGAGTTGCGGGCCATGCCCGGGGTGAACCATGCCGAGGGCTATCGCAGTGTGCCCGTGCACCTCAGCCATGGGCGGCAGGATTATCGCACCGCCATCATGGGCATGGAGGCGGAACCCGCCCTGCGGGGCCTGCTGGACCAGGACCATCGCCCCACCCGTCTGCCGCCAGAGGGTCTGCTGCTCACCCAATATCTGGCCGACTATCTGGGTGTACGCCCGGGGGATACCCTTCAGGTGGAGGTCCTGGAGGGGCACCGACGCACCGTGAGCGTGGAGGTGGCCGGTACCGTGGACGAGCCCATCGGCGTGAGTGCCTATATGGAGCGCCGCGCCCTGAACCGGCTCATGGGCGAAGGCCCGGCCATCAGTGGCGTGTGGCTGCTCACCGACACGGCCCATGAGACCGACCTGTTCGACCGGCTCTGGGAGGCCCCAAGGGTCGCGGGCATCGGCCAGATCGATGACGTGGAGCGTCAGTTCCGGGAATACATCGGTGATACGGTGCTGGTGATGATGGGCATCCTGCTGCTCATGGCCGGCTCCATCACCTTCGCGGTGGTGTACAACAATGCCCGTATCGCCTTTGCCGAACGGGCCCGGGAGCTGGCCACCCTGAGGGTGCTGGGTTTCAGCCGGGGTGAGGTGAGCTGGATCCTGATCGGCGAGATCGCCGTGATCACCCTGGCCGCCATCCCCCTGGGCTGGCTGGTGGGTACCGGGTTCGCCTATCTGCTCAACGAGGCCATGACCATGGACATGTACCGGGTGCCGATGATCATCACGCCCCGCAGCTATGCCTTCTCCGCCGGCGGGGTACTGCTGGCCTCGGTGCTGTCCTTGTTGTTGATCGCGCGCCGGCTGCGAGAACTGGACATGGTATCGGCGTTGAAGACGGCGGAGTGAGGGGCTGGATGAACAAAGGTGAGTACCCATGACCTGGAAGAAAAAACTCCTCATAGGCCTTGTCGCCGCCACCCTCCTGCTCCTGCTGACCCTGGCCCTGATGCCATCACCGATCCCGGTCAGCACCAGCCAGGTGCAGCAAGGGTATTTCGCCGAGGTGGTCGAGGACGAAGGGCGCACGCGACTGCGGGAACCCTTCACCGTGACCGCCCCGATCCACGGCTATCTGCGCCGGGTCACCCTGGAGCCGGGCGATGCGGTGCTGGCGGGCATGCCCCTGTTTCAGATGGAACCCGTCCCGGCACCTGCCCTGGACCCCCGCGCCCGGGAGCAGGCCCGCGAGGCGGTGTTTGTCGCCGGGGCCCGACTGGAGGCCGCCAGGGCGGAACAGGAGGCCCGCGCCACCCAGTACACCCTGGCCCAGGTGGAGTACGAACGGGCCGAACACCTGCACCAGCGGGACCTGGTGTCCTCGGAGGAACGGGACCGTCGGCGCGCCCAGCGGGATGCCACCCGGGCCGCCGAACGGGCCGCACGGCATGCGGTGGAGGTGGCCCGCTTCGAACTGGCCTCGGCCCGGCTGCCACTGGAGATCGCCGATGGCCAGCGATCCGGCGAAGAGATCGCCGCCATCACGCTCGAAGCCCCCATCGACGGGATCATCACCCGGCGGCATCGACGGGATGAGGGGCCCATCCAGGCCGGCGAGGCCGTTCTGGAGCTGGGCAACCTGGATGATCTGGAGGTGCAGGTGGACCTGCTGTCCCTGGAGGCCGTGCGCGTACGCCCCGGGATGCGGGTGGTGCTGGAGCGCTGGGGCGGCGGTGATGAACTGGAGGCCCGGGTACGGCGGGTGGAGCCGGCCGGTTTCGAGAAGGTCTCGGCCCTGGGGGTGGAGGAGCAGCGGGTATGGGTATGGTCGCGGATCACCTCGCCCCGGGAGGCCTGGGAACACCTGGGGGATGGTTACCGGGTGGAGGCCCGATTCGTGCTGTGGGAGGGGGATGAGGTGGTCCACATCCCCACCAGTGCCCTGTTCCGGGATCAGGATCGCTGGGCGGTCTTCGTGGTGGAAGAGGGGCGGGCTCGCCTGCGTTCAGTGGAAACGGGCCGCCGCAGCGGCCTGCGCACGCAGATCGAGTCGGGGCTGGAGCCTGGGGAGTGGGTGATCACCCATCCGGGTGAGCGGGTGGGTGATGGGGTGAGGGTGGAGTCACAGCAATAACGTTCCCCTCAATCATCATGATAATAATCCGATGCCGCCCCACTGAACTGCCCCGGCCGGGGCATGCGCCGGAAGGCTTCGATGCAGCCGCGCAGGGCCCGGGCCATCTCGCCGCCGGTCTGGTAACGCTTGGCCGGGTCCTTCTGCAGGCTCTTGGTGACGATCACCCCCACCAAGGGGCCCAGTTCCGGGCGCAGGTCGGTGATCTCCGCAGGATGGGTCTGGGTGATCTGGTACACCAGACCGGCCATGGTCTCGGCGGTGAAGGGCAACCGGCCGCTGAGCATCTGGTAGAGCATCACGCCCAGGGAGAACAGATCGGTACGACTGTCCACCGGCTTGCCGGCCACCTGCTCCGGCGACATGAAGGCCGGCGTGCCCAGGATGGTGCCGGTGCGGGTCTTGTTGTGGTCGGTCACGCTGGCGATGCCGAAGTCCGTGATCTTCACCAGGCCCTTGCCCTGGTCGTAGATTACATTGGCCGGCTTGATGTCCCGGTGGATCACCTCCTGCTGATGGGCATAGTCCAGGGCATCGGCCACCTGGGCGCAGACCTCCAGCACCTCGGTGATGGGCAGCAGGGTCAGGGGCTGGGTGAATTGATCCAGGGGCACCCCCTGCAGGTAGTCCATGGCGATGAAGGCCAGGTCGTGCTCCTCGCCCACATCGTAGACGGTGACGATATTGCGATGATTGAGTCGACCGGAGGCCTCGGCCTCCCGGAAAAACCGCCATTTGGCCTGTTCCAGGAGTTCCGGCTCGAACTCCCGGTTCAGGGCCAGGGTCTTGATGGCCACCTTGCGCTGGATATGCGGGTCCACCCCCAGATAGACGATGCCCATGGAGCCCCGCCCCAGCTGGCGCTCCACGTTGTAACGCCCGATCATGGGCTTTTCCAGGCTGTCGTCACCCACGGCCAGCTCCTTGCCGCCGCCCACGCGCTGCATCTCCCCCAGCCGGGGCTGGCGACTGCCCACGAAGGGCTTGAGCCGCTCCAGGCGCTGGGTGGTGTCGCGAAAATCCGGATGCCGCGAGTGCAGGAAACGGAACACCTCCACGGCGCGCCCGTACTGGCGACGGCGCTCCAAGTCGCGCCCCAGTTGATAGACCTGGGCAAACAGGGTGTCGCTGTCCAGCCGACAGTGGGTATAGGCCTCGAAGGCCGGCTCCAGGTGCCCCTGGCCCTGCTGGCCGATGCCCAGCTGCAACCAGGCCTCGGAGGCCTCGCGGCGGTCTGCCTCCAGGCGCTCCAGCAGCCAGACTCGCAACGCCAGCAACGGATGCCCCAGGGCAATCACCAGGGCCGGCAGCACCACAGGCAGCCACCATTGCAGGACCAGCACCAGCCCCATGGACAGGTTCAGCAGCACGAACACGGTCACACCACTGACCAATGCCCCCGTGGTGGACAGGTGCAGCCGCGCAGGCAGCCACAGCAGATACAGGGCCGCCAGGATGATCAGCAGGCGCTCGGCCCCATGGAACCAACCGCCCATGCCCACCCGATGCCCCTCCAGCAGGGCGGCCGTGGTCCAGGCACTCCATGTGGCCTGGGGCAGGGTGAGCCCGGCGTGGGACATGAGAGGCTGACCCGTGCCCTCTGCCATACCCAGGATCACCGCGCGACCCTGGATCTGCCTGTTGCCCAGATCCCCGGCCATGAGGGTGTCCAGGGGGTGGGCATCCACCTGCCGCCCGCGCGGATCACTCCGGGGCGGAATCACGCCCAGACCGCGGTCCGGCCCCAGGGTGATCCGGGTCTCCCCCAGGCGCACGCCGCGGCCCGGTTCCACGATAATCTCATCCGGGGCGGCGCCCCGGACCGCGGCCGCCAGCGGCAGGGCAAAACCGGCCAGATAGCCCTCCCCTACCGGCACGACCCCAGGGGCCAGGGGACGGGGACGATCCGGCGTGGCGGTGGCGGCGGGCAGGCCGGCAGTTGCCAGGGCCTGGGTGGGCCAGTGCACGGTGAGATGGCGACCGGGTGGCTCGGCGGGTCGAAACAGGGGACGGAAGACGGCCCAGTCGTACCAGGCTCTCGCCGAGCGATCCACATTCACAAGGGCATCGGGATGAGGCACCGAGGCCGGCCCGGCACCCATGGCCAGCGGCGCGGCCAGCACGCTGCGGCCCTGTCCCGCCAGGGCCTGGGCCAGGCGATCATCGGTATCCAGTTCACGGCGCCAGGACTCGGCCACCTCAGGCCCCAGAGAACTCCGGGCCTGGCCCAGCCAGGGCTCCAGGCGGGGCGGCGTATGGGGGTGATCCAGGGGCAGATGCAGGCCGATGGCCGCCGCTCCCATGGCATCCAGGCGCTCCACGGCGCGGGCCAGCCGGGCCCGATCCAGGGCCTGAGCGGCGTCGTGAATCTCGATCAGGGTGACCGGCACACCGGGGCGCATGTCCGGCACCAGCCGGGTGGCCAGACTGCGCAGACCTTCATCCAGGGGGCGCAGGGCGTCACTGAAGCTGCCCGCCAGCACAGCCAGCAGCAACGCGCCAATCAGGCCAGTGGGGCCGAGAATCGCCTTGCGCAGCGTCGGAAAGGACAATGCCGGATCTCCTGTGCATTCGCCCTCGTTTTACCAGAAAATCAGAGGCAAAGCCCGCCCGCCACGCAGCGGGAGGCGAAAGGTGAACGATTGTTGCTGCATCCCGGTCCCATGGGATAACTCTCATGCATCGCGGTGGTGAGCCACCCCCGATGATGAAAGATACTTTCCAGGCCCCTCTCCCCCGGGGGAGAGGGGCGTGTTTATAGCTGAATCCGGGTTCTTTCACGTTACTATTGCTCAGGGAGGCATCATGAGTCTGCTCATCAAGGGTCAGTTGCGCAGCGACTGGCTGGCCGCAGAGACCGAGGATGGCGATTTCATCCGCCAGGATTCCCAGTTCCGCCACTGGATCACCCCGGACGGGGCCCCCGGGCCCAGCGGCGAGGGGGGCTTCCCCGCCGAACCGGACCGCTATCATCTGTACGTTTGCCTGGCCTGCCCCTGGGCCCATCGCACCCTGATCTTCCGGGCCCTGAAGGGGCTGGAAAACCTGATCAGCGTGTCGGTGGTGAATCCTTACATGCTGGATGGGGGCTGGAACTTCCAACCCTATCCGGGCAGCACGCCCGACCATGTGAACGGCTTTGAATTCCTCCATCAGGCCTACACCCTGGCCGAACCGGAATACACCGGCATCATCACCGTGCCCACCCTCTGGGACAAGAAGCGGCGCACCATCGTCAACAACGAATCGGCGGAGATCATCCGCATGTTCAACAGCGCCTTCGACGCCTTCATCGACCGGCGCACGGACTATTACCCCGAAGACCTGCGCGGGGAGATCGACCGGGTCAACGAGCGCATCTACGAGAACCTGAACAACGGCGTTTACCGCTGCGGTTTTGCCACCGAGCAGTCCGCCTACGAGCGGGCCTACAACAGGCTGTTCGACACCCTGGACTGGGTGGAGGATCGCCTCAGCCGCCAGCCCTATCTGGCCGGTGACCGGATCACCGAGGCGGACTGGCGGCTGTTTACCACCCTGGTACGTTTCGACGCCGTGTACTACAGCCACTTCAAGTGCAATCGCCGACGCATCATCGACTACCCCCACCTATGGGAATACACCCGCGCGCTGTATCAGGTGCCGGGCGTGGCCGCCACGGTGAACATGGACCACATCAAGACCCACTACTACGGCAGCCACGAGCACCTGAACCCCAGTGGCATCATCCCCTGTGGTCCGGATCTGGACTTTTCGCGCCCGACGGCTCGAAATCCAGGGCAGCGGAGTTGATGCAATAGCGCAGCCCGGTGGGATGGGGCCCGTCGTTGAACACGTGCCCCAGGTGGGCGTCACAGGAGGCACAGCGCACTTCCACCCGCTTCATCATCAGGCTGCGGTCGGTATGCTCGGTCACGGCCTGCTCATCCACCGGTTGCCAGTAACTGGGCCAGCCGCTGCCGGAGTCATATTTGTGATCACTGGAGAACAACGACGCGCCGCAGCAGATGCAGCGGTACAGGCCTGACGCCTTGTGGTCGTAATACTTCCCGGTGAAGGGCGGCTCGGTGCCCGCCTTGCGGGTCACCCGGTAGGCCTCCGGGCTGAGTTGCTCCCGCCACTGGGTATCGGTTTTGCTGGTCTTTTGCGTCATGAATCACCTCATGTTTTCAACGCTGACAACGGATCGGGTATGATCCCCCGGGAGTGGTAGCGGCTCGCGGCAGCACCGCGCGAGCCGGTGATGCCTTGGACCATGGCGGCTGGCAAAGGCTCCGGGAGAATACCGCTCGGGAGGACAAAAGGGGGTGAAGAGCATGACATGCAAAGATTGCCAGGTGATTGAACGCAGTCCCCAGGGACCGGGCAGCCTGTTCCTGGCACCCTTCCTTTCCCACACCCTCAAGGCCCTCCAGCAGCAACTGAGCGACCAGGGCATCCAGGCCCGGGAGGTGGATGCCGGGGTGCTGCAAGTGCCCGTGCCCACCGGCGGCCCCGGCGCCATGGACGCCACACTGCGCCGACACCTGAGCGAGGCGGAGATCACCGACTGCCGCGCCGTGTTCCTGGCCGAGGGCGAGGCCTTCACCCTGGCCACCCTGCCCCACACACAAAGCCTGATGACCCTGCTGGCCCGCGCCGGCAGCGGCTGGCTGGCCGACATGATCGAGGCCGAGCGTTTCATCTTTCACTTCCAGCCCATCGTCCACTGCCAGGACCCGGGGCGTATCTTCGCCCACGAATCCCTGGTGCGCGGCTACCTGTCCGACGAGGATCGAACCCTGATCTTCCCGGACCGGCTCTTTGGCCAGGCCCGTGCCTCCCAGATGATGTTCCAGCTGGATCGGGCGGCGCGCATCAACGCCATCCGCCAGGCCGTGGGACACGGCTTTGATGGGCGGGTGTTCATCAACTTCAACCCCACCACCATCTACGATCCCACCTATTGCCTGAAGACCACACTGAACGAGGTGGAGCGTCTGGGTGCCGACGCCAATCGACTGGTGTTCGAGGTGGTGGAGTCAGAAGAGGTCTCCGACTCGGGCCATCTGCGGCGTATCGTGGATTTCTATCGGAGCGCGGGTTTTCAGGTGGCCCTGGACGATCTGGGGGCCGGCTATGCCTCCCTGAACCTGCTCTCGGAACTGCGGCCCGATTACGTGAAATTCGACCGGGCCCTGGTGAGCCAGGTGGATCAGGACATCTTCAAGCAGAAGGTGCTCGCCAAACTCATCGAGATGGCCCACGACCTGGGTATCATGACCATTGCCGAAGGCGTGGAGGAAAAGGCCGAATGGCAGTGGCTCAAGGCCCATGCCGTGGACTATGTTCAGGGCTATCTTTTCGCCCGGCCGGGCTCCCCTCCGCCCCGACCGGTGGTGCCCACGTAAACCTCACTCCATGCCCCACACCACCGAGGATCATCGCGCTTGACCGACCCCATCAGCTCCGCCTACCGGCTGCTCGAGGCCTCCCTGGTGTATCACCGGGGTGATGTCGTGGGCACCATCGCCAGCCTCGACTCACACGCCCCTGCGGACAACTATTCCGACTGTTTCGTGCGCGACTTCGTCCCCTCCGGACTGGTGTTTCTTCTGGATGGCCGCAGCGACATCGTGCGCAACTTTCTCGCCATGGTGCTCAAGCTGCGGGACCAGCAGGAGGAGATGGAGGGCCACCGGGCCGTGGCCAAGGTGATGCCCGCCAGCTTCCGGGTGCTGTGCAATGAGCAGGGCGAGGAGGAGATCCACACCGACTTCGGCGATCGGGCCATCGGCCGGGTGGCCCCGGTGGATTCCATGATGTGGTGGCTGATCCTGCTGGTGGGCTATGAGCGCATCTCCGGGGATACTGCCTTCACCCGTTCCCGGGAGTGTCAGCGGGGCATCCGCATGATCCTCAACATCTGCCTGCAGGATCGCTTCGAGATCTTCCCCACCCTGCTGGTACCCGATGGTTCCTTCATGGTGGACCGGCGCATGGGGGTATATGGCCACCCCCTGGAAATCCAGTCGCTGTTCTTCGGCGCCCTGCGGGCCGCGCTGGCCATGCTGGACGACACCGACCCGGACAACCAGGGCGTGCGTGAGCAATCCGCCAAGCGTCTGGAACAATTGGTGGAGTATGTGCGTCATTATTACTGGCTGGATGAGGATCGGCTCAACCGCATCCACCGCTTCCGTACCGAGATCTTCGGCTACGACTCGGAAAACGCCCTCAATATCCATCCGGAGAGCATCCCCGACTGGGTGAGCGACTGGCTGCCCCTGGATGCGGGTTATCTGGTGGGCAATCTGGGGCCGGGGCGCATGGATTTTCGCTTCTTTGCCCTGGGCAACCTGCTGGCGGTGCTGTTCGGGCTGGCCGACGAGTCGCAGTCAAAGCGGTTGATGCATCTGTATGACCAGCGCTGGGACGACCTCATGGGCATGATGCCCGTGAAGCTGTGCTTTCCCGCCATGCAGGGCGAGGAATGGCGCCTGAAAACCGGGTCGGACCCGAAGAACATCCCCTGGTCATACCACAACGGCGGTAACTGGCCGGCCCTGCTCTGGGCCTTCACGGCGGCGGCGCTGCATGCCGGCCGCGGCGACCTGGCCCTGCGGGCCCGGGAGGTGGCCACTGAACGCCTGGCCGCCAACGGCTGGCCCGAGTATTACGATGGTCGCAATGGGCGCCTGATCGGCCGTCGCGCCAATTACAACCAGACCTGGTCCGCCACCGCGCTGATCCTCACCCACAAGTTCATCGAAGATCCGTCCACCCTGGACGTATTGAGTCTGAAGGGATTTGAGAAGGCATGAAAAAGACCCAAAGCAAGGCAACCCATGGCGAGGGTTTGTACATCGTTCTGGTGAGCATCCACGGCCTTGTGCGTGGGGAGAACCTGGAACTGGGCCGGGACGCGGATACCGGCGGTCAGATCAAGTATGTGGTGGAAATGGCCCGGGCCCTGGGCGGGCACCCGGAGGTGGGCCGGGTGGATCTGCTCACCCGCCGGGTGGTGGATAGCCGGGTCTCGGATGACTACGCTCAGCCGGAGGAGGATCTGGGCGAAGGCGTGCGCATCGTCCGTCTGGACTGCGGCCCGCGGCGCTACCTGCGCAAGGAGAAGCTCTGGCCCTATCTGGACTGCTTTGCCGACAACGCCATCAAGCACATCCGCAGCGTGGGTCTGTTGCCGGACGTGGTGCACGGCCACTACGCCGATGCCGGCCATGTGGCGGTGCGGGTGGCCAACCTGATGGGCGTGCCCCTGGTGCAGACCGGGCACTCCCTGGGCCGGGTCAAGCGTGACCGGCTGCTGGCCAAGGGGGCCAGCGAGAAGGAGATTGAATCCCGCTACAGCATCAGCCGGCGCATCGAGGCCGAGGAAGAGGCGCTGGGCAACGCCTACATGGTGATCGCCAGCACCCAGCAGGAGGTGGAGGAGCAGTATGCCTCCTACGATCACTACCAGCCCGAGCGCATGGTGGTGATCCCACCGGGTACCGATCTGCGGCGTTTTCATCCTCCCAAGGCCCGCTCACCGCGACCGCCCATTTACAAGACCCTGGCCCGGTTCCTGAAAAAGCCGGACAAGCCCATGGTCCTGGCCCTGTCACGCCCCGACGAGCGCAAGAACATCCCCACCCTGGTGAAGGCCTTCGCCGAGCACCCGGAGTTGCGGGAACTGGCCAACCTGGTGATCGTCGCCGGCAACCGGGACAGCATCCGCGAACTGGACCGCGGCGCCCGGGACGTACTCACCGAAGTACTCATGCTCATCGACGATCACGACCTGTACGGTTCGGTGGCCTATCCCAAGCACCACAGCGCCGATGACGTGCCGGACCTGTACCGCCTGGTCACCCGCACCCGCGGTGTCTTCGTGAATCCGGCGCTGACCGAGCCCTTTGGTCTGACCCTGATCGAGGCCTCCGCCAGCGGCGCGCCCTTTGTGGCCACCGATGATGGCGGCCCCCGGGACATTCTGCGCTACTGCCAGAATGGGGTGCTGGTGGACCCCCTGGACGCGGCCGGCATGAGCCAGGCCATCTTCGACATCCTCAGCGATGCCGGGCGCTGGAAGAAGCTCTCGGATCGCGGTCTCAAGGGGGTGCGCAAGCACTATGCCTGGGAGGGCCATGCCCAGAACTATGTCAAGCGCATCAAGAGCCTGCGCCGCGAGGCCAGCCGCAGCCGTCGGGGCCAGCAGCGCCTGTCCGGCAAGCTGGCCAAGGCCGATCGGGCCCTGATCTCGGATATCGACAACACCCTGCTCGGGGACAAGGCCGGGCTGCGCGCCATGCTGCACCGACTCAAGGACGAAGGTCGCGACGTGGCCTTCGGTATTGCCACCGGCCGGCGCCTGGATTCGGCCATCGACATCCTCAAGGAATGGGGCGTACCCACGCCGGACCTGATGATCACCTCGGTGGGCTCGGAGATCCACTACGGCCCGGAGATGACCAAGGACGAGGGCTGGGCCCGGCACATCGATTACCGCTGGCAACCGGAGGCGCTGCGAGACGCCCTGCTGGAACTGCCGGGCATCAAGTTGCAGCCCCAGGTGGATCAGCGCCGCCACAAGATCAGTTTCTTCGTGGACCCAGGCAAGGCACCGACCATGAAGGAGATCGACCGCCTGCTGCACCAGAAGGATCTGCACGCCAACATCATCTACTCTCACGACCACTATCTGGACCTGCTGCCGGTGCGGGCATCCAAGGGGTTCGCGGTGCGGTACTTCGCAGACAAGTGGGGCATCCCCCTGGAGCGGGTGCTGGTGGCCGGGGATTCGGGCAACGATGAGGACATGTTGCGCGGCAGCACCCTGGGGGTGGTGGTGGGCAATCACCAGCAGGAGCTGGAGAAGCTGTACGGCTTCAAGCGGGTGTATTTCTCCGATGCCACCCATGCCGGCGGGATCGCCGAGGCCTTTGACCACTATCAGTTCTTTGGCCGCTGCGGGGTGCCTGAGGAGGACTGAGGTGGCGCACGCCTCCCTGGCACATCGTGCCCGCCGCTCCCCTCTCCCCTCTAGCCCCTCTCCCCTCTGGGGAGAGGGGTTGGGGTGAGGGGAAACGGAGCCCTCTCTCAATCAGCCTGCTCCAGCGCCTCACAGGCCTCCATCCACTGCCCCTCCACATCCTCCAGGTCCCGATTGATCTGGGCCTGGCGCCCCAGCAGTTCCTGGAGCCTGGCCTTCCCGTCGGCCTCGTACAGGCTGGGGTCGGCCAGTTCAGCCTCCAGAGAGGCACGTTCTGCTTCCAGCCGGGCATGGGCCTTTTCCAGCCTGGCCACCTTGTCCCTCAACGGCTTCTGCCGGCGCCGCTGCTCGGCCTCGTCCCGGCGCCTGGCCTTGCGCGAGGCGGCGCTCTGCTCTCCCACGTCCCGGTTCATATCCCGGGCGGCCTCGGCGGCCTTCTCACGGGCCGCCAGCCAGGCCCGGTAATCCTCCAGGTCGCCATCGAATTCCACCGCCTGCCCATCCGCCACCAGCAGCAGTTCATCGCAGACGCTGCGCAGCATGTGGCGATCGTGGGACACCAGCACCAGCGCCCCCTCGAATCCCTGCAATGCCTGCTCCAGGGCATGACGCATGTCCATGTCCAGGTGATTGGTGGGTTCGTCCAGCAGCAACAGATTGGGGCGCTGGTACACCAGCAGTCCCAACACCAGCCGGGCCTTCTCCCCGCCGGAGAACGGGCCTACCGGGGCCAGGGCCTGATCCCCATGAAAACCAAAGCCCCCCAGAAAATCCCGTAACTCCTGCTCCCGGGCCTTCTCGTCCAGGCGCTGCAGATGCAGCAGCGCACTGGCCTGGCTGTCCAGTTGCTCCAACTGGTGCTGGGCGAAATAGCCCACTTTCAGGTCCGGTGCCGGCTCCCGGTCGCCGGCCAGCGGCATCAGGGTCCCGGCCATGAGCCGGATCAGGGTGGATTTGCCGGCGCCGTTGGGGCCGAGCAGGCCCAGACGCTCACCCGGGTGCAGGGACAGTTCAACCCTCTGAAGCACCGCCGGCTCGCCGTAACCGGCGTTCACATCATCCAGCTTGAGCAGCGGATCAGGAAGCCGATGCGGGGCCCGGAAGCTGAAATGGAACGGGGAATCCGCATGGGCCGGGGCCACCCGGGTCATGCGCTCCAGGGCCTTGAGGCGACTCTGGGCCTGGCGGGCCTTGGTGGCCTTGGCCCGGAAGCGCTCCACGAAGCGCTCCATGTGGGCGATCTCCCGCTGCTGACGCTCGTGCTGGGATTGCTGCTGCGCCAGGGCCTCGGCGCGGGTCTGTTCAAAGGCAGAGTAGTTACCGGTGTAGAGGGTCATGCCCCCCCGTTCGATATGGGCCACATGGGTGACCACCCGGTCGAGAAAGTCCCGGTCGTGGGAGATGAGCAGCAGGGTCCCCGGATAACCACCCAGCCACTGCTCCAGCCAGAGCACCGCTTCCAGATCCAGGTGGTTGGTGGGCTCGTCCAGCAGCAGCAGGTCGGAGCGGCACATCAGGGCCTTGGCCAGGTTCAGGCGCATGCGCCAGCCACCGGAGAACGAGGCCATGGGGGCCACTTCCTGCCCCGGCTTGAATCCCAGGCCGTGCAGCAGGCGCCCGGCCCGGCTCTCGGCAGTCCAGGCGTCGATGGCATCCAGCCGGGCATGCAGTTCCCCCAGACGGCTGCCATCCTGGGCGGCCTCCGCCTCGGCCACGGCGGCCTGCAGGCGGCGCAGTTCTTCATCCCCGTCCATCACGTAGTCCAGGGCAGAGCGCTCGCTGGCCTCCACCTCCTGGGCCACGTGGGCGATCACCCAGTCCGACGGCAGGGAGCACTCCCCCTGATCGGACCCCAGTTCCCCCTGCAGCAGGGCAAACAGGCTGGATTTACCGGTGCCATTGGCACCCGTGAGGCCCACCCGCCAGCCGGGATGGATGGTGAGATCGGCATCCTCGAAAAGGACCTTGGTGCCACGGCGCAGGGTGAGATGATCGAATCGAAGCATGGTGGCGGAGTTTATCAGTCCGGGTCCCCTACCGGCATCACGGGATTCTGACGCCCGGCGGCAAACCGCTGCAGCCCGAGGCGCCGAATTTCCGGCACCACCGAAGAAGAAACATGCACTTCATTGTTTCAAATGAAGTTATTTTCATGGCACAAAAATCGCATCAAGCAGGTCAAACACAGCCGAGACCCTGTCATGCGACACGTGATCCGCCCCATGCTGGAACAGGCCAATAATGGCGACAACACCCTGATGGCCAGCCCGCAACTGCTGCAGGGCGGCCTGGCCCAGTCCGCACGTCACACCCCCGGCGTACCGGCCATCACCCCGGCAATGATGCTGCATCGGCTACAGACCACCCTGGATCTGGAAGAACTGCTGGAGATCTTCTCCAACGCCCTGGCCGGCATGGTGCCCCATGACGGCCTGACCTTCGACCACCCCGACATGGGCATCCATATCAGCCAGGGCCGCCTCTCCCGTCATGTGTGCAGCTACAACCTCATGGTGGAGCGCACGGAGATCGGCCAGCTCCGGCTGCTGCGCGGGCGCAAGTTCAAGGAGCAGGAGCTCATCGCCCTGGAGGAGGCCCTGAGCATGCTCACCTACCCCCTGCGCAACGCCCTGCTCTACCGCCAGGCCCTCAACTCGGCCCAGACCGATCCGCTCACCGGACTCCTGAACCGGGCTTCCATGGCCCGCATGCTGGACCGGGAGCTGGCCATGGCCACACGCTCGGGACGGCAGGTGTGCATGCTCGTGGTGGACGTGGACTTTTTCAAGCAGGTGAACGACACCCACGGCCATCAGGCCGGTGATCACGTGCTGGTGGCCGTGGCGGAGCGGCTCAGGGCCCTCACCCGCAGGAGCGACATGGTGTTCCGTTACGGTGGCGAGGAGTTCGTGATCGTGATCAGCGAAACCGATGCCGAGTCGGCTGCCACGGCGGCAGAGCGCGTTCAGGAGGTCATCCGCAGCGCCCCCCATACGCTGGATGCGGGCGAGCAGATCCGGATCACCGCCAGCATTGGCGTGGCCATGCAGCGCCCCGGGGATAGCCCGGCCAGCCTGTTCAAGCGGGCCGATCAGGCCATGTACCGGGCCAAGAATACCGGCCGCGACCGGATCGAATGGGAAGACTGAAGTCCTCGCCGGGCTCAGCTGCCCAGCAGGCGCTCAGCGATCCTGAAACCGGCCGCATAGGTACCGATGGCCGAACCCAGGGTGGTCAGGATGAACACCAGCAAGACCCGGGACACCCGGTTCTGCCACCACCCCCGCAGACGTGCCGTATCCCGACGCAGGCGGGAGAAATCCCCCACTGTGGGCTTGCGCAGCCAGGTTTCCATGGCAGCGGCCACGAACCCCACCCCGATGGTGGGATTGAGTGACGTCAGGGGGGCGGCCAGCGCGGCAGTCACCACCGTTAATGGATGGGCCGAGGCAATGATGGCCCCCAGGCCGGCCAGCCCCCCATTGATCAACACCCAGTCAGTCACCAGCTGCCAGCCCAGATCCGGGTTGCGGCTGAAACCGATGGCGAAACCGGTCAGGATCAGGGCCACGATCAACCAGGGGATCAGCTTGGGCCAGCGGGCCGGCGGCGGCTCCTGGTCCAGCCGCTCCACCACCTGGGCCGGCGGCTCCCCTCCCTGCTGCTGAAGGGCCTCGCGGATGCCGGCCAGGTGCCCGGCGCCCACCACCGCCAGGATATGCCGATAGTCCTTGTTGGCGGCCTCCTGACGCAGGCGGGCGGCCATGTAGTGATCCCGCTCCTGGATCAATGGCTCATACAGGGCCCGGGATTCCTCGGCAAACTGGGTGAAGGTGGATTCGAGCATGTCGCCGCTCTTGAGGCGTTCGATCTCCGCCTCGGTGACCTGTTCGCGACTCATGACGCCGGCCATCAGACCACCGAACAGGTTCATGCGTCGCCACCAGGGCACGTTGCGGTAGCAGCGTTTGAGAGTGGTGCCTACTTCCCGGTCGATGAGCAGTACCGGCAGGTGGGCGTCGCGGGCCTCGTTGATGGCGGCGCGCATCTCGGCCCCGGGCTCGATACCAAACTGCTCTGCCAGGCGCTGCTGGTAGGCCCCCAGGGCCAGGCTGGCCGTGACCATGGGCACCTTGCCCTGGCGCAGCACCTGGAACAGGTTCATGCGGGACAGGTCATCGGGACGAACGATGGCATTGTGCCGGCTGGGACAAAGCTCCACGGCCACGGCGTCGTAATCGCCGCTGCGCAGCAATTGGCTCACCGTATCGGCAGACACCTGGGACACATGGGCCGTGCCCAGCACGGTGATGCGGGTGCCATCCAGTTCAGTATGAAAACGGGGATCTTCCGAATGCGGGGTCTGCTGAGAGTCCATGGGGTGTCCAGAGGGGTACGGCGGTTCTGATGAAAGACCGCAACCTTAGCAGGCGCGCGGGTCCCTGTCTGCTATTGCTCTTCGGCCTCAACCTCAGCCTCGTCTTCCGGTTCCGACTCCCCGGCCTCCGGGGTCGATTCAGGTAGCAGCGCGGGCTCCCCCTCCAGGCCACGCAGGGACTCCAGCACCCGCTCCGCGCGCTGCACATGGGCCTGAAGCTCCGCATGGTTGGGGCGCAGATCCAGCAGTTCACGCCAGGTTTCCACCGCCTGTTCAATCTCTCCGTCCAGGTACTGGCGCCGCCCCTCCTCCAGGCCCAGGGTGATGCGGGTATCGATGGCCTGATCCAGCTCCCGCTGCAGGCGCGGCAGGGATTCATCCCGGGGGCGCGTGCGCTCCAGCCCCTTGAGGTGTCGGCTGGCGGCATTCAGATCGCCTGCCTGCATGGCCTCGTGATAGTGATCGAACAATTCCCGTGAGCGGGCCTCCCAGGCCGCCTGGCGACGGGCATGGTCGGCCTGGCGCTGGGCTGCCTGGACCTGCGCCTTGGCGTTTTGGGCCGAGTTGAGCATCTCCAGGGTGTCCTCCGTGGGCCTCAGGGCCTGGGAGAGGCTCAGGGCGTCCACGGCCAGGCGCAGCTCCTTCGCCTCCAGGGCCAGGCCACCCAGTTTTTGCAGATCCTGCGCCACTTCCAGGGAGTCCTGGCGGATGCGCCCCAGCTCCCGTGCCGCCTGTGTGTCCTCGGGATCCACCCTCGCCAGTTCCGCGTAGATGGGCCGCAAGGCGGCCAGGGAGCGCCCGCGGGCCAGCAGCAGGCGCACCTGCAGGTCGGTGAGGCGCCCTTCATGCTGCACCCGGGCCGTCTCCCGCGCCGCCTGCAGGGGGGCGCTGTCCGGCAGCATGGCCAGCCCCCGATCATAGACCCCCAGGGCGTCCAGCCACTGCTCGCGCCGCAGCAGGGCCGCTGCCTGCATCAAGATGGCCTGCTCCAGATGCCCGGTCATCCGTTCCAGCCATGCCTCCCGGGCCTCCATCTGCTGTGTGCGCTCATCCGCGGGCAGCTCTGCCAGCAGGCCCTGGGCACGCTGGTATTCGTGGGCCTTGAAGGCCGCATCCACCTTCTGGGCCAGGGTTGTGGTCTCCACCTTCAGCGGGGCACAACCGCCCAGCACCAGCAGGCCCAACAACAGCAGGACAGCCCAGGGTCGCGCCAGACGCCTCATGTGATCCGCTCCTTGCACAGCAGCCGCTCGATCTGTCGGTCCATCGCTCCCCGATACAGGTCACTCAGGTCGTGCACCTGGCAGGTGGCCACGGGCTGTGACTTGCCGCGGATGGCAATGGAGCGGTAGGGCTGCCCCCGTACCCGCCAGCGGATGTCCGGGTCCTCGAACAACGCCTCGCAGATCAATACCTGACCGGGCTCGGCGGCGGTCATCAGGCGCGAAGCCAGGTTCACCGCATCCCCCACCACCGTATATTGCATGCGATCCTCGGCCCCCATGTTGCCTGCCATCATGGGGCCGCTGTTGATCCCCACCCGGAAACGGACGGGCTCTTGCCCGTCCATCTCCCGCACCTGGTTGAGCCGTGCCACCAGGTGCTGCAGCATGACGCCACTGGCGATGGCATGGAAGCGATGGTCCGGATCCTCATCGGTGACGCCAAACACCAGCATCACCCCGTCCCCCATGAACTTGTCGATGCTGCCCTGGTGCAGCCGGGCGATATGGCTGACATGGGTGAAGTACTCATTGAGCAGCCCCGCCACCTTGTCCGGGTCCATGGTCTCGGACATCCGCGTGAAACCGGCGATATCCGCGAACATCACCGAGGCCTCCACCTGCCGCCCCCCCAGTTTCACCCTGTCCAGGTTGCTCATGATCTCCCGGGCCACACCCGCCGACACATAGCGACTCAGGGCCCCCTCCACCTGGGATTTTTCCAGCAACCCCTGGGCCATGCGGTTGAAGGCCGACATGAGGTGACCAATTTCGTCCCGGCGCCCTTCCGGCAGACGATACCGGTACTCACCTTCGCCGATGGCGCGGGTGGCGTCCACCAGGCGATGCACCGGGCGGGACAGTCGCTGCCCCATGAGAAACGCCGCGGCGCCACCCAGTACGCTCATGAATACCGTGGTCAGGATGATGGCCTTGGCCGCGGCCCGGGTGCCGGTCTGCTGCGCCGAACGGCTCAGGGTGACCATGGCAGAGCCCAGGGTGATGTCCTGAAAGCGGATCTCTTCCCGGTAGGCAGTCGTCTCGGTATCGGAAAAGGCCAAGAAGGGGCCCCAAAAGGGGACAGACACCTTTTCGGACGAAAAGGTGTCTGTCCCCTTTTGGGGCGTATCTTCGGGGATCATGCCGGAGTGGGCCAGGCGTTCGCCGTCGCGGTCGAAGACGGCCGCGCCCAGCACGGCCTCGCTGCCGGCCAGGTTGGTGATGAGGGCATTGAGGGCCAGGCTGTCGTCGGCGAGCACCAGCTCCTTGGACGACTCTGCCAGCTGCATCACCATGGCCTGACCGAAGTCGTCCATCTGACTGCGCAGCAGGGCACTTTGCTGGTTGAGGATCACCACGCCCACCAGGGCCATGCAGGTGACGATCAGCACGCAGATGGTCAGACCAAGCTTGAAGGCAACAGGCACATGATCGGGCAGGAGTGCGGCCCATCCGCTCCGCAGCCTGTCGAGCAGGGATGCCATGTGTGGTCTCGCTGGATTGAATGTGGGCCCCGCCATCCGGAGGGGGGCGCAATTGTCTGGATCATAACACGCCGCCACGCCGCCCGGTCCTCGAACGCCCGGTGCGACCGATCCATCGCGATGGTCTCCCCCCGCATCCTTGAGTACACTCGAAACACCCGTCACCTCTGGATGAGATGCGACTGATGACCCTGACCGAACTTCGCTATATCGTCGCGGTGGCCCGCGAGCGGCATTTCGGCCGGGCCGCCGAAGGCTGCAATGTGAGCCAGCCCACCCTGAGTGTGGCGGTGAAAAAGCTGGAGGAGGAGCTTGGAGTGGCGCTCTTCGAGCGCAGCAAGACAGAGGTGAGCATCACCCCGGTGGGAGATCAGGTGGTGCGCCAGGCCCAGCGGGTGCTGGAAGAGGTGGACAGCCTGACCACCATTGCCCATCAGGGACGGGATCAGCTCTGCGGTCCCTTGCGCCTGGGGGCCATTCACACCATTGGGCCCTATCTGCTGCCCCATCTGGTGCCGGAGGTACACCGGCGCGCCCCCAAACTGCCCCTGATCATCGAGGAGAACTACACCGCCCGTCTGGCGGAGAGCCTCAGGCGGGGGGAACTGGATGCCATCATCGTGGCCACGCCCTTTGAGCAGCCCGGCGTGGTCACCCTGCCCCTTTACTCGGAGCCCTTCGTGGCCGTGTTACCGGCGGATCACCCCTTGAGCCGACGGCAGAAACTGGACATCAACGAACTGGCCCGGGAAACCCTGTTGCTGCTGGGCGCGGGGCATTGTTTCCGGGAGCAGGTGCTGCACTTCTGCCCGGACTGCCACGCCACCGTATCCTCGGGCAACAGCATCCAGCATACGGTGGAGGGCAGTTCCCTGGAGACCATCCGCCATATGGTGGTGACGGGCATGGGGGTCACCATCCTGCCCTGCTCGGCGGCGGGGGCGGATCGTTACGCCCAGCATCTGCTGTCCATCCGTCGCTTCCAGGACCCGGTGCCCACCCGCCAGGTGGCCCTGGCCTGGCGCACCAGCTTCCCGCGCCCCAAGGCCATCGAGGTGATCCGCCAGGCGATCCTTGAGACCCATGTACCCTGCCTGGAGATGGTCAGCGACCCCTCAGGGTGACTCGCAGGTGCCGATTGAGCCGGGAGCGCAGACGCGGCCATCGGTCCAGATGGTGCGACTGAGCAGGGTATCCGTGAGATCGGCATCATCCAGTCGGGCACCCCGCAGGTCGGCATGGCTCAGATCGGCGTCGTTGAGGCGGGTGCCGATGAGCACGGCCTCCTGGAGCACCGCACCGGTGAGCCGCGCCCCTTGCAGATCGGCCTGATCCAGACGGGCCCGCCGCAGGTCCGCGTAGCTCAGGTCGGCATTGGCAAGTCGCGCGCCCTCCAGCCGGGTACCGAGCAGATCCGTGTTGCTCAGGTTCGCACCGGTGAGATCCGCATCGCGCAGATCCATCCCCACCATGCGGCAATAACTCCAGTTGACCCCCGGCTCGGCCGGTGCCAGACAGTCCGCCAGCACATCCGGCTCCGGTCGCTCCATCACCAGTAACAGCGACAACAACAGGATCAGCAGTCCGGCAGCCAATCCGATCCAGAGCCGCGGCCCCTGGGGGAGAGGCCTGACAGGCTCTGGCGACTGCAGCAACTGCACGCGCTGGTAGCGATGACTGACCAGTTCAGGGGGCTCGGGTCGACGGCGATCTTCGGCCCGCTGATCCGCCTCGGAGGGCAATTCATCCGGATAGGGCCGGGCACGACGCTCGGGGGAGCGCTCGTCCTCGCGGCGCTTTGCCTGCAGCAGACGCTCGCGGCCCTCCGGGGTGTCGGTATCATAGAACTCCACCGGGATCAGGTGAGGCTGGGAGCGCACGGCGTACCAGCGTTGCCGGTCCAGACTGACCTCGTCGTCCATGCGCAGACGGCCCAGCAGCAGATAGCTGCGAATCAGCCTCTCCGGATAAGGTCCCCTCACCTCTCCACTGCGGCGGGTGAACCAGAGTTGATGCTCATTTTCCATAAGCTCCATGCACTCTGTCGCGAGGGTCTTTAGTTGCTCAGTATCACACCAATACCGATATTGAAGCGCGGCCGCGTGGTGGCCGGCTCGTCCTCCCGAGGCCACAGGTAATGATTGTCCACCCCCAGCACGGGATAGCGATAGGGGGTTTCACCCACCTGACCGGTCACCGTCTTTTCCAATGTGCCGGTGACGGTGAGCAGGCGACCGGGGCTGTAATCCACGCTTTCCAGGTAACCGGGCACGCGGGCCATGAAACGGCCCTGGGGCGTGCGTTCGGTCTGGGGGCGCTGCCGACGGTCCAGGGGGTAGGCCAGGATCTCCAGCTGGGTGGCCTCTTCCAGGTTGCGGGTGTTGACGATCATGCCCCCCCAGACCATCTGCTCCCCTGCGGCCCCCTCGTCGGACATGGCCACCCGTGAAGGAGTCAGCGCGGAGAGGGTGTCCTGGGTCTCGAACTGTGGCCCGGTGGCGCAGCCCACCAGCCCCAAAATCCCGAGCAGCGCCGCCAACACCCACCCTCGGCGACACGCGGGTCGTCGCATACGGGAGGTCATGTCACCCATGGTCAAGGATCAGGGCCTCCACTTCCACCACCTGATGCTGGGCCCGGTCGATGATGGAGGGCAGCACGGAGGGGTCCAGGCCGGAGCGTTCCCAGGCCTCTGCCTCGATGGGCGGTGCATCCCGGGGATCGCGGGTGTCCACCTCGGCCATGTGGGCGACGGTGTTGGCAATGTGCACCAGGGCCACGGCGGTCTGGTGTTCCCTGGCCGCGGCGGGTTCATGGTGATAGCGGATGCAGGCCAGCAGCTTTTCAGGCAGATGCCAGTGGGCAGCCAGTTCGCCGCCCACCTGGGCATGGTCGTAGCCCAGCACGTCCCGCTCCGCCTTCTGGGGCGGCATGCGCCCGGCGTTCTGCAGACCCAGCAGGAAGGCCTCGTGGGCCTCATCGGGCTCGCGATTGAAGATCAGCAGGCGGCCGATGTCGTGCAGCAGGCCGGCAATGAACATGGTCTCGCCGTCGCGCATCTTCAGGTCTTCGCTGAGCAGCCGGGCCACCAGGCCGCAATAGATGCTGTGGCGCCAGAAGTCCTCCATGGACATCAGGTCGTTGGGGATGCCATCGAAGACCTTGGTGACGGTGGTGGCCAGTACCAGGTCACGGATCTGTCGGGTGCCGATCACCTGCACGGCCCGGGTGATGGTATCAATCCGGCTGGACAGGCCATAGAAGGGACTGTTGGCCAGCTGCAGCAGGCGAATGGTGAGCGCTGGATCCTGGCTGATCACCCGGCCGATGTCCGCTGCGGTGGACTCATCGTCGTCCACCATGGCGTTCAAACGGCTGGCCACCGCAGGCAGGGAGACCAGTCCGGCCCCTTGTTCCACCAGTTCCTCAATACTCAGTGACATGCCATCTCCCGGTTCTCCACTGCCAAGCGTGAGCGGGCAGGCTTCTCTGGATGATAGACCAGATCACGCTGCCCGCAGGCACCTGTCGCCATCATACACCCTCAGGTTTGCCCAATAGCACCGGGGAGCCCAACCGGAAGACCTACAGCAGCGCCCCGCCCAGGAAAAAGGCCAGCAGCATCAGCGCGACGACACCCACACCGGCCAGTGCCAGGTTGCGCTGGAATCGGCGGCGTTGCTGGTTTTCCTCCCAGCGATGCACCGAGGTGTCGCGGGCGCTTTGGGTGGCGGACGGTTTCGGTGTGGGGGCGGGGGCGGGGTCGGCCACAGGCTGGGCGGGCTGTTGGGACGCGGCCTTCTCGTCTCCCCGGGAGACGGAGCTTTCCAGGGCGTCCAGGGCCTCGGCGAGTTGTGCCTCCAGGTGCTTGCGCTTTTCCGCTTCCTGGCGTTCCAGTTGCTGTTGCCTTTTCTCCATGAGGTTCAGTTCGCCGCGCAGGGCACGCAATTCACCCTGGGAGGCCTCCCGCTCCTGTTCCATGCGCTCCACGCGCGAGATGGCCTGCACCAGTTCGTCCTCCACCTGCAGCCGGGCCAGTTCCGCAGCCTCCGCACGGGCCTGGAGATTACCCTGCGATTCTCCGGAGGCTCTGCCGTTGGAGCTGGCCAGGGCCCGTTCGGCGGCCCCGGTGCGTTCCCGGGCGGATTCCAGTTCGGCCTTGAGGCGGCGCACCTCGTCGGCGTCCCCCTCGGCAGGCTCCTGACGCATTTGCTCAAGCTCCTGGCGCAGGGCGTGGAGTTCTCCCTGGGCCTGATCCCGGGCCGCCGAGGCCTCCCGGGTCTGGGAATCCCGCTCCAGCAGTTGGGCGGAGGCTTCCTGCAATTCCCCTTGCAGCCCCTCCATGCGCTCCCGGCCAAGTTCAGCCTGCTCCTGTTGTTCGTGCAGGCGGGTGCGTAGCTGTCCGTTGGCCCGTTGGGCCTCTTCCAGGGCCTCGCGCTCCTTGGCCAGGTCGGCCTCCAGGGCGGCGATGCGGTCCTTGGCGTCGCGTTCGTCCGAGGTCTGCTGGCGCAGCATGAGTTCGGTACGCAGTTGGTGCATGTCGCCCTGCAGCCGCTCCCGCTCCTTGACGGCGGACCGGGCCTGGGTCTGGGCATGTTCCAGTTGTTCGCGCAGGGTCTTGATTTCGGTCTGGGCGGCCGCCAGAGCAGCTGTGTCCGGATGGGGTTCGGCAGCGGGCCGGGGTGCGGGCTCCGCCTTGGGGGCGGGGGCGGTCGCTGCGGGGGCCGTTTCTCCTCCTGCCAGCAGTTGCTCGGTGGTCTTCAGCACATGGTCGGCGCGAAAGGGTTTCATCACCACGCCGTTGGCGCCGCGCTCGGCGGCCTTGCGCCGGGTGCCTTCGTCGTCCTCGTTGCCGGTGACGATGATCACGGGGAGGGACTTGAGGCGGGCGTCGTCACTCTCGCGGATGCGCTGCAGCAGGCCGTAACCATCCAGCTGGGGCATGGAGAGGTCGGTGAACACGCAGGCGATGCCGGGATTCTGCTCCAGCAGGGTCCAGGCCTCCATGCCATCGGGGGCATCCACCACCTGGTAGCGCCGCCGCAGGATCTTGTTGAGCGCCTGGCGCATCACGCGGGAGTCGTCCACCACCAGAATCAGTGGTGCGTCGTCCTGCGGGCCGCTGGTATCGGCTGGTGAGGTCATTGGCGCTTCCCCCTGTTTCACGGTGGTTGTTTTGGTGTCCAGTATGCCCCGGTGCAAGTTTAGCCGTAACCCCGGCGGGGGCGCGGCCTGACAGTCTGGTCGGCGCTTCCTTTCGTCGGCGCCTTGATAGCGGCACCGGGGCGGTTCATCATCACGGCCATCATATTCCATCTGGGAGGATTGTCTGACATGTCTGAAACCGTACTCATCACTGGGGCCAACCGTGGTATTGGCCTGGAAATGACCCGTCAGTTCGCGGATGCCGGTTTTCGGGTGTTTGCCTGTTGCCGCAATCCGGAGGGCGCACGGGATCTGAGCCGGTTGGCGGCCAGCAAGCAGGGACAGGTGAGCCTGCATCCGCTGGATGTGACCAACCCGGCGCAGATCCAGGCCATGGTGGACATGCTGGGGGATACGCCGCTGGATATCCTGATCAATAACGCGGGGGCCTTTGGTCCGACAACGCCCTTTGGCGATACGGATGTGGAGGCCTGGCTGGACACCTTACGGGTGAATACGGTGGCGCCGCTGAAGATGATGGAGGCGCTGGTGGATCGGGTGGCTGCGAGTGATCGGCGCTTGATGGTGAACATTACCAGCAAGATGGGCAGCATCGCGGACAATGGTTCGGGTGGGTTGTATGTGTATCGCTCCACGAAGGCGGCCTTGAATGCGGTGGTGGCCAGTGCGGCGCTGGATCTGCAGCCGCGCGGGATCACGGTGGTGGCGATGCATCCGGGTTGGGTGCTGACGGATATGGGGGGGCCCAGTGCGGAGATGACGGTGACGGAGAGTGCGACGGCGCTGCGGGGGTTGATGGATGACATCACGCCGGCGGATGCGGGGCGGTTCATGGATATCAATGGAGCGGATATTCCCTGGTAGGGGCTGGGGCGCTGACGATGCTTGTTTCGCTGTTGCGTAATGTGCTGTTTCTGGCGGTGGTCAGTCTGATTTCGCTGGTGCTTATTTTTGTGGGGGCGCGCAGTTGTGGGTTGACGCCGGAGCAGCAGGAGGATGAGCGGTTGTTGGCGGAGTTGAATATTGAGGAGGGGGATGCGTACCGGTCGGCGAATGCGGCTCGGCCGGGGGTGGTGACGTTGTCCAGTGGTTTGCAGGTGGAGGTGCTGGAGTTGGGGGATGGGCCGGTGCCGGAGCGGGATGATCGGGTGTTGGTGCATTACCGGGGGATGCATCTGGATGGTCGTGTCTTTGATAGTTCGTATCGTCGGGAGTTGCCGGCGGTGGTGGCGGTGGAGGATACGATTCCGGGCTGGCGGGAGGCGTTGGTGAATCTGCCGGCTGGGAGTGAGGTGCGGTTGGTGGTGCCTTACAATCTGGCTTATGGGCCTGGGCGGGCTGGGGATGTGATTGGTCCGGGGGAGACGTTGGTCTTTGAGTTGGTGTTGCTGGAGGTGCTGGGGCCGGTTGAGGTGGTTGAGGAGGTGTTTGATCCGATGCAGGAGACGGTGCCTGGACTGGGGCGGTGAGATTGATCCGGGTGGCAGGCCTGTTGGTGCGGGGTATCCCTTTCCGCGGGTCGCCGTGAATACGTCCATGTAGGCTTGAGCAGCCGCTTCCCGCGGCTGACACCCGCTCCAAGGAATACCCCACCCCGACTGGCCCGGATACATTGGGGCCCTACTGGGGGTGGCTATCAGGATTCGGGGCGCCATTTAGCGTGGGGGTTCTCCCTCCGCGGGTCGCCGTGAATACGTCCATGCAGGCTTGAGCAGCCGCTTCCTGCGGCTGACACCCGCTCCAAGGAATACCCCACCCCGACTGGCCCGGATACATTGGGGCCCTACTGGGGGGCTTTGGGCCCTCAGCGTTTCCAGCGGACGCTGTAGAGGTCGAGGCGGCGGTCGACCAGGTTGCGGACGCTGCCGTGGGTGCGCAGTTCCTTGAGGTTGTCCAGGTCCAGGTCGGCGATGAGGGTCATTTCGGTGTTGGGGGTGGCTTCGGCGGCCACGGCGTCGTGGGGGAAGGCGAAGTCGGAGGGGGTGAATACGGCGGCCTGGGAGTATTGCATGTCCATGTTTTCCACCCGCGGCAGGTTGCCGACGCTGCCGGAGATGACCACGTAGCATTCGTTTTCGATGGCGCGGGCCTGGGCGCAGCGGCGCACGCGCAGGTAGGCGTTCTTGGTGTCGGTCCAGAAGGGGACGAAGAGTACCTGCAGGCCTTGTTCGGCGAGGATGCGGGGCAGTTCGGGGAATTCCACGTCGTAGCAGATGAGGATGCCGATCTTGCCGAAGTCGGTGTCGAAGATGCGCACGTCGTTGCCGCCGCGCAGGCCCCAGTAGGCGCGTTCGTCGGGGGTGATGTGCAGTTTGTATTGTTTGTCCCAGCTGCCGTCGCGTCGGCACAGGTAGGAGACGTTGCGCAGTTCCTGGTCTTCGTACTCGGGCATGCTGCCGGCGATGATGTTGATGTTGTAGGACAGCGCGAGCTTGACCATTTCCTGGCGCAGGGGCTCGGTGTATTCGGCCAGGTGGCGTACGGCTTCGGCGGTGTTTTCCTGGTTGAACTGGGCCATCAGGGGGCCGTTGAAGAATTCGGGGAAGAGGATGATGTCGGACTGGTAGCCGGAGACGGCGTCGACGAAGTATTCCACTTGCTGGAGCAGGTCATCCAGGGAGTGCAGCGGCCGCATCTGCCATTGCACGGCGCCCACCCGGACCATCTGCTTGCTGCCGCCGATGAGTTTTTCCTTTTCATCGTAGTAGATGTTGATCCATTCGAGCAGGGTGGCGTAGGCCTGGGATTCCTTGTCGTCGGGCAGGTAGTCGTTGATGATCCGGCGCACGTGGAAGTCGTTGGAGAGCTGGAA
This sequence comes from Ectothiorhodospira sp. BSL-9, assembly GCF_001632845.1. Lineage (NCBI taxonomy): Bacteria > Pseudomonadati > Pseudomonadota > Gammaproteobacteria > Chromatiales > Ectothiorhodospiraceae > Ectothiorhodospira > Ectothiorhodospira sp. BSL-9. The sequence goes on along the minus strand of NZ_CP011994.1, from coordinate 1,575,221 downwards.
GGTGAGCACCGGGTCGATGATCTCCTTGGATTTGACCAGTTCCACGTATTGTTGCGGGCTCATTTCTTCCCGGTGGTTGTAGTAACCCGGGATGCGGCCGCCGGCGACGATGGCGCGGAGGTTGAGCTTTTCGCACACTTCCTTGCGGGCGTCGTAGAGGCGGCGACCCAGGCGCAGGCCGCGGTATTCGGGGTGTACGAAGACGTCGACGCCGTAGAGGGTGTCGCCGTCGGGGTCGTGGGTGGTGAGGTAGCCTTTGCCGGTGATTTCCCAGTAGCGGTGCCGGTCGCCCCAGCGGCGGTAGTCGACGATGAGGCTGATGGCGGCGGCCACGACCTTGCCGTTGTCCTCGATGCAGATCTGGCCTTCGGGGAAGCGTTGTATCTGGGATTCGAACTGTTCCCGGGTCCAGGCGCCATCCAGGCCCTGGTATACCGCCTCCATGATTTCTTCGATGTCCTTGTAGTCATCGAGGCGCGTGTTGCGCAGGGTAAGGCGGTGTTCGTCGTGGTCCGATTCTGGTGCGTCCGACATGGGGTATTGCTCCGGCACAGGATGGGGTTTGGGTGGCCGATCAGGATAGCGGAAAATGCAGTTGACAGGGGGCTTGCGAGGCCGCCCCTGAGATGGGACGGAGAGCTTGCTGGACAGACAGGCAGTGGGCTTTGGGCGGGGGCTTGCGGGACGGCCCTGGGGTGGGTGTGACCCGCGCCGGGACGCCGTGAATACGTCCCTGTAGGCTTGACGACCGCATCCCTGCGGTCGACACCCGGCGCAGGTCACACCCACCCCAGGGCCTGCTTCATTGCCCCCGAAGCCAGTTAGTTTCTCCCCTCTCCCCTCGGGGAGAGGGGCCGGGGGTGAGGGCGCGATCAGTCCGGATCGTAACCCAGGTTCGGCGCCAGCCAGCGCTGGGCGTCGTCCAGGTCCATGCCCTTGCGCTTGGCGTAGTCTTCCACCTGGTCCCGGTTGAGCTTGCCCACGCCAAAGTAGCGTGATTCCGGGTGCGAGAAGTAAAAGCCGGACACGGACGAGGCCGGGTCCATGGCATAGCTGTCGGTGAGGGTCATGCCGGCATTTTCCACCGGGTCGATCAGCTCCCACAGCAGGCCCTTCTCGGTGTGCTCCGGGCAGGCCGGGTAGCCGGGTGCCGGGCGGATGCCCTGGTATTTCTCCTTGATGAGCTCTTCGTTGCTCAGGCCTTCATCCGCTGCGTAGCCCCAGAACTCACGGCGCACCCGTTCGTGCATGTGCTCGGCGAAGGCTTCTGCCAGACGGTCGGCCAGGGCCTTGAGCATGATGGCGGAGTAGTCGTCGTTGTCCTTCTCGAAGCGTTCCACGTGCTGGTCGATGTCGCCGCCGGTGGTGACCGCGAAGGCACCCAGGTAGTCGTTCAGGCCGGTGTCCCTGGGGGCCAGGAAGTCGGCCAGGCACATGTTGGGGGCCTGGCGCGGCTTGCGGGTCTGCTGACGCACGTTGTGCAGGCGCATCAGCTCCTCGGTGCCGGCTTCGTCCTTGAACAGCTGGATGTCGTCCTCGTCCACGGTGTTGGCGCGGAAGAAGCCCACGACGCCACTGGCCTTGAGCCAGCCCCCGTCGATGATCTGCTGCAGCATGGGCTTGGCGTCGTCGAACAATTTGCGGGCCTCCTCGCCGACCACTTCGTCATCCAGGATGCGCGGATAGGCGGCGTGCAGGTCCCAGGCGCGGAAGAACGGGGTCCAGTCGATGTAGTCCACCAGTCTGTCCAGCGGGTAGTCCTCGAAGCGCAGCAGTACGCTGTCCTGGCCTTCGGTGCGCAGGATCTTCGGGGCCGGACCGCCCTTGTCCATGCCGGTGTCGCCATCCAGCACCGCCGGGCGCGGCGGGGTGTAGCCGGACCAGTCGATGGGGGTCTTGTTGGCCCGGGCCTCGTCCAGCTTGAGCCAGTCCTGCTTCTTCTGACGGGCGCCGTGCTGCTCGCGCACCTCGGCGTATTCCTTGGAGATCTTCTCGGCATAGGGGCCGCGCAATTCCGGGCTCACCAGGCTCTGGGCCACGCCCACGGCGCGGGAGGCATCCTTCACCCAGACGGTGGGGCCTTCGTACTGGGGCGAGATCTTCACCGCGGTATGGGCACGGGAGGTGGTGGCGCCGCCCACCATGAGCGGGGTCTTCAGGCCCACGCGCTGCAGTTCGGCGGCGAAGTTGGACATCTCTTCCAGGGAGGGGGTGATCAGGCCGGACAGGCCAATCACGTCCACCTTGTGCTCCTGGGCGGCCTCCAGGATCTTCTGGCCCGGCACCATCACGCCGATGTCGATGACCTCGAAGTTGTTGCACTGGAGCACCACGCCGACGATGTTCTTGCCGATGTCGTGCACGTCGCCCTTCACCGTGGCCATGAGGATGCGGCCATTGTTCTTCGAGTCGTCGGTCTTCTCGGCCTCGATGTAGGGGATCAGATGGGCCACGCCCTTCTTCATGACGCGGGCGGACTTCACCACCTGGGGCAGGAACATCTTGCCGGCACCGAACAGGTCGCCGACCACGTTCATGCCATCCATCAGCGGCCCTTCGATCACATGGATGGGGCGATCAAAGGTCTGACGGGCCTCTTCCACGTCTTCCACCACGTAGGCGTCGATGCCCTTGACCAGGGCGTGCCGGAGGCGCTCGGCCACGGGCAGTTCACGCCAGGACAGGTCTTCCTTCTTGGCCTCGGCGCCACTGCCACGGAATTCCTCGGCCATGTCCAGCAGGCGCTCGGTGGCGTCGTCGCGGCGGTTGAGGACCACGTCTTCCACGGCGTCGCGCAGCTTCTCGGGAATCTCGTCATACACCGCCAGCTGGCTGGCGTTGACGATGCCCATGTCCATGCCCGCCTTGATGGCGTGATACAGGAACACGGCGTGGATGGCCTCGCGCACCGGGTTGTTGCCCCGGAAGGAGAACGAGACGTTGGACACACCGCCGGACACCAGGGCATGCGGCAGGGTGTTCTTGATCTCGCGGGTGGCCTCGATGAAGTCCACGCCGTAGTTGTTGTGCTCCTCGATGCCGGTGGCAATGGCGAAGATGTTGGGGTCGAAGATGATGTCCTCGGCCGGGAAGCCCACCTGTTCGGTGAGGATCTTGTAGGCCCGCTGGCAAATCTCCACCTTGCGTGCCTGGGTGTCGGCCTGGCCTTCCTCATCAAAGGCCATGATCACCACGGCGGCACCGTAGCGGCGCAGCATCTTCGCCTGATAGATGAAATTCTCTTCGCCTTCCTTGAGCGAGATGGAGTTGACGATGCCCTTGCCCTGGATGCACTTGAGGCCGGCCTCGATCACTTCCCACTTGGAGGAGTCGATCATCACCGGCACCCGGGAGATGTCCGGCTCGGCGGCGGCCAGGTTCAGGAAGCGTGGCATCACTTCCATGGCGTCCAGCATGCCTTCGTCCATGTTCACGTCGATGATCTGGGCGCCGTTCTGCACCTGCTCGGCGGCCACTTCCAGGGCGGTTTCGAAGTCGCCGTCCTTGATCAGGCGCTTGAAGCGGGCGCTGCCGGTGACGTTGGTGCGCTCACCCACGTTCACGAACAGGGTGTCGGGGTCGATGTTGAAGGGCTCAAGACCGGACAGACGGCAAGCCGGCGGGATGTCGGGGATCTGGCGTGGCTCGTATTCCTTCACGGCCTCGCGGATGGCACGGATGTGGTCGGGCTGGGTACCACAGCAGCCGCCGACGATGTTCAGATGCCCTTCCTTGGCCCAGCGTGCCACTTCTTCGGCCACCTGCTCGGGGGTCTCGTCGTAGCCACCGAATTCGTTGGGCAGACCGGCGTTGGGGTGGGCCGAGACGCGGGTGTCGGCGATACGGGAGAGCTCTTCCACGTAGGGACGCATGTCCTTGGGCCCCAGGGCGCAGTTCAGGCCCACGGAGAAGGGCTGGGCGTGGCGCAGGGAGTTCCAGAAGGCCTCGGTGGTCTGACCGGTGAGGGTGCGGCCGGAGGCATCGGTAATGGTGCCGGAGATCATCACCGGCCAGCGCTCGCCACGATCGTCAAAGACGGTTTCCACGGCAAACACCGCCGCCTTGGCGTTCAGGGTGTCGAAGACGGTTTCGATCAGCAGGATGTCCACGCCGCCGTCGATCATGTTGTTGGCGGCTTCCTTGTAGGCTTCCACCAGGGCGTCGAAATGGGTGTTGCGCTTGCCCGGGTCGTTCACATCCGGGGAGATGCTGGCGGTGCGGTTGGTGGGGCCGAGGATACCGGCCACGAAGCGGGGGCGGTCCGGGGTCTTTTCCGTCCAGGCATCCGCCGCTTCGCGTGCCAGACGCACCGCTTCGCGGTTGATCTCCGGCACCAGGTCTTCCATCTCGTAGTCGGCCATGGCAATGCGGGTGGCATTGAAGGTGTTGGCCTCGATGATGTCAGCGCCGGCTTCGAGGAATTTTTCATGAACTTCCCGAATGATCTTGGGCTGAGTCAGAACCAGCAGATCGTTGTTGCCCTTGACGTCGCAGGGCCAGTCAGCGAAACGCTCACCGCGGTAGTCGGCCTCTTGCAGGCCATAGTTTTGAATGGTGGTACCCATACCACCATCCAGGATCATGATGCGGCGTTCGATCTCTTGCTCAAGCTTTCTAAGTCGGTCGGAATTCATAAAAATCAGTCCCGTTGCTTCACAGATAGCCGCATATCATAACATGTTTGAATAAATGGATTTTTACACTCCGCAAACCCGCGCCATGCGGGGCTTTCACCTGATCCAGGTCACAGTTTTCAACAGGGCGCTGTCCTACGCTTGTAACATGGTTCGCGAGGCATGTTCTGGGTCTCCTGCCTCCGGGCCATATACCTGACTGATTTGCGGGTTCTCCATCCTCACACTTGCGGGCCGCACACCATTGCGGCCCTTTTTTTGACGCCAAAGGAAACACCGGAAAGTGCATGTGCGCCGGAAGGAATCCCTGATCTTTTACGCCACCGTTCCCGATGTATGTCCCTACCTGGGGGATCGGGACATGGTGAGCGTGTTTGCCGATCCTCATCAGCCCATGGATCCGGCCTTGTATGGGGGGTTGATCGAACTGGGTTTTCGTCGCAGCGGCAATCATGTGTATCGCCATCAGTGCCGGGGCTGTCATGCCTGCATTCCGGTGCGTCTGCCCGTGGATCGATTCCGCCCGGATCGCAATCAGCGCCGGGTGGCCTCACGCAATCAGGACATCACCGTGCAGATCCGCTCACCGGCCTTCGACCTGGAGCATTTCCGGCTATACGAGCGCTACGTGAATACCCGTCATCATGGAGGGGGCATGGATGACCCCTCACCGGAGAGCTACTGGGGCTTCGTGGCCAGCCACTGGTGCTCGACCTCGCTGGTGGAATTTCGTCTGGGCGAGCAACTGGTGGGCGTGGCGGTCACGGATCAGGTGCCCGTCGGGTTATCAGCGGTGTACACCTATTTCGACCCGGATCTTGCCAGCCGCAGCCTGGGCACCCTGGCCATCCTCTGGCAGGTGCAGGCAGCCCGACGCATGGGGCTGCCCTATGTCTACCTGGGTTTCTGGAACGCGCAGACACCCAAAATGGCCTACAAGATCCGCTTTCAACCGGCCGAGGGCCTGGTGGACGGGATCTGGAAGCCGGTGCCTTAACGGCCTTGGAAGCGCCGGCCTGGCCCGGCAATTCAGGCCTGCAATTCAAGCCTGGCGATTCAGCATCTCCAGGGCAATGGCATGGAGTTCCGGTGTGGCCGCAGCCAGTACACTGGTGGTTTCCAGGGTGAGTGGCTGCCCCTCAAGATCAGTGAACACACCCCCGGCCTCGCGCACCACCACGGCCAGCGCGGCGATGTCCAGGATGTTCACATCCGACTCCACCACCAGGTCGATACGACCCGAGGCCAGCAGGTGGTAGTGGTAAAAATCCCCATAGCCCCGGGTACGGTTCACCCGCTGCACGATGCCGGACAATCCCTGCCAGCCAGGCCCGCCCGCCAGCGTCTTGATATTACCCAGGGACAGGGTGGCGTCCTCCAGGGTGGTGACGTTGCTCACCCGTATGGGCTTTTCCCCCAGAAAGGCCCCCTCCCCCTTGGCCGCATAGGCCATCTCCTCGAATTCCGGGGCATTGGATACACCCAGCACCAGCTCGCCGCCATGACGCAGGGCGATCTGGGTGGAGAAGAAGGGATAACGACGCACAAAGCTCTTGGTGCCGTCGATGGGGTCGATCAACCAGAGATATTCCGAGTCCATGCGCTCCTGGCCGGTCTCTTCCCCATAGGTACCATGATCGGGGAAGGCACCGAAGAGGACGGATTTGATGGCCTGCTCCGACTCCAGGTCGGCGATGGTCACCGGCGTCTGGTCCGGCTTGAGCTCCACCTCCACACCCTGACGATAATGGCGCTGGATCACGCCCTGGGCCTTGAGGGCGGCATCAATGGCAGTCTTGAGAAATGGACTCATGAAGATCCCCTGAAAGTGTGAAAGACCAGAAGGTTAACACGGCCAAGGGAGACCGGCCCTTCACGACACCCGGGTGCGATTCACGAATTCCAGCATCAATCCCCGCTCATCCCGGCGCAGGCGGGTCAGGCCCGCATAGGGCACCTTGATGCGGTACATGGCCTCCAGGGGCACATCCAGGGCTGCGCAGATGCCGGCACGGATCACGCCGGCGTGGGTCACCAGAAGCACGTGCTGACCGCGGTAACGGGTTTCCACCCGCGCCAGGGCGTCGGACACACGCCCGCGGAACTCCCCAAGGGGCTCAGCCCCCTGGGGCCTGTGTTTCAAAGGGTCCTGAAAGAAGGCCAGGTACTCATCCAGGCTATTAAGCTTGAGGTCCTCGTGACTGCGCCCCTCCCAGGCCCCGAACCCCACCTCCCTGAGGGCGGGTTCGACGGCCATTGGCAGACCCAGGCGCTGCGCCAGTTGCTCGGCAAAGCCCTGGCAGCGGGCCATGGGCGAGCTGACCAGGCGATCCCAGGGGCCGCCGGGATTGGCCTTGCCGCCCACCGCCTCCCACATCTGCCGCCAGCCCTCCTGGCTGAGGGGGTCGTCCACCCCGCTGCCCCGGTAACGCAGGCCGCCGGTGGGTTCGCCATGACGCAGCAGATCAATGCAGATCATTCAACACCTATCAGGCCAGACCAACGATGGTCAGCAGGGCCAGCACGGCCACGAAGGCGATCAGGGTGCGGAACACCAGGTTGGAGGCGCGTTCCACTGCGGAGCGGGCTTCCAGGGGGTCCTTCATGTCCACATCGTCCAACTGCACCGCCTCGGAACCGGCGTCGCGCAGCAGACGTTCGTTCTGCTCGGCCATGCCAGCCAGCGGGCCGGTAAAGTTGCTGCGCAGCACGGGGAAGGCCCGGTCAAAGGTGCCGGTGAGAGCATAACCCAGGGCCACCAGACGGGCCGGAATCCAGTCCAGCAGGGCCACCAGGCGCACCGCTGCCTGCCGGAAGCCGTCTTCCGTGGGCTCGGCCTGGGGCTTGTCCTCACCTGCCTTGCCCTGCTCGCCTTCGGCGGCCGCTGCCGGCTTCTCCTGCGCCATGGGGGCCTGCATCAGGTGAGAGAGACGATAGAGCACGGCACCCAGGGGGCCCAGGATCACGAACCAGAACAGCACGGCAAACAGTCGCGGATTGCTCTCGGACAGGGCCTTTTGCAGCACGGCGCTGGAGCGTTCTGCGGCATCGCCGGGTACGTTGTCTTCACCCAGCAGCTCACGGGCGTGCTTCATCTCCCGGTCCTCATCCTTCATGGCCCCGGCTTCCAGATAGGCATCCACCTGCCGGCTCAGGTCCTGTGGCCCCAGGCAGAACAGCAGCACGATCAGCCCCAGCAGCAGACCCACGATACCGGCCAGCATGCCACCCACCAGATGGAAGATCACGGCCACGATGACCAGTGGCACGGCCAGGGTCACCACGAGGGCCGCGGTGCCTCCCAGGCCAAACCCCTCGGCGCGCGCCCGGATCATGCCGGTCACACGCGTCAACCATGTGAAGCGTCGCAGGTTCTCAATGGCATGGGTCAGGCGTTCTACAACGACAGCGATGAGAATGGTGATCAGAGACATGGTGGATTTCCAAGGTTAAGAGGGTACGCAAAGTTTCGTTGTTCGAATTCCCGCATGCAAGGTCAAACAATACCAAAATCACCCGTGGGGGTTTACTAAATACCGATCACTTGATCCAGTTCCGGGAAACTCAACAAACCCAAGAAAACAACTTGGATTTACCCCCTCTGACAGGACCTGCCCAGACACCCCTCAAACCGTTGCCAGTCAAAGCATGGACCAGGGTCCGTCTTGCGCCCGGGGGCGATGTCCGAATGGCCGACGACGGGCCTGCCTCGCAAGGATTCATAAGCTTGTTCCAGCACACCAATCACCTGGGATGCGCGCTCATACTGCACCGCGGCAAAAGGAGAATCATCCGCACCCTCCAGTTCGATACCAATGGAAAAATCATTGCAACGTTCGCGCCCTTCAAAACGTGAAACCCCGGCATGCCAGGCCCGCTCGTCAAAGGGGACATACTGCACCAGCGCACCATCCCGACGCACCAGTAAATGGGCCGACACCCTGAGGGTGTGGATCTGCTCGAAATAGGGATGCTCGGCGGGGTCCAGCGCGTTGGTGAACAGCTGATCGATCCACGGCCCCCCGAACTGCCCGGGGGGCAGGCTGATGGCATGGATCACGATCAGTTCGGGGGCCACACCCGGCGGCCGGGGGTCATGGTTGGGTGAGGGCGTGTGGGTGGCGGGATGGAGCCAGCCCTGGGGGGTGATGTGCATGCAGTGATCCTTGGGCATCATCGGATTCATGGATCATCGATGATACCGACGCAACGACGACAACCCACGCCTGTCAGCCGACCGACCTCGCAGGTACAATACGACGCCCCCTGCCCTTCGCCCCCGGCGCCCCATGGACACACTCAACCCGCAACAACGTGCCGCCGTCGAGTATGTGGACGGCCCCCTGCTGGTGCTGGCCGGTGCCGGTAGCGGCAAGACCCGCGTGATTACCCAGAAGATCGCCCATCTCATCCGGGACAAGGGCATGGCGCCGCGGCATATCGCCGCCATCACCTTCACCAACAAGGCCGCCCGGGAGATGAAGGAACGGGCGGGCAAGCTGCTCTCCCGGGAGGAGAGCCGCGGACTGACCGTTTCCACCTTTCACACCCTGGGGCTGGACTTCATCCGCCGCGAGATCCGTCAACTGGGCTACCGGCCCGGTTTTACCATCTTCGATGCCGCCGATGCCCTGTCCCTGCTCAAGCAGCTCACCCATCGCAACGACGAGGGCGTGGAGGTGGAGGCCGCGCGGCATCGCATCAGTCGCTGGAAAAACGATCTGATCAGCGCCGAGGCGGCCCTCTCCCATGCCGCCGACGAGGTGGAGGCCGGCCAGGCGCGCCTGTATGCCGCCTACCAGCGGGCCCTGAAGGCCTACAACGCCGTGGATTTCGATGACCTGATCATCCTGCCGGTGCGACTGATGGAGGAGAACCTTGAGGTGCGCGATCGCTGGCGCCACCGCCTGCGGCACCTGCTGGTGGACGAGTATCAGGATACCAACGCCTGTCAGTACCGCCTGGTGAAGCTCCTGGTGGACGTGGAAGGGGGCCTCACGGCGGTGGGCGATGATGACCAGTCCATCTATGCCTGGCGCGGCGCCCGCCCGGAGAACCTGGTCACCCTGCAGGAGGACTTCCCGCGCCTGAAGATCGTCAAGCTGGAACAGAACTACCGCTCCACCAACGTGATCCTGCAAACGGCCAACCGACTCATCGCCAACAACCCTCACGTGTTCGAAAAGCGCCTGTGGAGTGGCCTGGGCAAGGGCGAGGCGATTCGCATCCTGCCCTGCAAGGACGGTGAGCACGAGGCCACCCGGGTGGTCTCGGAGATCATGAAGCACCGCTTCAAGCACCGCACCGACTACAAGGACTACGCCATCCTCTACCGGGGCAATCATCAGGCGCGGGTGTTCGAAAAGCTGCTGCGGGAGAACAGCATCCCCTACAAGGTCAGTGGCGGGCAGTCCTTCTTCGAACGTGCCGAGGTGAAGGATGTGCTGGCCTATCTGCGCCTGCTGTCCAACCCGGATGATGACAGCGCCTTTTTGCGCATCGTCAACGTGCCGCGCCGGGAGATCGGCGCCGGCACCCTGGAGAAGCTGGGGGAATATGCCTCATCACGCCATGTGAGCCTGTTCACCGCCAGCCAGGAGATGGGGCTGACGGAGGTGCTGTCGAGTCGCGCCGTGGGCCGTGTGCAGGGCTTTGCCGACTGGCTGCGGGAGCACAGCATGAAGGCCGGCCAGGACGATCCGGCCCGGGTGGCCCGCGCCCTGGTGGAAGACATGCGCTACGAGGACTGGCTGCTGGAACAGAGCGCCAACCCCAAGGCCGCCAGCCGGCGCATGGAGAACGTGAACGAGGTGCTGGACTGGATGGGCCGACTGTCCAGGGAGGGGGCCGCCGGAGGCAAGAACATCGGCGAGATCGTGGCACACATGACGCTGATGGACATCCTGGACCGGGCCGGCGGCGAGGCCGAGGCGGACGGGGTGCACCTGATGACCCTGCACGCGGCCAAGGGCCTGGAGTTCCCCTATGTGTTCCTGGTAGGCATGGAAGAAGAGCTGCTGCCCCACCGGGTGAGCCTGGAGGAGGACACCCTGGAGGAGGAGCGCCGTCTGGCCTACGTGGGGATCACCCGGGCCCAGAAGGGTCTCACCCTCACCTATGCCTGTCGCCGCACCCGTTATGGCGAGATCGTGGACTGCGAACCCAGCCGCTTCCTGCAGGAGTTGCCGGAAGAATTCCTGGAATGGCCCGACGCCAAACCACCGGACCCGGAGGAGGTGAAGCTGACCGGCAAGGCCCACCTGAGCAACCTGAAAAGCCTGCTCGGTTAGGCTCTGCCCAGTTAGGTAATGGAACATCGGCCTGATAGAGTTTAACCATGGACCTCACCAACCAGATCATTCTCATGGGCAGCCTGGTGCTGCTTGCCAGCGTGCTGGCCGGCGTCATCACACGGCGGCTGGGTGTGCCTTTGCTGCTGGTGTTCCTGCTCATCGGCATGCTTATGGGAGAGGAAGGCCCTGGAGGCATCGAATTCAAGGATGTGCAGATCGCACATCTGTTCGGCAGCCTGGCCCTGGCCATCATCCTCTTCGACGGCGGCATGCGCACACCCATCTCCAGCTTCCGGGTGGGGCTGAGGCCAGCCCTGGGGCTGGCCACCATCGGCGTGATGATCACGGCGGGACTCACCGGGGCCTTCGCCGCCTGGTGGCTGGAGCTGAACTGGATGGTGGGTCTGCTGCTGGGGGCCATCGTCGGCTCCACCGACGCGGCGGCGGTGTTCTCCCTGCTCCACTCCCGGGGGCTGGAACTCAAGCAGCGGGTGGGCGCCACCCTGGAGATCGAGTCCGGCAGTAACGACCCCATGGCCATCTTCCTGACCATTGCCTTCATCGAAGTCATCGTGGGCGATCACGGCAACATGGGCCTGACGGTGCTCTGGGAGTTCGTCAAGCAGATGGGGCTGGGGGCCGCGGTGGGGCTGGCCGGCGGGCTGGGCCTGGCCTGGCTCATCAATCGCCTGGAGATCCCCCAGGGCCTGTATCCGCTGGCGGCCATGGCCGGGGGCCTGAGCATCTTCGGTGTGGCGGCGGTGATGGATGGCAGCGGCTTTCTGGCCATCTACCTGGCGGGCCTGCTGCTGGGCAATCGGCCGCTGCAAGCGGCCCAGTACATCAACCGTTTTCATGATGGCATCGCCCAACTCGCCCAGATCGGCATGTTCCTGATGCTGGGGCTGCTGGTCACCCCCTCCGAGCTGGTGCCGGTGGCTGTGGATGCCCTGCTCATCGCTGCCGTACTGATCCTGGTGGCCCGCCCCATTGCCGTGTGGCTGTGCCTGCTGCCGTTTCGCTTCCCCTGGCGGGAGCAGGCCTTTGTGGGCTGGGTGGGGCTGCGCGGGGCCGTGCCCATCATCCTGGCCCTGTTCCCCTTCCTGGCCGGGATCGACGAAGCGGAGATGCTGTTCAACATCGTCTTCTTCGTGGTGCTGATCTCGCTGCTGGTACAGGGCTGGACGGTGTCCACCTTCGCCCGCCTGTTCAAGCTGGAGGTCCCCCCCACCAACCATCTGGTGCAGCGGGTGGAGCTGGACATCCCCGGGCAGCAGGAACTGGAACTGGTGGGTTACCGGTTGATGGAGACCACGCCGGTGGTACGGGAGAAGTGGACCAGCTTCACCCTGCCCCGCAGCGTGCGTATCGTGGCCCATCTGCGGGACAAGGTGCTGCTGGACGCCCTGAACATGCTGGATCTGCGGCCGGGGGATTATCTGTATCTGATGGCCTCGCCCCATGACCTGAAGGCCCTGGACCGCCTGTTCGTGGCCAGCGAGGCCCCCGAACGCCTGTCGGAGCGCCAGTTCTTCGGGGAGTTCGTGCTCAACGGGGTGGCCAGACTGGATGATCTGTCCCTGGCCTACGGGATCGCCGTGCCCGAGGAGGCGCGGGGGCTCACCCTGGATGAGTTCCTGCGTCGTTCCCTGAACACCCAGCCGGTGGTGGGTGACCGCTTGAAGCTGACGGGTGTGGAACTGGTGGTGCGGGAGGTCTCGGGCGACCGCATCATCAGGGTGGGCCTCAAGCTGAGCAAGTCCCGGTAGGGCGTCGTCTTGGAGAGCCACTGACAGCAGCCCAAAAAAAAGGGGTCCAGACGGACCCCTAAACATGCGAGAAGAGAAGAGAAAAGCGACACACGAGTTAAATAATACTCGTTCTCATTTTCATGTCAAGCCGTCGATGAAATTTTTTCCGGATGGAATCGCTTGAGCCGCAGGGCATTGCTGAGCACCGACACCGAAGACAGGGACATGGCGGCCGCCGCGAACACCGGCGAGAGCAGCAATCCGAACACGGGATACAGCACCCCGGCGGCCACCGGCAGCAGGGTGACGTTGTAGGCAAAAGCCCAGAAGAGGTTCTGCTTGATGTTGCGCAGGGTGGCCCGGGACAGGGCGATGGCGTTGACCACATTGCCCAGGTCATCGGACATGAGCACCACATCCGCTGATTCCATGGCCACGTCGGTGCCCGAGCCAATGGCGATGCCCACATCCGCCCCTGCCAGGGCCGGGGCATCGTTGATGCCATCCCCCACGAAGGCCACCCGGGTGCCGCCCTCCCCCCGCAGGCGGGCCACCTCATCGGCCTTGCCATCGGGCAGCACCTCCGCCAGCACCTGATCGATGCCCAGATCCCGGGCCACGGCCTCGGCGGTACGGCGGTTGTCCCCTGTGATCATCACCACCTTCAGGCCCAGGTCGTGCAGGCGCTGAACCGTTCGCCGGGCCGATTCCTTGGGCGGATCGGCCACACCCAGCAGGGCCATCAGCTGTCCGTCCACGGCCATCAGCAGCGGCGTGCGGCCCTGTTCCGCCAGCGACTCGGCGGCCTCCCGGACTGCATCGGCATCCACACCGGACTCGTCCAGATAACGCCAGGAGCCGATACGCACCTCCTGACCATCCACCGTCCCACTCACCCCCTTGCCGGGGATGGCTTCGAAGGCCTGTACGTCCAGTTCCCCTGCGTTGGCATCCGACGCCTGGGCGGCGCGCACAATGGCCTGGGCCACCGGATGCTCGGAACGGGACTCCAGGGCCCCGGCCAGGGCCAGTACCCGCTCCCGGGACAGGTCCCCCTGGGTGACCACATCGGTGAGTTCCGGGCGCCCCCGGGTGAGGGTGCCGGTCTTGTCCATGGCCACCACTTCCACGTCCCGCAGGGCCTGCAGGGCATCGCCACCGCGAAACAGCACCCCCATCTCCGCGCCCTTGCCGGTGCCCACCATGATGGAGGTGGGTGTGGCCAGTCCCATGGCGCAGGGGCAGGCGATGATCAGCACCGCCACGGCATTGACCAGGGCCAGGGTGAGGGCCGGGGCGGGGCCGAAGATCATCCAGACAATGAAGGTAAGCAGGGCCACGCCGATGACCATGGGCACGAAGTAGCGGGTGACGTGGTCCACCAGGGCCTGGATGGGCAGGCGCGAGGCCTGGGCGGACTCCACCATGCGGATGATCTGCGCCAGCACGGTGTCGGCGCCCACACGCCTGGCACGAACGGTCAGGGAACCCTGGCCGTTGATGGTGCCACCCACCACCTCGCCACCCGCCTGCTTGTCCACCGGGATGGGTTCGCCGGTGATCATGGACTCATCCACCCAGGATTGGCCCTCCACCACCTCACCATCCACCGGAATGCGCTCCCCGGGACGGACCTGAACCCGCTCGTCCACCTGAACCTGATCCACGTCCACATCCTGCCAGGCCCCATCACGCCACACCCGGGCGCCGCGGGGCTTGAGTCCCATGAGCTTGCGGATGGCCTCGGAAGTGGCGCCCTTGGCCCGGGCCTCCAGGAAGCGGCCCACCAGCACCAGGGTGATGATCACCATGGAGGCCTCGTAATACACATGCACCGACTCCGCCGGCAGCACCCCGGGCAGGAAGGTGGCCACCACCGAGTAGCCATAGGCCGCCGAGGTGCCCAGCATCACCAGGGAGTTCATGTCCGGGGCACCGCGCACCAGGGCCGGCCAGCCCTTGCGATAGAAACGCAGCCCCGGGCCGAACTGCACGGCGGTGGCCAGCACGAAGAACAACAGATACACGGCCTGGGTGCCCACGGCCCCGTGCACCGCCTCGTGAAAGGCGGGAATGAAGTGCCCGCCCATGTCCAGCACCACCACGGGCAGGGTCAGGGCGGCTGCCAGCATGACGGCGCGGCGCAGGCCGGTGAGTTCCGCCGCGCGTTTGGCCCGCTCCCGATCCTCCCGGTCGGGGCCGGCCTCGAGAGGCTTGCTCTCATAGCCCGCGTCGGTGACGCGGCCCGCCAGGTCCGCGGCGGTGATGGCACCGGTCAGCACCGTCACCCGGGCCTGGCCATTGGCCAGGTTCACGGCTGCCTCCACCACACCGGGCGTCTGATCCAGTACCCGTTGCACGCGGCTGGAGCAGGCCCCGCAGTTCATGCCCTGCACATCCAGCACCAGGGTGTCGGTTTCCACCTGATAGCCGGCATCCTCCACCGCCTGGCGCAGGGCGCCGGTGTCGGGCAGGTCGTGATCGCTTTCGATGGTGGCCTTTTCGGTGGCCAGGTTGACACTCACCCGGTCCACGCCAGGCACCGCGCGCAGGGCATCGTCAACGCGACCCACGCAGGACGCGCAATTCATGCCGCCGATGGACAGGGTCAGTGGAGAGGTATTCTGGGAGGACGAAGGATTGGACATGGGCCGATCGGTGACTGAGCAGGGTACTCAGGTTATGACGGATCGGCGTTTCGGGTAAATCCCCCTGAAGATGAGAAGGGGGGGCAGGAAGCCCCTCTCCCGCTTGCGGGAGAGGGGGTGTTGGGGTGAGGGCCGGCGGGCCTTAGTTCACCCGTTCCGTCTTCTCGATACGGATCTCGACGCGACGGTTCTCCTGACGACCTTCCTTGGTGTCGTTATAGGCCAGCGGACGATCGGGACCATAACCCACCGTGGTCATCACATCAGCGGGCACGCCCTGCTCCACCAGATAGTCCTTGACGGCATCGGCACGATTCTGGGACAGGGTCTGATTATAGGAACGGGAGCCGGTGCTGTCGGTGTGGCCGGCGATCATCACGCGCTCCAGATCATCCCCCACATCCATGATACGGCGGGCAACGGCGTCCAGTTCGGTGGTGGCAGCCGGGGACAGCTCATACTTATCAAAGGCGAACAGCACTTCCGAGCCCAGGGTGATGGTCTCGTAGCGCGGCTCCGGCTCGGGGGCCGGCTCGGGTTCCGGCTCGGCGCGCGGCTCGGGTTCCGGCTCTGGCGCCACGTATCCCTGGCAGCCCTCGATGGCCAGATCCTGTTCCCAACGCGGCGTGTGCACGCAATCACCGGAGCCATCGCGCACCACATTGCCGCGGGGATCCACCGTGTAACCAGTCGAGGCTGATGCGGCCGGAATGCTGGCAAACATCAGCACAGTGGCCAGCCCAACGCCACAGGTCAGGGTCATTTTTTGCATATTCTTTTCTCCTTATCTCTCTTCACGTCTGTAACACCATACAAGATATGGGGCCCGGATGCGTAGTGCCCCGGGCCGCGCCACAAAACAACAAAGCCCCGCACAAGGCGGGGCTTTGCAGACTGCCAAGGGCAGATTCACGCGTTGATGACGCGGGCGATTACATCATGCCCATGCCACCCATACCGCCCATGCCACCCATGTCGCCGCCGCCCATGGCAGGCTCGTCCTTCTTGGGCAGTTCGGCCACCATGGCTTCGGTGGTGATGATCAGAGCGGCCACGGAACCCGCGTTCTGCAGCGCAGTACGGGTTACCTTGGTGGGGTCCAGGATGCCCATCTCGATCATGTCGCCGAACTCGCCGGTGGTGGCATTGTAGCCCTGGTTGCCCTTGAGCTCACGCACCTTGTTCATGACCACGGCCGGTTCTTCACCGCAGTTGTAAACGATCTGGCGCAGGGGCTCTTCCATGGCCAGCTTGGCCAGGCTGATGCCCATATCCTGATCGTGGTTGGCACCCTTGAGGTCCTTCATGCCTTCCAGGGCACGTACCAGGGCGACACCGCCGCCAGGCACCACGCCTTCTTCCACCGCGGCACGGGTAGCGTGCAGGGCGTCTTCCACGCGGGCCTTCTTCTCTTTCATTTCCACTTCGGTGGCAGCACCCACCTTGATCACGGCCACACCGCCGGCCAGCTTGGCGACCCGCTCCTGCAGCTTCTCCTTGTCGTAGTCGGAGGTGGCTTCTTCGATCTGGGCACGGACCTGGTCGACACGATCCTTGATATCGGATTCGCGACCGGCACCGTCGATGATGGTGGTGTTTTCCTTGGTGACCACGATGCGCTTGGCCTGACCCAGGTCGTCCACGGTGGCCTTCTCCAGGGACAGACCCACCTCTTCGGAGATGACCTGACCGCCGGTGAGCACGGCGATATCCTGCAGCATGGCCTTGCGACGATCACCAAAGCCCGGGGCCTTGACGGCAGCCACCTTGACGATACCGCGGATGGAGTTCACCACCAGCGTGGCCAGGGCTTCGCCTTCGATGTCTTCGGCGATGATCAGCAGGGGCTTGCCGGACTTGGCCACGCCTTCCAGCAGGGGCAGCAGTTCGCGGATGTTGGAGATCTTCTTGTCGCACAGCAGCACGAAGCAGTCATCCAGCTCGGCGGACATGTTCTGCTGGTTGTTGACGAAGTAGGGGGACAGGTAGCCGCGGTCGAACTGCATGCCTTCCACCACGTCCAGGTGGTTTTCCAGGGAGGAGCCTTCTTCCACGGTAATGACGCCTTCCTTGCCCACCTTCTCCATGGCCTCGGCGATGATCTCGCCCACGGACTCATCGGAGTTGGCGGAGATGGTGCCCACCTGAGCGATGGCCTTGTTGTCGGTGCAGGGCTTGGACAGCTTGGCCAGCTCTGCCACGGCAGCGATCACGGCCTTGTCGATACCGCGCTTGAGGTCCATGGGGTTCATGCCGGCGGTAACGGCCTTCATGCCTTCACGGACGATGGCCTGGGCCAGCACGGTGGCGGTGGTGGTGCCGTCGCCGGCCACGTCGGAGGTCTGCGAGGAGACTTCCTTCACCATCTGGGCGCCCATGTTCTCGAACTTGTCTTCCAGCTCGATTTCCTTGGCCACGGACACGCCGTCCTTGGTCACGGTGGGGGCACCGAAGGACTTCTCCAGGACCACGTTACGGCCCTTGGGGCCCAGGGTCACCTTGACGGCATTGGCCAGGACGTTAACGCCTCTGACCATACGATTGCGGGCGTCATCACCAAAACGGACTTCTTTTGCGCTCATACTTGCTTGATCCTCTGTAAACGTTTCTGTTCGGGGTGCGGGCTGACCGGATCAGCCTTCGACAACGGCCATCACGTCTTCCTCGCGCATGACGAGGAGATCCTGACCGTCCACCTTGACCTCGGTGCCGGAGTACTTGCCGAAGATGACCTTGTCACCCACCTTCAGGTCCAGGGCACGGACGTCGCCGTTCTCGAGGATCTTGCCATTGCCAACGGCCATCACTTCGCCGCGGATCGGCTTCTCGGCAGCACTGTCGGGGATCACGATCCCACCGGGGCTGGTGCGCTCTTCTTCCATGCGCTTGATAATCACCCGGTCATGCAACGGACGGATATTCATGGGCCTTGACTCCTCAGATAAATCGATTGGACGGGTTTTTGTGTCTGTCCCGGGGGCTTGTTAGCACTCCCCCTCGGTGAGTGCCAATGATAGTAACGCACTTGGGGATGTCAAGGGGGAACAATCGACAAAATCTCACAGCGGACGGATTTCAGTCCGTCCCCATTCACGGCAAGCCCAGGGGCCGCAGCTTGTGCGCCAGGGGACGAATTTTAATCCGTCCCCGTTGACCGGAAGCCCAGGAGCCGCGGTTTACGCACCCGTCGTGGCGCTGTTATAAACAACCCAAACCCAACGGAAACCCCACGTCATGCCTGTCTTTCCGATTCTTCTCGTCCTCTTTTTCACCATCCCCCTGGTGGAGATCTATGTCCTGATCCAGGTGGGGGGCATCATCGGCGTCTGGGCCACGGTGGGGCTGGTGGTCCTCACCGCCGTGCTCGGCGCCGCGCTGTTGCGCCGCCAGGGCCTGGCCACCCTCACCCGGGTGCAGCAGAGCATGGATCGCGGGCAGCTCCCGGCCACCGAACTGGTGGAAGGGTTCTTCCTCATCGTCGGCGGCGCCCTGCTGCTCACCCCGGGGTTTGTCACCGACGTGGTGGGCTTTGCCTGCCTGCTCCCCGGCAGTCGCCGCATGATGGCCAATTACCTGATCAACCGCGGCGTATTCATGGCCCACACCCATGCCCAGAACGTGTATACGGAGTACCGAGGTCAGGGACCGCGCCCCGGGGCCGGACCAGGTGGCGACCCGCGCCAGCCGGGGGGCGGGCAGACCATCGAAGGCGAGTGGGAGCGCGAGGAGGAGAACAGGCCGGAGGTGGAACCGCCGGAGAAGGATCGGGATCGGTAAGCCTCCACCCTCACCCCAACCCCTCTCCCGCCAGCGGGAGAGGGGCTTCAATCACCTTTCGCTGCGGGGCACAGGATCCATGCCCCTTCCTCCCCTGGTGGGCTTAGGGTCCAGGACTCTCTTCCCTTGGAGAGCATGACTCCCTTCTCCCCTCGGGGGAGAAGGGCCGGGGATGAGGGGGATGCGGCGGGCACAAGTCCGACGACCGCCCACCCCAACAAAAACTTCTTTCCATATCTCCCGTGGATATATTAAATTGACATTCACGGATCGAACCGCAGGAGATATGCCATGCGCACCCGCCACCCCAGAACGGACCACCCCAGCCTGCCCCTGCTCATCAGCCTGCTGCTAAGCCTAGCCCTCGCCCTGCCTCTGGCCGGCCAGGCCATGGCCGACGAGCGCGATCCCTACGAACACTTCTTCCAGACCACCTTCGGAGACTTCGAAGAGGAACTGCAGCTGGCCCGGGACGAAGGCAAGAAGGCCATCCTGATCTTCTTCGAGATGGACGCCTGCCCCTTCTGCCACCGCATGAAGGACAACATCCTCAATCAGCGCCAGGTGCAGGAGTACTTCAACGCCCACTTCGCCAACTTCTCGGTGGATGTGGAGGGCGCCATCGAGATCACCGATTTCCAAGGCAACACCACCACCGAGCAGGCCTGGGCCTTTGAGGAGCATGGCGTGCGGGCCACCCCGGTGTTCCAGTTCTTCAACCTGGACGGCGAACCCATCGCCCGCCTCACCGGCCCCACCTCCAGCGTGGAAGAATTCCTCTGGCTGGGCGAATACGTGGAAGGCGGGCACTACGAGGACCAGCCCTTCAACCGCTATCGCCGTGAGCGCCAGCAGGAGGCCCGGGGCGGCTGAGCCGCAACCGGATCCACCCCATGCATCCTCATCGCCTGATCCGGGCCCTGGGCCCGCTGGTCTGCCTCGGGCTGTTGCTGCCCACGCTGGCCAGCGCGCAGACCCGTGAACTGCCTCGCCCCCTCACCCTGGAGGATGCGCTGATGCATGCCAGCCCCACCCACCCCAGCCTGGCCCGGGGCGAGGCCCGTCAACGGGCGGCCGAGGCGGACCGGGCCCTGGCCGAGAGTCGCAATGACCTGGAAATCGGGCTACGACTGAATCCCCGCTGGATCGAACCCAACGATCTTGCCCCCATCGACCGCCACGACGACTCCCGCGCCCTGCTCCAGGCCCGCAAGACGCTTTACGACTTCGGTCGCAGCCGTCATCAGCAGGCCGCTGCCGAAACCACCCTGAGGGGCGAGACCCTGGCGCTCACCAACACCCAGGCCCAGCGCCGCCTGGAGATCATGCGCGGCTATTTCCAGGTGCTGCTGGCTGACCTCACCTATGCCCGGGACAACGAGGCCATGGCAGTGGAGTTCGTGGAACTCAACCGTCTGCGTGAGCGCCACGGCCTGGAGCAGATCTCCGAGATTGACCTGATGGCCCGGGAGAACAGCTATCAGGCCGCCCGCATGCAGCGCCTTGAAAGCCTGCAACGCACCCGGGCCATGCGCCAGCAACTGGCCCTGATCCTGGGCTATCCGGGCGACGTGCCCGACCGCCTGCGCCAGCCACGCCTGCCCGGCAACGACCGGGACCTGCCGGATCTGGAATCCCTATGGAAAGCGGCTGAGCAGCACAATCCACAAATTCGAGCCCTGCGCCTGGAAGTGGAGGCAGCCGGCCAGCGCGTCGCCGCCCAGCGAGCCCAGGGCCGCCCCACCCTGCAGGCCGAGGCGGAAGCCGGCTGGTGGAACCGTGAGTTCGGCGGGGATCGCAACCCCCTGGCCCTGGGTCTGGTACTGGACATCCCCCTGTATTCAGGCGGCCGCGTGGATGCCGCCACCGCCCGGGAACAGGCCGGGCGCCAGGAGGCCCGAGCCCATCTGGCCGAGGCGGAATACGCCCTGCGCCAGGACATACTGGAAACCTGGCAACGCATCCAGCACCTGACCACCCGACGGGAGCAGGCCCAGGTGCATGCCGACTACCGGGACCTCTACCTGGACCGCAGCCGCAGCCTCTACGAGATGGAAGTCGCCACCGACCTGGGCGACGCCATGACCCGCCAGTCCGAGGCCCTGCTACTCACCACCGAAACCGAATTCCTGCTGGCCCTGGCCTGGGAACGCCTGGCCCTCCTCACCGGCCAACCCGACTTCAGCCCCCTGCAATAAAGGGGACAGACACCTTTTTCGAACCCGGAGATACCGAAGATGGGCAAACAGGGCAAGCAGCAAAAAGGGGGCGACCCAAAAGGGGACAGACACCTTTTCGCGAAAAGCGAAAAGGTGTCTGTCCCCTTTTGGGTCGTGTGGATCACGCTGTTGCTGATGCCGGTGACCGCCCTCGCCGAGGAAGGGTTTGCCGACGAGACGCCAGCGCGGCTGGATTGGTCGATGCGGATGGAGGTGGGCAGTCCGGTGTCGGGGATCGTGACGCAGGTGAAGGTTCAGCCCGGTGATCGGGTTGGCGAGGGGGATGTGCTGGTGATGCTGGATGACCGCGCGCCCAAGGCTGAACTGGAGCGTGCCCGAGCCCAGGCGCAGCGGCTCAAGCTGGCTCGCGAGGAGGCGGAGCGGGAATATGAGCGCACCCGGGAGATGCATGATCGCGCCCTGATCTCCAGCCGGGAACTGGCCCTGGCGGAGATCGACCAGTCCATGGCCCAGGCGGCCCATCAGGGCGCCCGGGCGGAACTCACCCAGGCGCGGCTGGACCTGGAATACAGCCAGGTGAAGGCCCCCATGGATGCCCTGGTGGTGACCCGGCATGTGCAACCGGGCCAGGTGGTGCAGAACACCCTGCAGGTGCAACCCCTGCTCACCCTGGCCGTGGTGCAACCCATGGTGGCGGTCCTGGAGGTCTCCAGCCGCCGGGCCACCGAACTGGAACCGGGCACCGAGGTGCGCGTGCGGGTGGAGGATCAGGAATTCCAGGGGCGCGTGCAGCAGGTGGGGCTTGAGGCCCTGGAGGGTGATCCGGGCAGTTTCCAGGCATGGGTGGCCTTTGATCCGCCGGAGGATCATCGGTTGCGTGCCGGGATGTCGGCGTGGGTGGTACTGCCCTGAGGCAGCACTTACACTCAGGCCTCATCCTCAGCTGCACCCCCTGGAGCGACCATGCACGAACCTCTGTTGATCATCACCACCCTGGACGACGATGCCCGCGCCCGGGAGATCGGCGGACTCCTGGTGGAAAAGCGCCTGGCTGCCTGCGTCACGGTACTGCCCGGCTCCACATCCATCTATGAGTGGGAGGGCGAGATCCAGGAGGACTCGGAACACGTGCTCCTGATCAAATCCCGGGCGGAGTGCTACGAGGCCCTGGAAGAGCTCCTGCTGGACGAGCACCCCTATGAACTTCCCGAGATTATCGCGGTTCCAATCACCCACGGACTTGAAGGCTACCTGGACTGGATAGAGGAAACCACGGACCCATGACTGATTCGCTGAAACGGCTACTGCTCGCCCTCCCCCTTCTCCTGCTGGTGCCCTCGGGATCGGCACTGGCGCTGATGGGGGATGACCTGCTGCCGCCTGAGGAGGCCTTTGCCTTCGAGGCCTACATGGCCGACGAGGATACGGTGGTGGCCCAGTGGACCATCGCCGATGGCTATTACATGTATGGCGAGCAGTTCCGTTTCGAGTCCCAGACCGAGGGTATCGAGCTGGGCGACCCCCAGCGCCCGGCGGGCACCATCAAGGAGGATGAGTTCTTCGGCGAGGTGGAAACCTACCGGGACAGCATTCGCGTGCAAATCCCCATCAGCCGCGCCGATGACGCCCCCGACCAGCTGGACCTGCGGGCCCGCTCTCAGGGCTGTGCCGATATCGGCGTGTGCTACCCACCGCTGTTTCAGACCGCCGCCCTGGACCTGAGTGACATCCGTGGCGTGATGGAAGACGACGCCGCATCCGCACCCGCCGATCCCTCGCCTGCCGCCCCGGTCTCGGAGCAGGATCGCATCGCCGGGCAACTGGCAGACGGGCGCATCTGGCTGGTGGCCCTGGTGTTCTTCGGGTTTGGCCTGCTGCTCACCTTCACGCCCTGCGTGTTCCCCATGATCCCCATCCTGTCCAACATCATTCTGGGGCAGAAGGATCTCACCACCCGCAAGGCCTTCTTCATCTCCCTGGTGTTCGTGCTGGCCATGGCCCTCACCTATACCGTGGCCGGCGTACTGGCCGGACTGGCCGGCGCCAACCTGCAGGCCGCCTTCCAGAACCCCTGGATCATCGGCGGCTTCGTGGCCGTGTTCATCGCCCTGGCCCTGTCCATGTTCGGGTTCTATGAACTACAGGTACCGGCCTCCATCCAGACCAGACTCTCTGCCGCCTCCAACCGGCAACAGGGCGGCACCCTCATGGGGGCGGGCATCATGGGCTTTCTCTCTGCCCTCATCGTCGGCCCCTGCGTGACCGCCCCGCTGGTGGGGGCACTGCTGTACATCAGCCACACCGGCGATGCCTTCCTGGGCGGCCTGGCCCTGTTCAGCCTGAGCATGGGCATGGGTGTGCCGCTGCTGATCCTGGGCACCTCGGCCGGCAAGCTCCTGCCCCGGGCCGGGGCATGGATGGATATCGTCAAGGCGGTATTCGGCGTCCTGCTGCTGGCCATGGGCATCTGGCTGCTGGAGCGGGTGGTGCCTGCCCAGGTGACCATGCTGCTGTGGTCGGCCCTGTTGATTGTCTCCGCCGTGTACATGGGTGCCCTGACCGCCCTGCCCGATGCCGCCAGCGGCTGGCGGGCCCTGTGGAAGGGCCTGGGCCTGGTGATCCTGGTCTACGGCGTGATCCTGATGATCGGCGCCGCCTCCGGGGGCAAGGATGTGTTCCGCCCCCTGAGCGGCCTGGCCATGGGCGGTGGCGCCGCCAGCGAACAGGCCAGCCTCTCGTTCCGCCCGGTGCACAGCCTGGCGGACCTGGAGCGTGAGCTGGACGTGGCCCGCGAGTCGGGTCAGCCGGTGATGCTGGACTTCTACGCCGACTGGTGTGTGGACTGCGTGCGCCTGGAGCGCACCACCTTTCAGGACCCGGATGTGGTGGCCGCCCTCTCCGGCACCCGTCTGCTCAAGGCGGACGTGACCGCCAACACCTCGGATCATCGTGACTTGATGAGACACTTCGAGCTGTTCGGGCCACCGGCGATGATCTTCTTTGATGCCCAGGGGGAAGAGAGGCGGGATTACCGGATGATGGGGTACAAGGCGGCCGGACCATTTCTGGAGCATGTGAACCGGGCATTTGAGCGGGGGTGAGCCAGGCACCGGCGCGCCCTCACCCCCAACGCCATTCATTCTTTTCTCAGACAACAACGGACCTGAAGCACCATGACCACCAAACATCTCCTCACGCCCCTCCTCTCTCTCGCCCTGATCGCGGGCGGCCTCACCCTCACCACCGCGTCCCTGGCCCCCACCACCGCGCACGCCGACAGCAACCTCACCGGTGCCGGCATGCAGGGTCAGCATCGCCCCGACTTCACCCTGCCGGACATGGACGGCGAGCCCCGCCACATCAGCGAGTGGGATGACCGGGTGGTGCTGGTGAACTTCTGGGCCACCTGGTGCCCACCGTGTCGCAAGGAGATGCCCCTGTTCGTGGACATGCAGGAAGAATATGAGGAGCAGGGCCTGACCATCGTCGCCGTGGCCATCGACGAGCATCAGGCGGTGAGCGACTTCCTGGACACATACGGCGTCAACTTCCCCGTGCTCATCGGCGAGGACGATGCCATGGACGTGGCCAGCGAGTACGGCAACCGCTTCGGCAGCCTGCCCTACAGCGTGCTGCTGGACCGGGATGGCAAGGTGCGGTATATCCATGCGGGCGAGTTGAAGCGGGATACGCTGGAGCGGGAGATGAAGCCTCTGCTGTGAGCCCCCCTTCCCTCACCCCAACCCCTCTCCCGCTTACGGGAGAGGGGCTCCACCTCCACCCCCAATCTCGTCACAAATTCCGCAGAAATTGCCCCAAACTCCGGGCAAAATCAGTGTTCCCTTATTTGGCGTCTGGACAGCCCTCCTCCCTTGAGGCACAATCCTGGGCACCTTTGGGGGGTGTCCATTCTCTGCGCATCGCTGCGGTTTCATCCCGCAAAGGTCGGGTATTTCCCACTTTCAAGCGTGCGTGAATCCACATGGCCAAGTTCCTGCTGCTGAACGGTCCCAACCTGAACCTCCTGGGCACTCGCGAGCCAGGCATCTATGGCGCGCAAACGCTGGACGACATCGTCCAGTCCCTGCAGCAACAGGCACACCAGGCGGGCCATACCCTGGAGGCCTTCCAGTCCAACGCCGAGCATGCCCTCATCGATCGCATCCATGAGGCGCGCACCCAGGGCGTGGACTGCATCCTGATCAACCCGGGGGCCTTCACGCACACCAGTATTGCCCTGCGCGACGCCCTGCTGGGCGTGGCCATCCCTTTCATTGAAGTGCATCTGTCCAACACCTTCGCCCGCGAGGCCTTTCGCCACCATTCCTACCTATCGGACGTGGCGGCCGGCGTGATCATCGGCCTGGGGCCGCAGGGATACGCGCTGGCGCTGCAGGCGGCCATCCAACAGACAACCCGAAGCTGAGCACCATGGATATCAGAAAGATCAAGAAACTCATCGAACTACTGGAAGAATCCGGCATCAACGAGATCGAGATCCAGGAGGGAGAGGAATCCGTGCGCATCACCCGGGCCGCCCCGAACAGTGGCCAGGCGTTCATGATGCCGCAGAACTTCATGGTGCCTGGCGGTGCCCAGCAGCCGGCTGCACCTGCCCCGGCTCCGGCACCCGCTCCGGCCGAGAGCGGCGGGGGCTCCAGCCTGCCAACCGGCCATCAGGTCCTCGCCCCCATGGTGGGCACCTTCTATCTGGCCCCCACGCCGGGCGCCAAGTCCTTCGTCGAGGTGGGTCAGTCGGTGGAGGAAGGGGACACCCTGTGCATCATCGAAGCCATGAAGATGCTCAACCAGATCGAGGCGGACAAGGCCGGCGTCATCAAGGCCGTGCTGGTGGAAAACGGACAGCCGGTTGAATACGGCGAGCCCATGTTCATCATCGACTGAGGGGCAGCCACCCATGTTCGACAAGATACTGATTGCCAACCGGGGCGAGATCGCCCTGCGCATCCTGCGGGCCTGTCGTGAGATGGGCATCAAGACCGTGGCGGTGCACTCCGAGGCCGACCGGGACCTCAAGCACGTGCGCCTGGCGGATGAATCCGTGTGCATCGGCCCGGCCCGTTCCGGTGAAAGCTACCTGAACGTGCCCGCCATCATCAGCGCCGCGGAAGTCACCGACGCCGAAGCCATCCACCCCGGCTACGGCTTCCTGTCGGAGAACGCCGATTTTGCCGAGCGGGTGGAGTCCAGCGGCTTCGTCTTCATCGGCCCCCGTGCCGAAACCATCCGCCTGATGGGTGACAAGGTCTCTGCCAAGGACGCCATGCAAAAGGCCGGCGTGCCCTGCGTGCCCGGCTCGGGCGGGGCCCTGGGGGACGACATGGAGGCCAACCTGGAGCTGGCCCGCAAGATCGGCTACCCGGTGATCATCAAGGCCGCCGGGGGCGGCGGCGGGCGCGGCATGCGTGTGGTGCACTCCGATGGCGCCCTGATCAATGCCATCTCCCTGACCCGCAGCGAGGCTGCCTCCGCCTTCAACAACCCCATGGTCTACATGGAAAAATACCTGGAAAAACCGCGCCATGTGGAATTCCAGGTGATCGCCGACGAGCATGGCAATGCCATCAGCCTGGGCGAGCGGGACTGCTCCATGCAGCGCCGCCACCAGAAGGTGATCGAGGAGGCCCCAGCCCCGGGCATCACCGATGAGGAACGCAAGCGCATCGGCGACCGCTGTGCCGAGGCCTGCCGCACCATCGGCTACCGGGGCGCCGGTACTTTCGAGTTCCTTTATGAGGACGGCGAGTTCTTCTTCATCGAGATGAACACCCGCGTGCAGGTGGAGCACCCGGTCACGGAGATGGTCACCGGTCTGGACATCGTCCGCGAGCAGATCATGGTGGCCGCCGGACACCCCCTGAGCATCAGCCAGGAGGAAGTGCAGATCCGCGGCCATTCCGTCGAATGCCGCATCAATGCCGAGGATCCGTCCACCTTCATGCCCTCCCCGGGCACTATCACCCAGTACCACGCACCAGGCGGCCCCGGCGTGCGGGTGGATACCCATATCTACAACGGCTACAAGGTGCCACCGTATTACGACTCCATGATCGGCAAGCTGATCACCTTTGGCGCCACCCGGGACATCGCCATTGCCCGCATGCGCGGCGCCCTGTCGGAGATCGTGGTGGAAGGCATCAAGACCAACATCCCCCTGCACCGTGACCTGATCGCTGACGTGGCGTTCAGGAACGGCGGCACGGACATCCATTATCTGGAGAAGAAGCTCAAGCTTTGAGCTCCATTCACGCAGTGCACGAGACCGACCGATGATCCAGATCACCCTCCCCGCCACGGCGGACCAGACTGAAGCCGTCGAGGATGCCCTGCTGGGTCATGGGGCGGTCTCCGTGATGCTGCGTGACGCCGGGGATGTGCCCCTGCTGGAACCGCTGCCCGGTGAGGAACCGTTATGGCCGGACCTGCTGGTGACCGGGCTGTTTGCGCCCGACACCGACCTGGATGAAATCACCCGCATCCTGGCGGCGGAACTGAACGTGGACGCCGCGCGCATCCACCACGAGGTGCTGCCGGACCGGGACTGGGTGCGGGCCTGCATGGACGACTTTCACCCCATCCGCTTTGGCCAGCGCCTGTGGATCGTGCCCACCTGGCACGAGACCCCGGACGCAGACGCCGTGAACATCCGCCTGGACCCGGGCCTGGCCTTTGGCACCGGCACCCACCCCACCACCGCCATGTGCCTGCGCTGGCTGGATGCCCACCCGCCCCAGGACCGAGAGGTTCTGGACTATGGCTGCGGCTCCGGCATCCTGGCCATCGGCGCCCTGAAGCTGGGGGCCAGAAATACCTGGGCCGTGGACATCGACCCCCAGGCCATGACCGCCACTCGGGAGAATGCCCAGCGCAATGACATCCCGGATGAGAAACTGATCACAGGCCTGCCAGACATCCTCGCCGACGATGCCCGCTTTGATGTGACCCTGGCCAATATCCTGGCCAGCCCGCTCATGGCGCTGGCCCCGGCCCTGGGTGGTCGTACCCGCCCCGGCGGCCAGATCATCCTGGCCGGCCTGCTGGACCGTCAGGCCAATGACCTGATGTCATGCTATGAACGCTGGTTCGAGATGCGCATCGCCGACCAGCAGGACGGCTGGACCCTCCTGGAAGGCACCCGCCGCCAGTAATGTGGGAGCGGCCCTGGCTGCGAACGAGGCGCCCCGGACCATGACCGACGACACCAACACGCCGGAAGACCCGCCGCCCCCCAGGCGTCGCGCCCTCAACCCCAACGCCTTCGGCGTCCAGCGCTACGACGACACCCACCGCCCCGGCCAATCCCGCCCGGCGGTGCCGCTTGGCCAGACCAGCAGCCCCTTTGATGATGTCTTTCCGCCCGTATCCGACGAGCCGGATGCGACTGCAGACCCTGGCATCCCCCATGCCCTGCGCGAGGACCTGGAACGCGCGGGCGCCCGGCCACGCAGCACCGCCCGCACCCTGGCCTGGGGCAGCGCCTGCCTGGCCCTGATCCTGCTACTGGGCGGCCAGGTGGCCTATCAGGAGCGCTATCAACTCCTGGCCATTGAACCCCTGGAGCCCTGGGTGCGCGCCGCCTGCACCCCGTTGGACTGCCAGCTACCGGAACGCCGCGACCTGAGCGCCCTGCGCATCGCCCAGCGCCAGGTGGCCAGTCACCCGCAGCAGCCCGACGCCCTGATGGTGACCGCCCTCATCGAGAATCGCGCCGGATTTGCCCAGCCCCACCCCATCGTGGAACTCACTTTCATGGACGTGATGGGCCGCCCCCTGGCCGCCCGTCGCTTCCAGCCCCTGGACTACCTGCCCGGCCCCGCCTCCCCCATCCCACCGGGCCAAAGCGCCGAACTCCGGCTGGAACTCAAGGACCCGGGCGGCGAGGCGGTGGCCTATGAGTTCCGATTCCTCTGATTGACGGCGAGTCAAGCTTTAACCACCGCCCCCCCATGGGTATCATGAACGGTCCGTCGCACCGCCGTGCTTCCCAACGCCCCCTGGACCCATGCAGATCGGACCCCACACCCTGGACACCCCGTTGATCCTGGCCCCCATGGCAGGCATCACCGACCGGCCCTTTCGTCAACTTTGCCGACGTCTGGGCGCCGGCCTGGCCGTGTCCGAGATGGTGCATTCAGACACCCGCCTGTGGACCACCGATAAGTCCCGCCTGCGCCTCGACCAGCGCGGCGAGCAGGGCCCGCGCAGCGTGCAGATTGCCGGATACGACCCCACCATGATGGCCGAGGCCGCTGCTGCCGCCATCGAGCGCGGCGCGCAGATCATCGACATCAACATGGGCTGCCCGGCCAAAAAGGTGGTCAATCGCGCCGCCGGTGCGGCCCTGCTGGGAGACGAGGACCGGGTACGGCAGATCCTCAAGGCCGTGGTGGCCGCATCCTCCGTGCCCGTCACCCTCAAGATCCGGCTGGGCATCGACCGGGCCCACATCAATGCCCCCATCATCGCCCGCATCGCCGAAGACGGCGGCATCCAGGCCCTGGCGGTGCACGGCCGCACCGGCGCCTGCCGCTACACCGACCCAGTGGATTACGCGGGGATTGCCCAGGTAAAGCAGACCGTACAGATACCCGTGATCGCCAATGGCGACATCCGCACCCCCGAAGAGGCACTTCACGCGCGTGAAGTCACCCATGCCGACGCCCTGATGATTGGCCGCGGCGCCCAGGGACGACCCTGGATCTTCCGGCGCATCGCCCAAACCCTGGCCACAGGCGAGATTCCGCCCGAACCGGGGCTAAGGGAGGTTCGGGCGATCATGAACGAACACCTGGATGCCCTGTACGCATTCTATGGGGAATCGGTGGGTGTGCGCGTGGCAAGAAAGCACATCGGCTGGTACCTGGCCGGCCGCCCGGGCGCCGAGCAGGTGCGCCCCGAGATCCTGCGAGCACCGACCCGCGCCGCCCAGCAGCCCCCCCTGGACCAATACTTCCAGACGCTTTGCCAAGCCGAGGACATTGCGGCATGAATCAGCCCATGATGGAGAGCACCCAGGAAAGCGAGACCCTGGCCGTGGCCGTGGAACAGGCCCTGACCGAATATTTTGCCAAGCTCGATGGGCACGAACCGGACAACCTCTACCGAATGGTGATCGAGGAAGTGGAACGCCCCCTGCTGGAATGCGTGCTACGCCACTGCGACGGCAACCAGAGCCGCGCGGCCCAGTACCTGGGGTTGAATCGGGGGACGTTGAGGAAGAAATTGCGGCAGTATGAGTTGGGATGACCACCCGCCGGGAGCCAGGCCCCCAGCGGGTGTTTATCCACGAATCATCAGGATTCCAATCGATTCAGCAGCGCCTCTGCCTCCTGACGCTCGGTGAACT
The DNA here is from genome assembly GCF_001632845.1 of Ectothiorhodospira sp. BSL-9. Taxonomy (NCBI): domain Bacteria; kingdom Pseudomonadati; phylum Pseudomonadota; class Gammaproteobacteria; order Chromatiales; family Ectothiorhodospiraceae; genus Ectothiorhodospira; species Ectothiorhodospira sp. BSL-9. The sequence goes on along the minus strand of NZ_CP011994.1, from coordinate 1,544,571 downwards.
CCCCGGCCTCGGCCAGCAGTTCACGCAGCACCGACACGGCCTCATCCTGGCGGCCATTGCGCTCCAGGGCCATAGCATAGTGATAGCTGATGGCTGCCTCCTGGGGCGCGGCCTCGCGGGCCTCGCGGATCAGCTCCAGGGCCCGGGACGGGTCACCGTGATCCAGCATGGCCATGCCCAGGGTATCCTTGATGCTCGGGTTGTCCGGCATCAACTCATGGGCCCGCTGGGCAAGCTCCAGTGAACGCTCATCTCCCTGACGCTGATAGATATATGAGAGATTGTTGAGCACGATGGGGTTCTCGGGGAAGCGCTCGACCAGGATCTCATAGTCCTCCCGCGCCGCCGCCAGATCACCTGCGCTCAGGACCACGGTGGCCAGCATCATGCGGGACTGATGATCCTCCGGGAAGTTCTCCAGGTGTGCCCGCATCTGCTCGCGGGCCCCGGCCTCATCGCCAGCACGGCGCTTGACCTCGAAGCGCTTCATGGCCACCTCGCTGGACACCTGCGCCTGGTAGGAGGATTCGTAGGCGCGAGCCGCCTCGGTATAGTCCTCCCGCGCGGCCCGGATGTCCCCTTCCATGAGATGACCCACAGCCCGGGTGGCATCCAGATCCTGCATGCGCTTGGCCAGTGTCAGGGCCTGCTCTTCACGACCTTCCTGGCGCTCAAGGCGGGCCAGGGTGAGCAGCCCACCGGCATGGTTCTCATCCCGCTCCAGCACGCGCTCCAGGGAACGGCGGGCCTCACTCAAGCGTTCAGCCTGACCCTGAGCCACGGCCAGGCGGAAATGCACCTCCGGCGAATCCGGCCGCAACTCGGCCAGGCGACGCAAGGTCGTGATGCCCTGGTCCAGTCGACCGGCCGAAACCTGGGCCATGGACAGCACCTCCAGCACGGCCGCGTTGTCCCCGTGCTGCTCGCCAACCCCTTCCAGCACTCTCAGTGCCGCCTCGGGCTCACCCGTTTGCAGGCGATAGCGGGCCAGCACGATGCGGGGCTCCAGGGCATCCGAGTCGGCATCCACCGCCCGCTGCAGATATTGCCCGGCCTCGGCGGGCTCGCCCTGCTCCACCTCGAACTCGGCCATCAGCATCAGCAGGCGCATGCTTTCAGGATTGGCCTCCAGCCCCGACTCCATCACCTGGCGGGCCTCGTCCACGCCCTCCATGCGCAGTTTGAGCATGGCCAGATTGCGAGTGGCCGTCACGTTACCCGGATCCAGCCGACGGGCCTCCTCAAAGGCCGCCACACCATCCTCGGTCCGCCCAAGCCCGAACAGGGCAATGGCCCTCAGGTTCTGGATGGAAGGCGCGTCGGGATTTTTTTCAGCGAAGTCGTCGGCCTTGCTCAGCGCCTGTTCGAACTGCCGCTCTTCTAGCATGCGCACCACGCCCGCCAGCTCCAGACCCTCCGCCTCGGGGGTCATTTCGCTGATGGCCTCCAGCTCACGCAACCCGCCCACGCGATCGCCGCCCTGCATGAGGGCACGGGCCAGATTCATCCGGGCCTCCAGGGAGTCGGGATCCAGGTCCACCCGCTGACGCATCAAATCGATACTGGCCTGGGTGTCACCCCGGGAGGCATGCACGCCTGCCATCAACTCCAGTGCCACCCGGTCCGCCTCATCCTCGGCCAGCACGCGCCGCAGCAGGGCCTCGGCATCATCCACCTGACCGCTTTGCATGCGCACGGCGGCCAGCAGGCGATTGGCCGCTGCAGATTCTGGGTTGCCCCTCAGAAAGCGCGACAGATGAGTATCAGCCTGCTGGATATTGCCCAGGGCAAAATGGCTGGCCCCGGCGAAGAAGCGGGCCGGCAGGTAATCCGGGTTACCGCGCAGCGTTTCCTCCATGGATCTCACCGCCGCGCGATGGTCCTGATCGTGGAAACTGAGCAGCCCACTGATATAGGAGGTGGACGGCAGATCCGGTCCCAGCTCCTTCAGAACCCCCAGATCCTCCCGCGCCTCTTCCCAGGACTGCAGCCCCACCTGGGTGAGGGCCCGGTTGAAATGCCCCATATAAGGGTTGGACGCCGACTCGATCACCCGCGTATAGGCCTCGACAGCCTCCTCCAGGTTACCCTCGCTGCGGTGAATGTCGCCAGACAGCGACCAGGCCGGCGCATGCCGAGGGTCCTCCGCCAGGGCCTCGGCCAGCAGTGCCTTGGCGCGATCAATATCGCCTTGCTGGGCGCGCACCTGAGCCAGGGTGGTCAGTGAAGGTGCGTGGGCAGGATCAAGCTCCAGCGCCGCTTCAAGTTCCGCCACCGCCGCCTCCGGATCATTCACCCCCAGATGAGCACGCGCCAGAAGCAGATGGAAACCCAGCGGGTCGTCGAACTCATCAGCCTCGTGGGCCTGAAGCTGCGCCCGCACGGTCTGGAATTCACCCTGCATCAGACGCGCCCGGGCCATGTAGATCACCGATTCCGGGTCATCCCAGCCCAGGGAGTGGGCCCTGCGAAATTCTGACAGCGCCGCCGCCGGCTCACCCATCTCCAGGTGAACCCGCCCCAGTTCCCAGCGGGCGTCCACGTGGTCCGGGTTTTCCTGCAGCAGGTTGCGGTACTCAATGATCCCGGCACGCACCTCGCCGGTGGCCAGGTAATCCCGAGCGCGCTCAAGGCGCTCCTCTTCCGTGTAGCTGGTCTGGCCACAACCGGCCAGCCAGACCGTTCCCGAGACCAGCAGACCTGCGATCGCCAGTCTTACGTATTTGGTGAGATGCTTCTGTTCCATGGTGACACCCTCAAGTGTTGCTCAAATCGACCAACAGACCTACTAAATCCAATGATACCCATCACGATGGATTCCTCGCCCGCCTCCCGGGTCGTGTGAGGAAGTTCTCATCCTGGTCTGTGAGCATACGCCTTGAGGGGCGTGTGAGAAACACCGTTGAGCTCGCGTGGAGCTGGCGGAACTGCTAGGGGTGAAGGCCAATTTAGATGAGTCAAAAGCAGTTTGAGCCGGCAATGTCAGACCTGCCCCTGCCTGCCCTTCTAGCGCTATACTGGGGCCGGCACATCACCGGGGAAGCGAATGATCAACGGAAGCCGGCAGGGAGCACCCCTGATTCGAGGCCTCGTCAATGGCTTCCTGTTGTTATCGCTCTGCGCCTTGGTCATGGAATTCGCCAATGCGGAGGAGAAACCCATCACCACCCGCACGTTCGACGAAGTCGGATTCCACCCGATCCGCAGTGCCCCCGCCAGCACCATCAGCCTGAATGACACCTATGTCAGCGCCGAGATCCACGGCGTAATCCAGGAAGTACCCGTTCGCGTCGGTGACGAGATTGATGCCGGGGCGTTACTGGCGCGCCTGGACTGCGAGGAGCACACGCTGGATCTTCAGCAGGCAAGAGCCATGAGTCAGGCGGCGCGTGCCGATGCAGAGTTTGCACGATTTCAGCTGGAGCGGGCCCAGGAACTGGCCCGCCGCCAGGCCGTCTCGGCCGAGGTTCTGAACGAACGCCAGGCCCAGTCGGCACGCAGCCGTGCCGAGGTTCTGCGCCTGGAGGCAGCCAGCCGTTCTGCCCAGCGCCGGGTCAACCACTGCGAGATCCGCGCCCCCTTCGATGCGGTGGTCATTGAGCGCCTGGCCAGCACCGGGGAACTGGTGCAGGCCGGCACCCCCATCGCCCGGATTCTGGACGCCCGTGACCTGGAAGTCAGTGGCAACATCCAGCAGCAGGATCTGCCCGCACTCCAGGCCGCCGGCTCTACCCGATTCGTGGCTGCCGGCTTGCGCTACCCGGTGGAGTTGCGGGCCGTATCACCGGTTGTGGATCAGCGATTGCGCAGCGTGGATGTAAGGTTTCTTTTCACTGATGAGGCCGCGCGCCCCGGACAAGTGGGCCGCATCGAATGGGTGTCGGACCAGCGCCACGCCCCGGCCGATCTACTGGTGCGACGCGACAATCTTCTGGGCGTCTTCGTGGAAGAAGAGGGTCAGGCCCGATTTATCTCCACCCCCGGCGTCCGAGAAGGCCAACCTCCTCCCCTGAATCTCCCCGACGAAACACGGCTCATCTTCGACGGACGCTTTGGCCTGCGCGACGGCGACCCCGTGCGGATCATCGAGCGCTAACCGGGAGTCTGCATGTATCGTCGGTTCCTGGAAAACCACTTTCTGGCCAACGCGGTATTTCTCGCGATCCTGATCATTGGCGTCGTCTCCTATTTCCAACTTCCCAGACAACAGGACCCGACAGTCAACCTGAACTGGGTAAGCATCCAGACCGTCATGCCCGGGGCCTCGGCTGCGGACGTGGAACGTCAGGTCACCGACGTGCTGGAAGAGGCGGTGGAACGCGTCCCCGACATCCGATTCATTTCCAGCACGAGCCAACGGGACGTATCACTCATCATCCTGCGCCTGGAGGAGATGAGCGAGCGCGAGGTGGATGAGCGCATCAATGACCTCCACCGGGAGATCCAGAACGTCGAGGGCGACCTACCCGCGGAGGCACGCCGCCCGACGCTCACCACCATCAGCAGTGCCAATGCCTATCCCTCCACCATGATCGCCGTGGTCGGACTGGATGACGATGAAAATCTGCGCTTTCAGGCCCAGCGCATACAGCAGGACCTGGAACGACTGTCCGGTACCGACCGGGTCGAACCCATCGGCCTGCGGGATCCTGAACTCCAGGTCCTCTTCGACCCGGACGAACTGGTGGGCCTGGGCCTGACACCCACAACGCTGGCACAGACCGTCAGCACCTACTTTCGGGATCTGGCAGCGGGCACGGTAGGCCTGGGAGACCAGGAATGGCTGGTGCGCCTGCAGGGCACGGAAAACGACCCGGAATACCTGGCAGACATCCCCCTGCTCTCAGTCCATGGGGAGATCCCACTTCGCAGCGTTGCTGAAGTGGTCCGCGGGCGGGAAGACGCCGATGACCTGGCTCGTTACCGGGGTGGGCCTGCGGTCCTGCTACCGGTGTTCAAACAGGACGACGCCAACGAACTGGAATTCCTCGACCGGATCCGGGACTACCTGAACGACTATAACGAACGCGCCAGCCCGGTCACCGGCGTGCAAATGGTCCTGCTGGACGACCAGACGCTGGTGACGCGCCAAGCCATCGGCACCATGCAGCGCAACGCGGCCATCGGTCTGCTCCTGGTGCTGATCACCACGTGGCTGCTCCTGGGGTCACGGATCGCCTTTGCCACCTGCTTCAGCCTGGTGTTCGTCATCGCCGGCACGTTCCTGTTCCTTGGGCTGATCGGACAGACACTCAATGTCATCGTCCTGCTCGGCCTGATGATCGTGCTGGGCATGCTGGTGGACGACACCGTCGTGGTCGCCGAGGCGATCCATCGCCGATTGCAACAGGGCGTGCCGCCCATGGACGCCGCCATCGATGCCCTCCGGGAGGTGGCCGCGCCCGTCACCGCTGCCGTCCTCACCACCATTGCGGCCTTCCTGCCCCTGATGCTGGTGCCCGGGGTGCTGGGGGAGTTCATGAAGGTGGCGCCCATCGTGGTCGCCGTGGCGCTGGTGCTCAGCCTGGTGGAGGCCTTCTGGATCCTGCCGAGCCATATCGCCGCCTCTCGCCCTCAGCCCGATCGTTTTTCCCGCTCCGGTCGCCTTCGGTCCAGAGTCGTCAGACGGGCAAGGGTGCGCTATGGACTGATTCTCACCAAGGCCCTCAGACGACCGAAGATCACGCTGGGTCTTTTCAGCGGACTGTTGGTGCTGGCGCTGGCCTTCGTGGCCCTGGGACTGATCCGGACCGAGTTCTTCGCCACGGATTCAGCCCGGCTGTTCTTTGTGAACGTGGAAATGCCGGCGGGCACCCCGCTGGAGAAGAGCCTGTCGACCACCCTGGCGGTGGAATCAGCCATTGCCAGTGAGTTCCGGGAGGGTGAGTTGCGCTCCAAGGCCAGCTATGCAGGCCTCCAGTTCACCAACGCAGAAAGTCTGTTCGGTGCCGCCAAGGGGCAGATCCAGGTGAGCCTCCACCCGCAAACCCGAGCGGGCCGGGACGTGGATGAGATTATCGAAGCCGTCCGCCGGGCCGCTGCGCGGGTGCCAGGCCCGGAGTCCATCTGGATGGAACGTCGCATCTCCGGAGCGCCGCCGATGGGCCGCCCGGTCAGCGTGAAGGTGAGAGGCAATGATCTTGAAGAGATCCGGGTGGCCGCCGACAGGGTGATGAGCATTCTGCAGGGCATTCCCGGCACCCATGATGTGGTCGACGACGCCTACGCTGGCGGCATGGAGTTATCGGTTCGCCTCAACCCGGACGCCATCCTGCGCGCGGGACTGGACCCGAGCCATGTCATTCGGGATTTGCGACTTCTCACGGACGGAGAAGTGGTCGCGTCCATGCGGGATCGGGGTGAGCGGATCGGCGTGCGAGTCCGTGCCCAGGTGGAAGCGGTGGAAGACATCGATCACTTCCTGGATACCCCGATCAGCGTACCCGAAGGGCGACCGATTCTGCTGGGGCAACTGGTGGATCACGAGATCATCCGGGCCCAGGGCAATATCCGCCATTTCAATCTGCGACGCGCCATCACGGTGGAATCAGAACTGGATGAGTCCGTCACGGATGCTGCCAGCGTGCATCGTCTCGTCCAGCGAGAATGGAATACCCGTTACGCGAGCGTGCATCCCAATATCGACCTGGATTTCACAGGGGACTTTGACGACATCCTTGAGAGCATCGAAGCGCTTGTCTGGCTGTTCCTGCTGGGCCTGATGCTGGTTTATTTCATCCTGGGCACCCAGTTCCGTAGCTACACCCAGCCGCTCATCGTGCTGACCGTGGTCCCCATGGCGCTCACCGGTGTGCTGATCGGGCTGTTGATCAGCCAGCAACCGTTGAGCGTGTACACCCTCTACGGAGTCGTCGCCCTGGCCGGTATCGCCGTGAACGACGCCATTGTGCTCATCTCCGCCGCCAACGATCGGCTTCGTGGCGGCATGGCCCTGATGCACGCGGTGCTCTATGCCGCGCGGCGGCGTTTCATCCCCATCATCATCACCTCGGTAACCACGATCGCAGGCCTGTTCTCGCTGGCGGTGGGACTGGGCGGCAAATCCCTCATGTGGGGCCCCCTGGCCAGTGCCATCGTCTGGGGCCTGATGGTGTCCACCGTGCTGACCTTGTTCGTGATCCCCATCATGTACAGCCTGATTGTTCGACCCGCAGTCCGCCAGGAGGCCACCGCCCTACCCCTTCCGCAAGCACTGGATGATGAGACTCCATCTCCCATGAAAGGCTTGCTGAGGATGATCACCCAGGGCGCTCTCAGCGGCCGCCCCATGCAGAAGGCGGATGACCGCCTGGCCACCATCGTCAACTATCCCGCGCTGCGCAAGCTATACAACGAAGGTCAGCGAGCCCTCTCCGAGGCAAAATACGAATCGGCCATCCGTCTCTTCGAGACTGGTGCCCGGGAGGCCCCACAGAGCCCGGTGTTCCACCTCTGCGCCGCTCAGGCTCTGGCCCTGTTCATGCAGAAATCCTACGGGGCGGACCTGGGCTACCTGGCAAGAATGCGACGCTACCTGAGCGCCGCCCGCCGGCTCACGCCCGATGATCCACGCCTGCCCTTGCTGGAAGATATGGCTAGTGAGCTGGAAGCGGTGGCTGATGACCCCACCGCCCCGAAATAACCGCACGAAACGTCTATATTCCTGAAGAGCACACTTCAGGGAGCTGTCATGAGCGACGTGCACAACTCGGTGAGCGTGATCGGACCTCACAACTCGGTCAGCCCGGCGGAGCAGGCCTTTCTGGGCACGCGTAAAGTGGCCATCGATGGGCTCGACGCATTGGGGGTCGAACATCTCCTCATGCTGATCCGCCTGGGGATTCACCGTTTTCATCTGCGCACCGGGCCACCCAGCCGCGGTGACAAGGCTTCCGCCTGCGTCCCATCGACGGACCCTGACGAGGTCATCGCCAGGGTCCGCGCCATCGATCCTGCCGTGGACATCCAGATGTTCCGGGAGGATGACACGCCCCCATCAGAAGACCGATTCCTGGAAGGGGTTGATCTGTTCATCGACGCACTGCCCCCTCACACGCCGATGGTCAGGCGCCAGCAATCCTTTACCCTATGCAGCGAATGCGGCATTACCGCCATGACCACTCAGGTCTGGGGCAGGAAGGCTGCGGCGATGATGTTCACCACAAACAGCATGAGCTTCGAGGAATTCTTCCGCCCCGACGACGCGCCGCCGGAAGCACAATGGCTCCAGTACATGGCCGGGCTGTTCCCGCCTCCGTGCGTGTTGGAGCCACACCCCACGTCGCCCATAACCCCAGCACCCACGCTGACCACCGCCTTCTGTGCCACCCTCACCGCCAGCCTGGCGATGGATATCCTTCTGCAACGCGGCCGGGCCCTTCCAGCGCCCTGCCGACATCGGGTCGACATTGAGGGCCCGAGCTATCAACGCTCTCGGCTGCCCTGGGGGAACCGCAACCCTTGGCAAAAATTACGCATCGCAGCCATTCACCGACGTCTATCGGCCGGGACCGTGCGGCCACCGACCGAATCGGAATCCAGCCCCAGCGACACACTCGAAAGGATACTGGACCAAGCCCGCTGGGCGCCCAGCGGCTCCAACCAGCAACCCTGGCGTTTCGAGATATCCAGTCGTCGTCACGTGGTGGTCCGCGGACAAGACCAGCGCTCCGAAACCCTTTACGACCTGCAGGGGCACATCAGCCAGCTGTCCCTCGGGGCCCTGCTGGAAAGCATCGAGATTGCCGCCTCTGGACAAGGGATGACTGCCCGCATCAAGCGCCGACAAGACGGCCCCGACATCGCCCCGATCTTCGATGTCCAACTCAAGGCACATAAGAATCAGGAGCCCCATCCACTGGCCCCCTACCTGCCAGCCCGGGCCACGCAACGCCGTCCACTTAAACGCACGCCGCTGAACGAGCGCCATCGCCGCCACCTGGAAGCCGCCCTGAGCCCCGGCTACCGGGTGATCTGGCTGGAAGGCAAGCAGCGCAGAGCGCTTGCCCGTTTGCTGTTCGATTTCGGTCATGTGCGACTGGCCACACCCGAGGCCTACCGCATGCACCAACAGATTATCCAGTGGAACGCCCGCTTCAGCCATGATCGCCTGCCGGACGAGGCGCTTGGACTTCACCCGCTGACCCTCAAGACCACCCGCTGGGTCATGTCCAGCTGGCGCCGGGCCTGGATCTCCAGTCGCTACCTGGGGGGCACGCTGCTTCCCAGGCTGCAGATGGACGTCCTGCCCGCCCTGGGGTGCGCGGCCCATTTTCTCATCGTGGCCGATCAACCGCCGTCCAGTGCCGATGACTACATCGCCGGTGGGCGGGAGATGCAGCGATTCTGGCTGACCGCCACCCGCTGCGGCCTGCAGTTACAGCCGGAGATGACGCCATTGATTTATGCCGCCTACGTGCGAGATCAGGTAGACTTCAGCCAATACCAACCGTCCATTCAGGAGACCATCCGACTCACGCGGGACCTGCAAAAGCAGTTGGGACGGGAGTCGCTGGAGCATGGGGTTTTCATGGGGCGCCTGGGCTATGGGCCCATGGCCACTGCACGCTCCCTGCGCTTGCCCCTGAATACCTTGATCGGGGACACTGAGCGGACGCAAACGATGGCCCCTTTGGCCGCTCCAGCAAACAAGCCATTCAGCACCCCCCGACACGCCCATGACATCAACCCCTTTCATGACACATAGAAGCGTCATTGCCTCGATAAGAATCATTTCGGCGGATTGCACCCTGCCTTCAGCAACTGATTTGCTCCTGCCTATAGGGATTGACCACGGTGGAATACCCTTTCGTACCGAGTTGGCACTCTGCCCCCCTCAGGGCCATACCCAAGCCCGTGTACGCCTGGCCAGACTCGGAGGCGAATCGGTAAGGTTTATCTCCGTTCATAAAAAGTCGGGCCAAATGCGGTGAGGTTTCGACGGCATGCTGGACAGCGGTATCCAAATGGGCCAAGTAGGGATAACGGGTACCGCGATATTCACACGGATCACCAGCCAGGGCAAACTCGAAACCAAACCGCCGAGCCATCCTGGCCAACGCCCTGTTGATCAAGAAATATATATAGGAGATATCGTCGCGTCGACTATATTGATAGGCTGCCAGTAACATCTTCAAAAACAGTACGGATCGAGCAGACGGCGTAAGCACATGCAACCGCCCCTCAGGCTCCCGTCTTCGCATGGGCATGGAATTCATACCTTGTTTGTTAAGACACTCGCCATCATCTATTGGTGTAGACCTGAAAAATGGACCTCTGTGCTTGACAGACCAACCGTCAACGGCGCCCGTGCCATCGAGTTCTCGCCCCCCCCAGCCTTGAATATGAGGTTTCATTTGGTCCAATTGGCGATTTCGACGATAATGCCCGGTGATGCAAATACGAGACAGCTCCGCGCTTCTACCTAGAGGTTCGGAGGAAAACGGGTGGGTCGTCCGCGTGAGTCGATGAACCGGCAAGTTCCCATGCAAGGGATGAATCAAGCGCATCGTGCCCAACCATTGACCCGTTTCACGATCCCTGACGATGAAGGCGGTGGCGTCGTCATCCCAACGGTCACGCTCCCGACCATCAGGAAACGCGTGAGCGCTTTCAAAGCCCCTTTCTAAACAGTAGACCGTATACCGGATTTCGTGGTGAATCTGCCGCGTTTCGCGCGTATCTGCGACGATAACCTCATAACGCGATTCATACATGCTGTCATCCCCGTACCAAAATAAGCCGCCAAAGGATTTAAGCATGTCGGCCACTCCAAATCGGGTATCAGGTCACAAAACGAGACTTCGAGATAGACAGTGAACATATAGAGCCCACTCTGGCCCTTGGGGCGATTGCAGTATACTCCTGGAGTCAGGCGTTCAACCCGATGCCACGAGGATAGGCCCAGGGCCTGACAAGACGGCTTGGTAGATACCTCACAGGGGTGAGCCGATAGCCGCTTGGTCTTCGCCCACCTGCCAAGCCACTTTCACTAAGGATGCACCGGCTCGATAGCATCCCGGGGCACCGAGTAAAACTCGTCAGCGACTCGGGAGTATGCTATAACCATAAAAACGATGAATCTGGATTCTTCGATGCCTCACCTATCCGGCAGGCCGCTCCAAAGACACCGATGCCCGAGTGGCGATCGAGAAATTAGCGATGACTGAAACAGAGCCTTCCCTTGCACACGCCTTTAATCAATTCTTTGAGATCGTTCCCGCTAACACAGATGAGCTGCGCAATATTGTATACCGCATCAGGTACCAGGTTTACTGCCACGAACTACACTTTGAAAATGAAGCTGATTATCCAGATGGCCGGGAAATTGATGAGTTCGACGCGCATTCGTTGCATTGCCTATTGAGGCACCGCCCCTCGGGCGTTTTTGCTGGCTGCGTACGCGTGGTGCTGAACAGGCCCGGCATTGAAGGCCCACAGTTGCCCTTGGAACAGCATTGCAGCGATAGCTTAGACAAGACCGCTATCGACCTAAGCAAGCTTGACCGCAGCACTTTTGCAGAGGTATCACGCCTTGCTGTCGCGGGACGATTCAGGCGGCGACCGAATGAAGCCGAGACCGCTCACGGGGTCACCGAAGAGTCTATAGTTATGACACTCTCCGAGCGCCGCGTCTTCCCGCACATCGCTCTCGGCCTGTATTTGGCAGCCGGGGCTATGAGCCTAAGACGAGGCCTAGACATAGCAGTAGTGATGATGGAGCCTAGACTTGCGCGGCATATGAAATATTTCGGCATCGAATACAGGAAAGCTGGCGACGTTATCAATTACCATGGCTTGCGCGGTCCCTATTACTGCCTGCTGAAAGACAACTTGAAGAAACTCAAGCCCGAGATCAGGGACTTATTATCGGTTGTCGACGAGCAGTTGGATTGACAAATCGAAAAGGTAAATGCCGGGACAACTCTGTCATGGAGCGCCCCATCAACTCACTCAAGATCGAGCTGCTGGCCGGGCCGCGTTACTTCAATGGTGAGCAGGCCCGGCAAGATATCCTTCAGCAGATCGAAATGGAGCACAGCAACGACCGATTTCCCACTAGCACTACAGCCGTAATTGGGTGAGCTATACTGTATGTGATTGATTTTTTAGCGATCACAAGGTGAAGAATGCAACCACAGGATCTTTCTGTCTCAGCATTGTTCAATGGCCTGGCGGAGCGTTTAGGTCCGCTCTTTCCCCGCTCGGAAACGCGCGATCGTGCACTATTTTATGTTCAGGGCTTGCTCAGTCATTGCGAACGAAAAAATGGCTGGCACCTCGCCGAATGGCTCGGAGACAAATCCCCAGATGGGGTGCAGTATCTGTTGGATCGTGCCCGCTGGGATGCGGATGCGGCGCGTGATGTCCTCCGCCAGTGGGTCATCGATACACTGGGCTCCCCTGAAGGTGTTCTGGTCCTGGACGAGACCGGCTTCATCAAGAAAGGGCAGCATTCTGCTGGTGTGCAACGTCAGTATAGTGGCACCGCCGGTCGTATCGAGAACAGTCAGATCGGGGTCTTTCTCCTCTACGCCAGTCCGGCAGGGCATGCTTTTCTGGATCGCGCCCTCTACTTGCCCAAGTCCTGGACACAGGATCGAGAACGTTGTCGGCGTGCTGGGATCCCCGATGATGTCGACTTTGCCAGCAAGCCGGAGCTTGCTCGCAGGATGCTGGAGCGTGTGCTGGACCAGGGGATACGTGCCCTACCGGACGCGTACCTATCTTCTGATCCGGCGAAGCCTCTCGAAACCGGGTGAATTGGCCTATTACGTGGTCCATGCTCCTAAGGACTGGGCGTCTATCGAGACACTGGTGTGGCTCGCAGGTCAGCACTGGAAAATCGAGCAGGGTTTTCAGACGGCCAAGAGCGAGTGCGGCTTGGATGAGTACGAGGTGAGACGCTGGGGGAGCTGGTATCGTCATATCACCTTGTCACTGCTGGCGCATTCTCTGCTGGTGGCGATTAGGCAGGCGACCCACCAGCAAAAAAAACGCTGCCGACAGGATTTAATGGACACTCCCCGAACTCAAACGGCTTATAGGGAAATGGATTTGGCATGGGCAGCACAAGTTGTCGCACGTACTTCATTGGTCAGATTGGCGACGACGACATCAATATCGGGCTTGGCAGTGCCACTGTCGGCAGCAGATGGCCTGGCTGTCGCCTGATGAATGATCACCGCTGCCAGTTACGGCTGTAGTACTAGGGCGGGCTATGAAATACGGGGGCTACCGGACAGGTACCACCAACTGATCTGGCATGGCTACATCAAGCTCACCGGCATAAGCTCTGCCTATGCCTTGCGGGATGGAATCGCATGATCATGGTCGGCAAAAGCAATTGGTCTGCGCGACTTATGGGTAAAGGGCAGGGCTAGCACTTCCCCTTGCCGGGCGTGCATGTGACTTTCACCACCAAGTCATCCCGAGGCACCACCCTCGGGAACAGCGCCAGTCAGGCGCTGCGCGCCATGCCTGGCGCACGTAAAGAACAAGCCGACCTTAAGGCCGGCTTGTTGGGCCATCGGTTAACTCACCTTAGATGGAACTTTTGCGTCTGCGCATCGCGGCACCGAGTGCCAGTAAGCCTATCCCGGCCAAGGCCAAGGAGGCCGGCTCAGGCACCTCTTGGGCGAGACGAACCTGGCCCGATGCTCCGGCGTACAGATTGGTTAAGCGGCCTTGATCGTCTTCATCGTTTCCAGTAGCGAATCCGCCAAACTCAGTGGGAAAAGCAAGTTCAAGTATGTCTCGCTGAGTCGCGATTGCGGTTAGACTGGTCGTTTGAGAAACATCGCTGGTGGAAAACCCGAACACGAACTCCTCTGCGAGAATCAAATCCGCTAGGTCTGTACCGTCGTTGTCGCGAAAGAAAAATCCCGGTTCAAAGAATGTCGCTATTGCATTTAGTCCAGCGGCACCATCAGGCGCACCGGAAAGATCAAGTGCTTGCGTTCCACCACCAAAAACATCAAAACTCGCGATTAGCGTACCTCCAAACCCACCGGAATATAGCTCGATGAAACCATCGTTTATTGAGACACTCCCTGTGTCAGTATCGCCCGAGCCTGATGCCCGATATCGCCCGAAAAGGTTGGCGTTGTCTTCGTTAAATATTGTGAGATTGCCCCCATCGCGGCCGATTATATCTGCGTACCCATATTGGGTGACGTCAAAAGTAGTGGCGCCTGTGAACGTGTTCTCAGCATAAAGGGCGCCCGTAAAATCCAACCATTCGCCCACGGCCACCTCATTGTCTGAGTTGCCGTCGCCGTAAGGGTTAAGGGTATAAGATAAAAAGCTAGCGCTCGCATTGATCGGGAGGGCTAGCGCACCGGCTAAGGCGGCAACGACTAGGCCACATTTCAAGTTTTTCATCACTGATCTCCTCGGGGTATACGAAAGGTACGTCATACTGCTTGCCAGCCTTAACAAAGCATTATCCGTGCCGAATTATTATTTCATATTATTTTCAATAACTTAAAAGGCTTACAATGAGGCTCACAACTAGTGGATCCTCGGCTCATGTCAAGAAAGGCGACACCTTCACACGCACGGTTCTTAGGTGGCGGGACGGCGCTGACTGGCCGGCATAGTCCACAAACAGCTTCTCTCCAGCCCGGTGGTCCTGGCGCATCACCATGTCCAGCTTGCCCTGCCAGGCCCGATAGTTCTCGCAAAACCAGCTGTACTGATACCCCTCCGGGTGGGCTTCCCGGTACTCCTGCCAGATCAGGAAAAGGGTGACGTGCTTGCCCCTCAACTCCTCTTTGACCCGATGCCAGTCCGGTACGACCCGGGCATGGGCTGGCAGGTCTGGCGGGGGCGGAAATAACAACTGCTCCAGGCGACTTTCGCCCAGATCCTCTGGCAATGGCCAACTCAAACCCGCCTCGGCAAAACGCCGAAGATACTCCCTCACGGTGGGACGACTGATACCGCAGGCCAATGCAACCTGGCGGTTGCTCAGCCCTCGCTCCCATTTGAGGCGTAGGACTTCTTTGATCTTCCGCGCATGGATAACCTCTTCGCTGGCATCGAACCTTCCCCGGATGGAAAGGACCAGCCTACCGGTAAGTTATCCCGCGTCTGGACACTTCGATGAGTCCACTCAGCGCCTCTGCCTGGGTGGCAGCCTTGCCGTGGAATCAGTGGCAACCTTGCTCCGGAATACGCAGACCGTTGTGTCCAGCGTGGTGAATAGTCAGCTCCCGGGGCGAATTTCCGGCCGGCAGACGACCTTGCCACGGACTCAGGCTGTTAGCATGCCGAGGATCGCTCTCCCAATGCGACGTCAATCGAGTGGGCAGTACCTTCCCGGTGCCATGATATTATTTGGGTCAATCGCTGTTTTAAGCTGTTTCACTAGCCGCCAATGCGCTGAGTCAATGCCTGTATACAGGTGCATTGAATTGATTCCTGCGCGATATGGAACGCACCCCAAGGCTTGCCCTGAACTTAACAGGGCTGCGTAACACGCGTTGGCGCGTTCCGCAGCTTCAGGGTCATCCCGATCGAACAGCAACGGTACAGTGCTGTCGAAGCAGCGGTCGGATAGACTGGTCAGAGTTATCAATGGCTCGATACCGTGCTCAGCACAAACGCGTTCTACCTCCTCAACGTACTTGAGGACGCAATGCGGGCTCATGGGTACTAGCGGCGTGTACCAGATCAGCCCACATCCGTCTGCCGCTGGGTTAAATTGCTGACCGCTTCTCGGCGCCGGTTTAGCGCCCGATTTCCAATATGCCAAAGGTAAAGCAATCTCGCTAGGTGAGCCAGCAATAAGTTGGAGGCTTTTATCCAGGGTGCTTACATAGGTCCATAGTCGCTGCCCGCCGTTACGTGGCAAAAACTCTAATAGGCGACGTCCCTGTTGAACCCGCGCGGGGCTTACAAACACTAGACGGCGCGCGACGCCCTTTAACGAATGACGAATGGCCGAGCGTGCGGCCTTGACCACCTTTGAGGTTCCATACATGGCACCAATCCCCGTCCATGGCATGACTCGCGCCCTGCGGGCCATTGCTGCGATGGTCTCCGTCGGCACTATGCCTTGTGGTCCGACTTTGTCGGCAGGGTATTGCTCCATCATTGATAGCACGCGCCGCGCATTCATGAGATTAACGGATCCGGTAACGTTACCAACAGCCCGCAGCACTTGCCGAATTGCGGCCACGGCTTCGGAGAATTCCTCGTGGGAGCGCACCCCAAAGAAAAAGGTCTCAACTCGTTCCGGTACAGGTGCTAGGGCGATGCTCATGCGGGTGACGATGCCGAAATTGCTTTGGGTAAACACGCCGTCGAGATAGGGGCCGATACCCCATTTGAAGATACGATCAACCTTGGGAGCCCCGAGATCGCTAAGGGCGGAGTGGTAGCATTCACCGTTTGGCAAGACAGCCTCAAGGCCCATTACCGCGGCAAAATGGTCTGCATAGGGAGTGATACCATAGCCTCGCTCTATGGCGTTGCCGACTAAACTACAGCTTGGTCCACCACCGTGTACCGGGACCAAAAATGGTAGTCCACGCTCATCGAGAAATGCCCGCAGCATGCCTTGGGTAACACCCGGTTCTACGGTGATGATACCCAGTTCGATATTGCTGGCATCGATGGCAGTCATGTCCGAGAGATCGACGATCACACAGTCATTGACGACCGGGTTGGCGCTCCCATAACCCCAGTTGTGACCGGTGCTGATCGGGTAAAGCGGAGTAGAATGCTCAGCGGCAATTTTAACCAGAGCCACAATCTCCTCGGTCGTGCTCGGTCGCAATACGGCCGGAATGCGCCGCTTGGCGGCTATGGTGCTGTAGTGAAAGGGAGTGAGGAGATTGGGGTCGGTTAACACCCGATCAGGGCCCAGTTGCTCACTCCAGCGGGCTATAGCGGCTTCAAGATTCATAGGGTTCTGCATCAAAACATGTTACTCCACTAAAGTTTCCGAGATCCCGTCACGCTGCGAGTTCCAGTAGCCGCGCGATCAGGGTATTTTGTGGGGGTTTGGGCGAATCCGGGCAACGGATACCAAAGCCCTCATAGTTGAGGCGTCGGGCCAGGGACCGACGCAGGTCGGCGAAGGCGTATTCGGTGCGTTCACGGGTAGCGTAACGGCGCGGTGGAGCCTTTTCCAGGTGCGGGAGCGCGCAGCACGTCGTCATCAGACCCTGGCGTATCCCCACGTTTTAGCGGGCAGAATTCCTTGTGAAACAGTAGGATAAGAGGAGACAGGGGTGGACATGCACCGGCAAGATCGTGATTCTTTAGGGTTACGAAGCCGAAAAAGAAGCACGAAACAAACCGATGCATGCCACGGACCTGATTCACGCAAACTTGGGGGTTGCTTGTCAATCCATTCACCGCACCCGCTTCAACGCGCTGCTGACAGCGACGGCGGCGGCCCTGGACGGGCAGACCACCTCGGTCACCGGTCTTGGCAACAACAAAGGACAGGCACTCTTGATCCTTTTACTCGGCTATTCGCGTAATACCGATAGGCCCAACACCCCTTTCCCGCAGTTCTCCATATCCCGAGCCCGAAACTACCGTCAGCCGCTGATTTACCCCCGATATCCGCTCCCGACATACGCACGGCAGGCGCAGACCATCCTCGGCATATGACCGCAGCACGGGAAAACCAATAAAGGAGGAGAGACCTTCAGGCCGCTGATCGTCGCCGCTGCGGCCGGTACAGAGCCTCAAATTGCGTACTCTGAGCCAGCCACTGATCCGGGGTGAGTCCCAGCCGCTGCAGTATCGGGGGCTGGGTGCCGGCAATGGCGCCCTTCTTCCTCGGGTCGATGGCCCGACCCGTGTAGTCCACCAGGGACAGATAATCCTCGAACGCAAACGGGATGCCGGGCTGCTCCCGGTCTGCGAACGCACCTTCAAACGGCAGCAACGGCTTCACCGGCACATCGAACCGCAGCAAGGCGTCCAGCTTCATCTGCTCGCGCACTGCCTGGGCCAGGTGGAACCGGGGCGCTATGCGTTCCTTGATGCTGGTGTGTTCCGAAGTCTCCGGCGTGGCCGCCATCCCGGCCCGCACCGGGTTGAGATCCACGTAGGCCATGCAACTGAGCAGGGCGGATTCGGTGCACAGGGCCTGGGACTTGAAGCGGGCCTCCCAGAAGTGCCCCGTGCAGCCGTCCTCCTGATTGGCCTGCCGGGCGATGGGCTCATTCAAACATTTCATGAACCAGCTCAGGCTGGCCAGCCGTTGCCGGTAGCACTGGGCGAATTCCGTCACCTGGGCCAGCTCGTAGCTTTCCTGCTGGCCTCCCGCCAGATACCGCTGGACCAGCACTGGCCCCTTGAACAGACAAGTCCAGCGCCGCAGCACGTCGTCATCGGACCAGGACTCGGCTTGGGCTGGATCCAGCTTGATCAGCAGATGATAGTGATTGGACATGACCGCATAGGCGGCGATGTCCACGGCGAACAGGGAGGCCAGCAGCCGTATACGATCTTCGATCCACTGCCGCCGGTGTTCAAAGCTTTTGCCGGTGACGTGATCCTGCCCGCAGAGGAAGGTGCGCCGCACGCAACGCGAGATGATGTGGTAGTAGGGCGTATCGGCGAGCGAAATCTGTTCGCAGCGGGGGCGCGGCATGTTTCCCTCCAGAGGTGTCCGGCCAGATCCGTGGCTGGTATGTGGACAGGTTACCGCAGGGGAATAGACCGGCCAATCGGGGGGCGAATATGGCACACTGTGGTTCGATCTTCTCCAGAACGCCGCATGAGCAACCATCACGACACGGGCTACAAGGAACTGTTCAGCTACCCGGAGTTGGTCCGCCAGCTCATCGAGGGCTTTGCGCCGCCGGAGGTGGCAGCCATGATGGACTTTGCCACCCTCACGGATCACAGCGGGAGCTACATCACCCCGCTGTTTGGCGAGAAGTTCGAGGATAAGGTCTGGTCGGTGGAGGTGAAATGGGATGGCACCACGCAGCGGGTGTTCGTGTATCTGCTGCTGGAGTTTCAGTCCACGGTGGACCACCGCCTGCCGATCCGGATGTTGCACTATGTGGCCTGCTTCTACGATCATCTGATCAAGACCCATGTCACAACGGCGCGCAAGGGTATGCCGCCCATCTTCCCGGTGGTGCTGTACAACGGCTCGAAGCGGTGGACGGCGCGGGAGGACATCTATCGGATGATCCGACCGGAACCCCCGGGTTTCATGCGAGTGTATCAGCCCCACCTGCGCTACTATCTGGTGAACGAATCGGCCTTCAGCGAGGAAGAACTGGCGGAGCGGGACACGCCGCTGAGCGGGATTTTCGAGGTGGAGAAGGCGTCCAAGGATGTGGATGCGCTACAGACTGCGGTGAAGCGCCTGGCAGAACGTATCCGGGCGCACCCGGAGAAGGCCCGTCTGGACGAGGTGATCACCCGCTGGCTCAAACGTCACCTCAGACGGCTGGGCACCGAGGCAGAGAAGGCGCTGGAACAGGTCAACAGTTTGGTGGAGGACAATGCGATGCTGGCGGAAAATCTTCAGAACTGGGCGGAGAAGGAACGGCAGAAGGGCGAGGTGATCGGCTTGCAGAAGGGCGAGCAAATCGGCTTACAGAAAGGCCAGCGTCTGGCTGCCATTAACCTGTTCAAGCTGGGCCTGCTTGACGACGAGCAGATCGCCGAGACTACGGGCCTATCCCTGGATGAGGTGAAGGCTCTGCGATCAGATCAGCCCCACTGAGGAGTGGGGTAAGTCAGGGTAACTTGCCGGGGGTAAGGGACAGGCACTCACCCCAGACCGATCGCCGATAGAGCCACCCGCTGGCGCGGTGTCACCTCCCAGTCCTTCGCGGCCCAGTGCCGCTCCCGCGGGCGCCCTACCCCTCCCGGCACATCGAACCGCAGTAAGGCGTCCAGCTTCATCTGCTCGCGCACTGCCTGGGCCAGGTCGAACCGGGGCGCTATGCGTTCCTTGATGCTGGTGTGTTCCGAAGTCTCCGGCGTGGCCGCCATCCCGGCCCGCACCGGGTTGAGATCCGCGTAGGCCATGCAACTGAGCAGGGCGGCTTCGGTGCGCAGGGCCTGAGACTTGAAGCGGGCCTCCCAGAAGTGCCCCGTGCAGCCGTCCTCCTGATTGGCCTGCCGGGCGATGGGCTCATTCAAACATTTCATGAACCAGCTCAGGCTGGCCAGCCGTTGCCGGTAGCACTGGGCGAACTCCGCCACCTGGCCAGCTCATGGCTTTCCTGCTTGCCTCCCGCCAGATACCGCTGGACCAGCAGTGGTGGGCACGGAATATCCCTCGCTGTCAGGAGTGCATGTCCCATTGCTTGCTTGCTTGCCTGACTTGCTTTCTCAGGCTTGCTCCCCTACATCTCACCTTCGCCGGAAGTCGCAGAAGGCAACAGGTCCTCCACATCCACCACCAAGGCACGGGCCAGCGCCCGTAAGACCTTCGCCGACCCTATCCTCTTGCCCGCCTCGATCTGCGACAGGTAGGACTTCCCGATTCCCGCCTGCTCGGCCAGCGCCGCCTGGGACAACCCACGATGCTCACGCCACACACGCAGCGGATGCACATCACCGTTCACTAGGCGGCTGACAATCTCAGCGGGCACCAACTCGTCCCGGCCCTCCTCCAATTCACGCATGGCCTCGTCTGCGGCGCGCACGTCTTCCATGCCCTCGGCCAATGCCAGCAAGCGGCGATACTGATCGATTGGCACCACCGCGTATTCCGGCTTTCCGTCTCGCTCGATGATCTGCGCTTGAAAACTCATTTGTAGATCCCTCCTCGAGGACCAATATCGATCACCAACAGTACCAGTTCCCGGTCGTTCACTTGGCAAATGGCCCGGTACTGCCCAACTCGCAGCCGGCAGTAAGGTGAACCGTTGACATCCTCCCCGGCCTGAAGGCCGGAGATTCCTACGGCGCTCAGTTCGCTGATGCGATTTGAGTCGCTTCGGTGGGTTCCTGCTTCGCCGGAGCTGCCGGGTCTACACTG
Organism: Ectothiorhodospira sp. BSL-9; assembly: GCF_001632845.1. Taxonomy (NCBI): domain Bacteria; kingdom Pseudomonadati; phylum Pseudomonadota; class Gammaproteobacteria; order Chromatiales; family Ectothiorhodospiraceae; genus Ectothiorhodospira; species Ectothiorhodospira sp. BSL-9. The sequence goes on along the minus strand of NZ_CP011994.1, from coordinate 1,523,594 downwards.
ACGTGTCGATCCGGTCTTACATCCCCTCCACAGGCCATGACGGCATGCCCTGCCGCCAGTATGTTGATGGCTGCGTTCACATCGGCATGCGCCGTGTGACCGCAGGCCACACACTCGAAACGGGCCTGGGTCTTGCGGTTGGCCTTGTCCACATGGCCACACGCCGGACACTTCCGGCTGGTGTTGTGGGGCGGCACCGCAATCACCATCCCGCCGCGCCATGCCTGCTTGTACTCAAGCTGGCGTCGAAACTCGAACCAGCCCTGATCGCTGATGGATCGGTTCAGGCCCGACTTGGCGCGGACATTTCTCCCCGGTGCATCGACCGTCCCCGCTGCCGACTTGGACATATTCCGAACCTGCAAGTCCTCGATCACCACGACCGCGTGGTTTTGGCTGATCGCGAGGGAGGTCTTGTGCAGGAAGTCGCGGCGGGTATGGCCGATACGGGTGTGAAGTCGCTGGACGCGGGCTTTTGCACGCTTCCAGTTGTTGCTGAACTTGACCTTGCGGCTCATGTCCCGCTGGGCACGGGCCAGTTGCCGTTGGCGTTTTTTGAAGGCATGGGCCGGAACCATGATCTCTCCGGTGGAGAGGGCGGCGAAGCTGGCCACGCCAAGGTCCATGCCGACCACGCTGCTGGCAGGGTGGCGAGGCTGTTCGACCTCGCGCCGGGTCTGGATGGATACATGCCAGCGCCCGCCCGAGAGCGAGACGGTGACGTTGCGCACATCCCCTACCACCTTGCGGCTGTTGCGGTAACGAACCCATCCCAGCTTGGGCAGGAAAATACGGTTGTTGCCCTGGTCGAGTTTGATCTGTTTCGGATCGGGGTAGCGGAAGCTGTCGGACTGGCCTTTCTTCTTGAAGCGCGGGAAGTCCGCACGCTTGGCGAAGAAATTGGCGTAGGCGCTCTCCAGGTCCTTGAGCGTCTGTTGAAGCGGGTGCGTCGGCGCATCGGCCAGCCACGGCGTTTCCGGCCCTTTGCGCCACTCGGTGAGCAGCTTGCACAGTCCGGCATAGCCAAGCTTCTTCTCGCCTTGCTCGTAACGCTCCTTATGCAACGCCAACGCCTTGTTGAACACGAACCGGCACGAGCCAGCGAAACGGCGCATTTGCCGTTCCTGCTGGCCGTCGGGGCGTAGCGCAAACTTGAAGGCTTGGAGTTGTTGCATGCAGAGATTATAGTTTGGCCTATGAGCAACGACAATGATATTCGACACGGTCGGCATTGCGTTTTCAAGATGCACGTCCATTTGGTCTTTGTGGCGAAATATCGCCGCAGGGTCTTCGATGCCGACACCATCCACCGGCTGCGCACGATCTTCGCCAAGGTCTGCACCGACTTCGAGGCACAACTGATCGAGATGGACGGCGAGGACGATCATGTGCATCTGCTGGTGGAGTATCCGCCCAAGGTGGCCGTCTCGAACCTCGTGAACAGCCTCAAGGGCGTCTCCAGCCGTCTGCTTCGCAAGGAGCGCCCGGACATCGAGAAACGCTACTGGAAAGGCGTGCTGTGGTCGCCGTCCTACTTCGCATCCTCCTGCGGCGGCGCGCCGATCTCCATCGTGCGCCAGTACATCGAGCAGCAGCAGACACCTCACTGAAACCCAAGGACGGCTACGCCGTCCGCGCTATCCTTCCCCGCCCTGAACGGCGGGGCTTGTCGCGCGCTGGGTCAGTGGCTTCCAGTCGCCCAAATAGTCAGTCGGAGCCGCCGCTACGGCGCGTATTTCAGCTTCCATTTTCGTTCGCTGCGGCTTGGGCATCTTCGCCAGACCCTTAACTGCAGCCTTCTTGTAGACGACCTCAAGCATACTGGAAAGTTTACGCGGGGGTTCGCGTTCCGTAAACACGCGCTGAAAGCGCACACAAGAGACAGGCACTCTTGATCCTTTTTCCCGGTGGTGCTGTACAACGGCTCGAAGCGGTGGACGGCGCGGGAGGACATCTATCGGATGATCCGACCGGAACCCCCGGGTTTCATGCGAGTGTATCAACCCCACCTGCGCTACTATCTGGTGAACGAATCGGCCTTCAGCGAGGAAGAACTGGCGGAGCGGGACACGCCGCTGAGTGGGATTTTCGAGGTGGAGAAGGCGTCAAAGGATGTGGATGCCTTGCAGGAGGCCGTGCAGCGCCTGGCGGCGCGCATCCGGGCACACCCGGAGAAGGCGCGCCTGGACGAGGTGATTACCCGCTGGCTAAAGCGTCACCTCAAGCGGCTGGGTACCGAGGCAGAGAAGGCACTGGAACAGGTCAACAGTTTGGTGGAGGACAATGCGATGCTGGCGGAGAATCTTCAGAACTGGGCGGAAAAGGAGCGACAGAAGGGCGAGGCGGTTGGTTTGCAGAAGGGCGAGGAAATCGGCTTGCAGAAAGGCGAGCAGATTGGCTTGCAGAGGGGTCGGCAGGAAAATGCCCGTGAAACGGCGATCAACCTGCTTGCGCTAGGCCTACTCGATGACCATCAGATCGCCCAGACCACGGGCCTGCCCCTGGACGAGGTGAAGGCTCTGCGATCAGATCAGCCCCACTGAGGAGTGGGGTAAGTCAGGGCAAGGAACAGACACCCGGATTCTTGGGTATCGCTGCCCCAAAACAGAAAGCCCCGCCACAGTCCATGTGGCGGGGCCCGGTGTCGCGCGGCAACGATCCATCCAATGGGCCTTCCGTGATTGACTGCCTTTCATCCCTGACTGCCTTCAATGGCGACACAAGGCATTTTCCACAATCCTGGAAAAGTGACAACCCCAATCATTGAAAATGTGAATCAGTTCAAGCTATCGACAGGTTATCGCCACGGAGGGTATCGGCCAGGTTCAGGGCGAATATGGCACACTGTGGTTCGATCTCCTGCCAGAACGCCGCATGAGCAACCACCACGACACGGGCTACAAGGAACTGTTCAGCTACCCGGAGCTGGTCCGCCAGCTCATCGAGGGCTTTGCGCCGCCGGAAGTGGCGGCGATGATGGACTTTTCCACCCTCACCGACCACAGCGGGAACTACATCACGCCGCTGTTCAAGGAAAAGTTTGAAGACAAGGTCTGGTCAGTGGAAGTGGACTGGCAGGGCGCCAGGCAGCAGGTGTTCGTGTATCTGCTGATAGAGTTCCAGTCCACGGTGGACCACCGCCTGCCGATCCGGATGTTGCACTATGTGGCCTGCTTCTACGACCATCTGATCAAGACTCATGTGACAACGGCCCGCAAGGGTATGCCGCCCATCTTCCCGGTGGTGCTGTACAACGGCTCGAAGCGGTGGACGGCGCGGGAGGACATCTATCGGATGATCCGACCGGAACCCCCGGGTTTCATGCGGGTGTATCAGCCCCAACTGCGCTACTATCTGGTGAACGAATCGGCCTTCAGCGAGGAAGAGCTGGCGGAGCGGGACACGCCGCTGAGCGGGATTTTCGAGGTGGAGAAGGCGTCCAAGGATGTGGATGCGCTACAGACTGCGGTGAAGCGCCTGGCAGAACGTATCCGGGCGCACCCGGAGAAGGAGCGCCTGGACGAGGTGATCACCCGCTGGCTCAAACGTCACCTCAGGCGGCTGGGCGCAGAGGCAGAGAAGGCGCTGGAACAGGTCAACAGTTTGGTGGAGGACAATGCGATGCTGGCGGAAAATCTTCAGAACTGGGCGGAGAAGGAACGGCAGAAGGGTGAGCAAATCGGCTTGCATAGGGGGCGACAGGAGGGGCGGCAGGAAGGTCGGCAGGAAAACGCCCGTAAAACAGCCATCAACCTGCTCAAGCTGGGATTGCTGGACGACCAGCAGATCGCCGAGACTACGGGCCTATCCCTGGATGAGGTGAAGGCTCTGCGATCAGATCAGCCCCACTGAGGAGTGGGTTAAGTCAGGGTAAGTTGCCGGGGGTAAGGGACAGACACTCACCCCCGCTGGCGCGGTGTCAAGTTCCAGTCCTTCGCGGCCCAGTGCCGCTCCCGCGGGGGCTCTACCCCTCCCGCCCCATCTCATGCTTCTTCATCAAATCGTACAACGTCGGCCTGCTCACCCCCAGCAGCTCGGCTGCCCTTGAGATATTGCCGTCCACCATCTGCATGGCGCGGCGCACGGCGCGGCCTTCGGCTTCGTCGCGGACCTGGCGCAGATTGAGCATCATGGGGTCTTCGCCCTCGGGGGAGAGCTCCAGGTCCTCGGCGGTGACCTGGTTGGCGTCGGCCATGATGACAGCACGTTTGATGCGGTTTTCCATCTCGCGTACGTTGCCGGGCCAGCTGTGGTGTTCGATGGCCTGGACGGCGTCCGGGGCGAAGCCCTTGATGGCGCGGCCCTGCTGGTCGGCGAAGCGCTTGAGGAGCAGGCGGGCCAGTACGTGGGCGTCGCCGGTGCGGTCCTTGAGGGGCGGGATGGCGATGGTGATCTCGCTGATGCGGTAGAACAGGTCTTCCCGAAAGGCGTCTTCGGCGATCAGGCCGGACAGGTCCTGGTGGGTGGCGCATACCACGCGCACGTCCACCGGGATGCCTTCGCGGCCGCCAATGCGGTCGATCACCCGTTCCTGCAAAAAGCGCAGCAGTTTGGCCTGCAGGGCCATGGGCAGGTCGCCCACTTCGTCCAGGAACAGGGTACCGCCGCTGGCATATTCGATCTTGCCCTTGGTCTGCTTGTTGGCACCGGTGAAGGCGCCCTTTTCGTAGCCAAACAGTTCGCTTTCCAGGAGGTTTTCCGGGATGGCGGCGCAGTTGATGGCGACGAAGGCCTCCTTGCTGCGGGGGCTCAGGTCGTGGAGGGCGCGGGCGATGACTTCCTTGCCGGTGCCGCTGTCGCCGAGCAACAAGGTGGTGGCGTCGGTGGGGGCCACCTTTTCCACGGTGCGGCACACCTTGAGCATCTCGGGGCTGCTGGCGATCAGGCCCGGCAGGGGTTCGGCTGAGCGATGATTGGCCAGGCGGCGGTTTTCGGCTTCCAGCTCATACAGGCGCTGGGCGCGCTGCACGATGAGATTGAGGATGTCGGCGTCCACCGGCTTTTGGTAGAAGTCGTAGGCGCCCAGGGCCACGGCCTTGACGGCGTTGTCGCGATCGTTGTTGCCGGTGACGACGATCACCTTGGTGTCGGGGGCCAGGGCCAGGATCTGCTCCAGGGTGGCCAGGCCTTCGGTGGCACCGCCGGGGTCGGGGGGCAGGCCCAGGTCCAGGGTGACCACCTGGGGTTCGCCCCGGCGCAGCTGGGCGATGGCTTCGTCTCGGTCCTTGGCGGTGAGGACTTCAAAATCGCTGAAGCACCAGCGCAGCTGGCTGAGCAGGCCGGGGTCGTCCTCCACCAGGAGTAGGGTCGGTTTTTGTTGGGTGCTTCCGGTCAAGGTTTGGGTGCCTCACTGGCTGGTGTTTCATGCTGTTGTGCTGCGGCCAACGGAATACTGATCCGAAACCGTGACCCTTTGCCTGGCTCGCTCCATACTTCCAGATCTCCCCCCAGGGCACGGATGAACTCGCGGCTTTCGAAGGCGCCGATGCCCATGCCGGTGAGGCCCTTGGTGGTATCGAAGGGGCGGAACAGGCGGTCGCGGATGAATTCCGGGGTCATGCCGGTGCCGGTATCCCTTACATCCAGGTAGGCGTGACGGGTGTCCTGCCATAGCGTCAGGCTTACCTGGCCGTTGTCGGGGGTGGCCTCCTGGGCGTTCTGGATGAGGTGATTGAGCACGGAGCGTAACCTCTCGGGATCGGCCAGCACGGGGCAATCCTTACCATTGTGCTCCAGTTCTGGCTCGGGTGCACGCCCCTGGGCATCGTTGACGGCCTGGGTGGCCAGGTCGGCCAGATTGACAGGCTTGGCCTCGCGGCCCGGGTCGCCGCTGCGTAGCTGGAGCATGAGTTTGTTCATGCGGGACACGGCGTTTTCCACGGTGCCGATGGCGTCCTTGAGGAATGCGGGGTTATCGCCATGCCTTTGGGCATTGCTCACTACCAGGTTGAGCTGGGCGATGATGTTTTTCAGGTCGTGCACCACGTAGGCCGACAGGCGGTTGAAGGCCTCGAACTGCCGCGCCTCGGACAGGGCCTGCAGGGCCTCCATCTGGGCCAGGTGGCTGGCGGCCTGGAGACCGGCGGTCTTGAGCAGGTCACGGTCTTCCCAGTTGATGATGCGCCTGGCCCGGGAGGGGGCCAGCAGCACGAACCCCAGCAGTTCCGACTCCTGCTTGAGCGGCACCAGCAACCAGGCCCGTTCGCTTTCGGCCAGCCAGTCGGGCAGTTCCAGTCCGGGGTAACGCTCCGGGTACTGCCGCGCCTCCTGGATATCCAGCACCCAGCCGGTCTCCAGCAGATAGGCGGCCAGTGGGCCATCCCGGGGTTCGCTGGTCTGGGATGGCTCGACCATGTTGCGCTGGGCCACCTGGGAAAAATGGCGACCGCCGCTACGCATCCACAACTGACCGGCCGGGCTGTCGACGATGTCGCCCAGGGCATGTATCACCCGCACCGGCAACCCTTCCTGGCGATGGCTGCCGGCCAGCGTCCGAATGAAGCGCAGCCATTCTTCCCGGTAGTCGTATTTGTAGTTGAAGAAGTGCTTACTGACAAACACCCGGAACTGGGCCCGAAAGCGCCCGGAGATGACGAATACTGCCAGGGTCATCAGGGCCGCGAACAGGAACACCGCCTGGAAGACCGTGCCCCACTCACCGCCGAACACCCGCAGGTAATAGCCGGCAGCAGCCATCAGCAGCAGGTAGATGCCGGCGCCCAGCAGGGTGGCGGTATGAAAGACCATCCCCCGGGAGACATACACGTCCAGCGACCACTGGGGGTTGCGGGCGGCTGAGACGGCGATCAGTGGCACCACCAGGGCATTCACGAAGCCCCGGGCCTCCCACAGGCCGGCATACACCTGGCGGAACAGCAGGGCCTCGGCGTACATGTAGAAATCGAATCCATACACCCCCCCCAGACCCAGGCACAGGTACTTGATGGCCCAGCGGCCCTCGGTGGAGGTGTTGCGGAAGATCTGCTCCACCAGCAGGAGCACGATGAGCACCAGCAGCAGTTTGCCGCCCAGGATGATATCGCTGCGCACCCAGGCCTCGGGCAGCAGGGGTTGCACACCCAGGTAGACCGCCAGGGTGAGCAACAGCACCAAAGAGCCCACGCCCAGGGCGACCAGGGGTTTGCCCAGGCCGCCGGAGACGGCCTCGCTGCCCGGGAGATGGGCCGGGTCGTGTTCGGGTTCCTGATTGGGTCCGGCTCGCCGGGGAGTCTGGGGTGGAGCGGTTGCGCCTTCGCCAGGGCTCGCCAGGCGCAGGTTGCGGGCCTGCCAGAGCATGCCCCAGAGAAAGGCGATCCAGCCCGCGTCGCGGGCCAGCTCGGCCAGCAGGACCAGCTGGGTGCCGATGACATGCCCATGAGCGGCGTTCAGGGCCAGGGTGACGCCCCAGAGGATGCTCAGGGCCACGGCGATGATCAGCAGGCTGCCCTGCAGGCGCCGCTGCCAGCCGATGGCGAGCACCGCCAGCAGGATCAGGAAGGCGGCAGCGGCGATGCTGTAGCCGGTCAGGCCTACGGGGAAGGTGAAGTCCATTCGGGTGCGGTCAGGCCCAACGCCCTACCGGGATCCCCGCCCCCACAGCACCACCTCCACAGTCTGCACGATGGTGAGAATATCCAGGGCCATGCTCTGATTCTTCACGTAGTACAGGTCGTACTTGAGCTTTTCGAAAGCATCTTTCTCGGAGGCACCATAGGGGTAGTGGATCTGTGCCCATCCCGTAAGACCGGGCTTCACCCAGTGGCGGTGATGATAGTACGGCAGTTTGGCACCCAGGCTTTCCACGAATTCCGGGCGCTCGGGGCGGGGCCCCACAAAGCTCATGTCGCCGCGGATCACGTTGAACAACTGCGGCAGTTCATCCAGGCGGGTCTTGCGCATGAGGTGGCCGAAGCGGGTCACGCGCGGGTCTTTCTGCTGAGCCCATATGGCCTTGCCGTCCTTTTCCGCGTCCATGATCATGCTGCGAAACTTGAACAGGGTGAAGGGCTGGCCGTGCTGGCCGGTACGTACCTGCTTGAAGATGACCGACCCCCGCCCCTTGCTCTCGATGAAGATGGCGATGGCACAGGCCACCATGAAGGGCCAGGTGATGGCCAGCAGGCCCAGGCTGCTGACCAGGTCCAGTACGCGCTTGGCATAATCCCGGTAGATGCACTGCCGGAAACCGCGACCAAAGATCATGCTGGAGGGGCGCAGGATGTCCAGCTTGAGCAACCCGGCCTCGCGTTCGAAGAAGTCCGCCACATCCAGCACGTTCACGCCGTGCATCTTGCAGTGCATGAGCTCGTCGGTGGGGAAGCCACCGCGGGGGTCGTCGTAGGCGATGACCACATCGTCGATATGATGACGGCGGGTGAAGTCGGTGAGGGATTCATCCATGTCCACCAGGCTATCGGCCTCCACCTTGGACGAGTCTCCCTGCCCCGGGACAAAGCCCACCACAGTGAAGGCCACCTGGTCGGACTTGCGGCGCAGTCGCTGGAACAGGCTGGCGGTGTCGCCGGCACCCAGCACCAGAACCCGGCGCTTGAAAGCCTCGTGGGACAGCACCTTGAGCATGCCGAAACGGGTGATCAGGATGCCCGGCACCGCCAGCCCCAGGGCCACGGCCATGGTGGTTGGCGCGATCATCAAAGGAGGGAACACATAAAACAGCATGGACATCATGACGATGGCCAGGGTACCGGCCGCCAGGATGCGCAATACGATGGCGGTGGCGCCACCACGGAAACCGCGCCGGTAGAGCCCCATACTGACCATGCCCACCATGCCGATCACCACGAACAGCGCCATCTGCAGGGTGCTTGCCTGCCCCGTGAAGGCCAGCGCAGCAGGGAGATTCATCTGGGTGGCCCCCAGGAAGGCCAGTGCCAGAACCAGCACCTCGACGGCGGCCAGCAGGAGAAATGGAGTGGAAAGCTCTCGCCCGAAGATATGGAAGTGGCTGTGACGAACCCGGACGGGGCGCCGCTTGGCCTCGCTTGGCCTGACCAGCCTGGGTGGTGGTGGCGGCGTGCGCTTATCCGACGCGCGCTGCTTTTCCTGAACGGCGTCAGTCGTCTCCACCACGGAGAACAACCGATTTTCTGCTGGATTTCCCATATGACCCAAACCTCTCTTGCTTGGGTGAGTGACCGGCCGACGTGGACATCACATGAGGTCCAACGGTACGGTCTCAAGATCGACGTTCCTGATTGTGAACGCCCCTCTATTCTTGATCCTTTTCACGAAGGTTATGTGATGGCGGTCACACTTTGCAAGGCTTTAAAAAAGTCTAGACGCTTTTTTTTGCAATGCCACCCCAGATGAGGGGTTTCAGGAACAATTGGAGGTATTGGGGCCGTGAGCGGCGAAGTACAGCCATGCCACGCCTTTGGGTGGCGCGCCACCGTCGATGCCCGAGGGACACAACGGCAAGGGGCGACCACAAATGTGCCGCCCCTTGATGAGTGCATTGCGTTGGTGCCGGAGATAGGAGTCGAACCTACGACCTTGGCATTACAAGTGCCCTGCTCTACCAGCTGAGCTACTCCGGCGTTTGTTGCCAAAGGCGTTATCTTAGACCAGCCCCCCGGGGTCCGCAATCGGCACCCGGCATGCTGCCGACGGCTATGAGCAGGCTCGGGCCCGCCATTGCAGGCCTGGCTCGACCGTCGGGCGCTCGTCGGCATCCAGGGCCCGGTGGATCTCCAGGTCCACCCAGTGGACCGTTCGGTCCCGGTATCGGGTCATCACCCTGGGTGCCAGGCCCAGTGCCCGGATCTGTTCCTGACGGCGCTGGGCCCGCTCCGGGGACGAGAACAAGCCCAGGGACAGGCCGTACTCGTGCTCGCCCTCGGTGATGATGTAATGATCCTCGACGCCTTCATCATTCAACCGTTGCCGGGCAGCCTCGGCGCCCTGCGGGCCATTATCCGGGGGCAGGATCACCCAATAGGATGCCGGTCGTGAAGCCTCTGCGGTGCGGATCAACCCCTGAGCACCGGCGGCCTCCCAGGCCAGCAGGGCTCGGCGGGCATCCAGATCATCGTCGAAGGGCCCCAGACTGAAACAACCCCATGTACCGGACTGTACCTGACTGCCCGGCGGCGGAGGCGGATCCTCCCCCAGTCGCTGCAGCAGGGGCACACCGGGACGCTCAATGGAGACGGGCGATCTCACCTCCAATGGGGAGGGCGGCGCATCCTGCCACAGGACGAACCCGAGGTATCCCAGGTTGAGCAACACCAGCAGGGCGAACAGGGCGCGCATCAGGCGCCCTCCCCCATACGCGCCAGCCCCGTGAAGACGAGGTCCGGCACCATGATGATGTCACCTGCCAGATGAGGGACCAGGGAGGGGGCATCGCCGCCGGTGATGAGGCGGGGAATGGCTCCCGGGACGTGCGAGCCCAGGCTGGAAGACAACTGATCGATGGCCACCACCAGCCCCATCAGGGTGCCGGTGGCCACGGCATCGGCGGTGCATGACGCAAGGATGCGGTCGGTACGGCCCTGTTCGACGCCCGACACCCCGGGCGCAACGCCGAGACTGCGGCGCATCAGGCCCAGGCCCGGGAGGATCAAACCGCCGCGGTGATGTCCGCCCTGATCCAGAAGATCCAGGGTCACCGCCGTGCCGCAATCGATGATCACTGCCGATTCATGGCCCAGGGTCCGTGCGCCAGCCATGGCGGCGTAGCGGTCCAGCCCCAGGCGGGAGGGGTCCTGGTAGTCGCTGCTGATGCCATGCAGCGCCGGGTCGGCACTCATGAAGCGGGGAGCGGGCCAGCCTCGGTCGCCTGTCCACGCCTGCAAAGCCTCTCGAAAGGCGCTGCCGAGCACTTCCACGCACAGGACCTGCGCTGGCGGATGCCGGGCGTTCAGTGGCTCCAGGGACGAGAGGAATCCGGGCCATGGGGTCCTGGTGGCACCATCATGGGCCAGGGCACCCCGCTCACGCACGGCTCCCTGTGCCCACCACGCCCACTTGAGGCGGGAGTTGCCCGCATCCAGCAACAGCTTCATGGATCCACCCGCAGACTCACCTCACCAGCATCCACCCACTGGGGCCCGCTGGCGGTCTCCACGCACAGCCGGCCCCCGGCGTCCACGCCCTGAGCGATGCCTTCAAGCCCCGAATCCCCGGCGACGGTGACAGCCCGCCCCAGGCACACGTCCCGGGCCTGCCAAAGTTCTCGCCAGGCCTGGAAACCGGGTTCCGGGTAGGTCTCGAGCATGCCGATCAGGGCCTGCAGCAGGCGCCCCGCCAGCCAGCTGCGGGTCGGCAGGGGATCAAGGCCGGACTCGCACAGATCCCCGTAGGGCTGATCGATGGGCAAACCAGGAGGCAGACGCAGGTTCAGCCCCACGCCCAGGATCAAGGCCCCGGCACCACTCTGGTTCAGGCGCCCTTCCACCAGGATGCCGCCCAGCTTGACCCCATTCACCTGAATGTCGTTGGGCCATTTCAGGCCCAGCCCGTGGGCTCCCAGGCCTTCGAGGCATTGCACCAGAGCGGCACCGGTGGCCAGGGTCACCGTGGGTTGCGGTCCGGGCCAGTGGGATGTATCCCACAGCAGGGACAGGGCCAGTCCGGACCCCGGGGGCATCAGCCACTGGCGACCGCGGCGCCCGCGACCGGCCGTCTGCAGCTCGGCGCAGCAGGCCACTGGGCCACGCGCACCCCGCTGGCGTGCCCGGTCCAGCCAGGCACTGGTGGAGTCCACCTGTTCCAGCACGTGGATGGGTGGGGCGCTTCGGGGGTCGTCAAAGCCGGCCCGGATGCCCTGCTCATCCAGCGGATCCAGGGGCGTGTGCAGCTGGATGCTGCCTGCGTTGTCTTCATGGAGGGTCAGCCCCAGATCGCGCAGCTCATCCAGGCCCTGGTTTACCGCGTCTTCGGACACACCCAGGTCCTGGGCCAGTGCCCGGGGAGTGGTTGGGTGGCCGCGAGCCAGGGCGGTGAGCAAACCGTCCGGGAAAATCGGGCGATGGTCGGGGGGCGAGGCCTGAGGCATGCGTTGCGTGTATCTTGGGTGTATCCCTATGATCCTTGCAGGGGGACGTAAACACAATGCAGCCGCACCGCTTCTCCATCGGGATGTCACTCACCGGCCTCGCCCTGGTGATGTTGCTGGCCTGGCTGCCCGGTGTGTCGATGGCGGACATCTATATGCACGAGGGTCGCGATGGCGTGCCGATGTTCACCGACCAGCGAGACATGGGGCCGGATTACACCTTCGTGCGCCGTTACGGGCGCCCTACCGCCCGGCATTCCTGTCAGGGTCTGACCCGCTCCATGCTGGATCAGCGGGCGGCGGATCAGATGGGCTGGGTGATGCACTATGCCCGCCATCACCAGGTGGATCAGGAGTTGATCCGGGCCATCATCACGGTGGAGTCCTGTTTCGACCGATTCGCGGTCTCCCGGGTGGGTGCCCAGGGGCTGATGCAACTGATGCCCGGTACGGCCCGGGAGGTGGGGGTGGATAATTCCTTCGATCCCCGGCAGAACATCCGCGGCGGCGTCACCTACTTCGCCCGGATGCTGGACCGCTTCGACGGCGATCTCACCCTGGCCCTGGCCGCCTACAACGCCGGGCCGGGTGCGGTGGAACGCCACGGCGGCGTGCCGCCCTTCAGGGAGACCCAGGGCTATATCGAGCGGGTGTTCAACGAGTACCGACTGCTGGGGGGCAGGCCGTGAGATAAAGGGGACAGGTACATTTTTGCAAAGCAAAAATGTACCTGTCCCCTTTATCTCAGCAACCAGATCAGGCTGGCCATCCGCCCTGTCTCCCCGTCGCGTCGGTAGGAGTAGAAGCGCTCTGGTTCGCTGTGGGTGCAGGCCGGGTTGCCGGTGATCTGGGTGACGCCGCAGTCTTGCAGGCGGCGGCGGGCCAGGCGGTGCAGATCGGCGAGCCAGCGGCCCTGGGGGGAGGGGGCGAAGGCAGCGTCTACGCTCGGGTCGTGATCCATGAAGGCCTGGCGCACCTCAGGGCCCACCTCGAAGGCCTGGGGGCCGATGCAGGGCCCCAGCCAGGCGATCACATCCATGGGCGGGCAGTCGAAGGCCTCCACGGTGGCCTCCAGTACGCCGGCCACCAGACCGCGCCAGCCAGCATGGGCGGCGGCCACCTGCTGACCCAAGCGGTCACAGAACAGCACCGGCAGGCAGTCGGCGGTGAGCACGGCGCAGGCCAGGCCGGGGGTGCGGGTGATGGAAGCATCCGCCTTGGGGGGCTTTTCGGGGTCCACCCCCTGAGCTTCCACCACCTGGATACCATGCACCTGGTGGAGCCAGGCCGGCTCATCAGGCAGGTTCAAGGTCTCGCGCAATCGACGGCGATTCTCCATCACCGCATCCGTATCATCACCGTTGCCCAGCCCCAGGTTCAGGCTGTCATGGGGCGGGCGGCTCACTCCGCCTGCCCGGGTGGTCACGGCGGCACGCACCCCCTCCGGGGCCGACCATTGGGGCAGGATGAGTTCAGGAACGCTCAAAGGAACACCTCCACAAAGACCTTGAGCGAACGGGCCAGGGGCATATTCATCGTGCTCGTCAACCGAGGGTAGCCAGCGTGGCAATAGTTGGCAAGAGTGCCTGCTTGTGCCTGCCGAGTGGGCGCCCAGACACAACAAAGCCCGCTCAATGGCGGGCCTTGTCATCAAATATGGTGGCCAGGGACGGAATCGAACCGCCGACACGGGGATTTTCAATCCCCTGCTCTACCAACTGAGCTACCTGGCCTGATCAGAACGCTGCTGGGCGGGGGGCGCTGCAGCGAAGGTGCGTATTAAAGCCGGACTGACCGCATTCGTCAAGCCCATACCGGCTTGAAGTGATTTAATTCGGAGCAACCAGCGCTATTTGCTGGGGTCCACGTACCCTTCCGGCATGGTGGCTCCGTCACCAAAGAAGAATTTCTCCATCTCCTCCTCCAGGAACTGGCGGGCCTTGGGGTCGACGGGGGTCAGGCGATACTCGTTGATGAGCATGGTCTGGTGCCCCATCCACTTCTGCCAGGCCTGCTTGGATACGTTCTCGAAGATCCGCTTGCCCAGTTCACCGGGATAGGGGGGGAAGTCCAGGCCCTCGGCCTCTTCACCCAGCATTACGCATTTCACCATGCGAGCCATTGGTCTCTCCGTCTTCTTGCGTGATGTGTTTCAGCAGCCGGGCCACTGGCGCCGCCAGCCCCAGCCCTGCCTGAGCTGTGTCTTTATACCAGACGCGGCCAGCACCTTCCATCACACCCGCGGCAGGGTCTTGCACCCACATCCGGAACGGGGTGATGTGCAGGCGAAAGTGGGTAAAGGTGTGCACGAAGGGCTCCATGGCATGACATTCCTGGGCATCCACCCCCAGCCGCGCCTGACACCATGCCGTCGCCTCATCCATCGAGGCCACTTCCGGAAAGCCCCACAGCCCCCCCCATAGCCCGGTGGGTGGGCGCTGCTCCAGCAGGATGCCCTGCGGCCCCTGGATGATCAGCATGCACACCTGGCGCAGGGGTTGCTCACGGCGGGGTCGGGGGGTGGGCAGGCTGGATTGCAGCCCCCGGGCACGGGCCAGGCAATCGGTGGCCACCGGACAGGCATCACAGCGGGGCCGGCTGCGGGTGCACACGGTGGCCCCCAGATCCATGATGGCCTGGGTGTAGTTGGCCACCCGCCGGGCGGGTGTAAGGTTTTCCGCCAGCGCCCATAGATGCTTGAGAACCGCTGCCTCGCCGGTCCAGCCCTGCACGGCCTGATGGCGCGCCAGCACCCGCTTGACGTTGCCATCCAGGATCGCCTCGTGCTGCCCCCGGGACAGGGCCAGGATGGCTGCAGCCGTGGAGCGGCCGATACCCGGCAGGGCTTCCAGCGCCTGGCGCTCCGGGGGGAACTGCCCCTGATGCTGTTCAACCAGTTGCTGCGCCGCCTTGTGCAGATTGCGGCCCCGGGCGTAGTAGCCCAGGCCCGACCAGTAATGCAGCACGTCGTCCTGCGTGGCCGCCGCCAGGGCGTGCACATCCGGGAACCGGGCGATAAAGCGCTGGAAATAGGGGATGACCGTCCCCACCTGGGTCTGCTGGAGCATGATCTCCGACACCCAGACCCGGTAGGGGGTTACCTGTTTTTGCCAGGGCAGATCGTGGCGGCCGTGCTGGTCGTACCAGTCCAGCAGGCGCGCCGCGAAATCCCCCGAGTGCTCAGCGCAACCGATCGCGCAGTCGGTCACCCAACTCCTCCTGGATCCGGCTGCCCTCTTCCCGCAGGCGCTCGCGCTGCTCCTCGATGACCGGGTCCACCCGCTCGCGAACCCGCTCCTCGGTCTCTTCCCGCACGCGACTCTCAAGCACCGAGCGCAGGTCCAGGCCGAAACGCGGCTCGCTGAAGCTGCCACGAATCGTGATGGGCAGGTTCACGTTGCGCAGGTCCGACAGGTCCCGGCCGCCCTGGCCTTTCAGGGTACCCACCAGGCTGGTATCCAGACGGTAGTCCAGCTGTTCCTTGTTCAGGTCGGCTTCGCCCCGCCCCTGGACACGCAGCAGTGGGGAGGCTGCCCGCAGGTCATCGTTCTTCACCACGCCGTTATCGATCCTGAAGCTGCCGGTGATCTCGGTGAAGTCGGTCTGTCGCGGCTCGTCGGTCTCCTCTGGGGAGCGCCCGCGCACACGCGCCTCGGCATCGCGGATGACCTGGGCCACGTTGATGCCCTTGACCGCGCCATCGGCGACGCGCATCTGCCCATTGCCGTTGAGGCCATTGATCAGGGCCTTCACCGAATTGCCGCGGCTGGTGACGTCAAAACTCACATCCGCACCGCCGGTGACCATGGCATCGCCGGTGAGATCCTCCAGCAGGCCGCCAAAACGGATGCCTTCAAGGGATTGCCGGGCCTGCATGCGCGGGGTGTCCTGGCGGACATCCAGACCGAGACGACCATTGAGCTGACCCTCGTAAAGGTTCGCCTGAACCGACTCCACGTTCAGCTGGCCATCACGGGCTCGCAGTTTCAGGTTGACGTTCTGCATGCGCAGGCCGGCCACCGTCAGATGGCCCACGCGCAGATCGCCGGCCACCTTCAGTTCCCGCAACATCTCCACCGGCAGTTCCAGGGGCTCGTCGGGCCAGCCGTCCCGGGCGGCGGTGTCGCCGTTGCCATCACCGTTGCCGTTGGCCTCGGTGGCTGGCGGCAGGTAATGATCCAGGTTGATGCGGTCCAGTTGCATGGACACATTCACATCGGGGCTGGCCAGATCCTTCACCGTGGCCTGCCCGCTGAGGGTGCTTTCGTCCAGGGTGAGGATCAACTGGGTCACCTTCAGCTCATCCCCCTGCATTTCAAAGGCCATGTCCATCGCCGCCCGCCCGAGCACATCCGGGTTGGCCGTCTCGGGTGGCTCCATGGCCAGCTCCTCCATCAAACCACGGGGACTGAACTGACCGCTGCGCAATTCACCATGGATACGGGGCTCGCCGCTCAGCCCGGCCACTTCCACCAGACCGGTGAACTGGGTATTGAAGGCGTTCACCGTCATGCGTTCCACCTTGGCCAGATCATTGAGCAGATCAGCGATCAGGTCTGCCTCTACCCGGGCCTTGATGGGCGCGGGCAGTGCCTCTCCAGTGGCTTCCACCTGGGCCACCATACGGCGCAGGGTGTAGCGCTGGTTGGCCACATCCAGAAAAACGAGCCCCTGCAGTTCCACGGCGGCATCCAGGTCATCCATGAGTGCGCGCAGGGAAAGGTCCAGGCGGGTCTCCTGGGCCAGACGCAGACGGCCCAGTTCCAGGTTGAAGGGGTCCACGCTCAGGCGGGTGCCACTTTGCTCATCACGCCAGTTGAGCCGGGCATCGCGCACCTGAATTCCAGCGATATCCAGGCCCCGCAGGATCTCGGGGACCGTTTCCGGATCGTCGGCGGGCCGGGTGACCGGTCGGGTGTCTTCCGAAGGCTCGGCGACCGCATCTTCATCGATCAGGTCGTCCCAGTTGGTCCGACCCTCGGCGTTGCGGGCCAGGTTGAGTTCAAGCCCTTCAAGGCGGACCTGCTGCACCTGCAGTTCCCGGCGCAGCAGCGGCAGCAAGGCCACCGCCACGTCCACCTCGCCTACCCGGGCAAAGAACTCCTCTTCGAAGCCCTCGGCGTTGGAGAGCGTGGTTTCGCCCAACTCCAGGCCCAGCCGGGGGAAGACGGACAGGCCAATATCGCCGGAGATGACCAGGGTTCGCCCGGTCTGCTCCTCCACCACCTCGCTGATGCGGTCCTTGTAGTCGTTGGGGTCAACGGTGACCAGCAGAAAACCCACCAGCACCACAAACAGCACCAGCAGCGCGAAGATGGCCCACAGGCCGCGCTTGATCCATTTCATCGAGTGATTACCTCGTCGGTAGCGTATGCATCGTCGACCCACCTTACGCGGGCATTCGGCGGGCCCAGCGGGTCGGCATTTTTGTCAGTGTACTAAGGCCTGGGGCCTGAAAGCCATGACAAGGCCGCAGCAGGTGCCCGACACAAGGCGCGGATCTGGCTTTCCGGTAGATGCGGTGAGTACAATCCATAGCTACTGGCCGCCTCCCGCTGAAAACCCCGCCCATGCCCGAGAAACCCGACCTGCGGCGCAAGCCCCACATCCTGTTCCTGGGCCACACCAACACGGCCCGCACGCTGGTGGCCGAGGCCTATGCCCGGCAACTGATGCCGGACCTGGTGGAGGCTCGTTCCGCCGGCCTGCAGGCGGGCAAGGCCCAGCCCCGCGCCCTGGCGGTGCTGCGGGAAGAGGAGATGGAATCTCCGGCCCTGCAGTCCAAGGCCCTGGATCGGGACTTGCTGGAGTGGGCAGACATGGTCATCACCCTGTGCACCGACCCGGCCAAGTTGCCCTTGCCCGCCGCGGAGAGTTTTATCTGCAAGAACTGGCCCATGGACCCGCCCACCCGTTTCGCTGCGGACGGGGACGATCTGGAACCCTTCAGGCGCATGCGCGATGACGTGAAGCGCCGCGTGCGCCTGCTGGCCAACTCCATGCGGCTGATGCAGCGCTGAGCTGCACCTGCCAGTGCGTCAAGTCCGCTGCCAGTCACCGGACTGGCCACCCGACTTGCTGACCAGGCCGATCCCTTCCATGACCATCCCCCGATCCACCGCCTTGCACATGTCGTAGAGGGTGAGCAGGGCCACCTGCACGGCGGTGAGGGCCTCCATCTCCACACCGGTGGGGCCGGTGGTCTCGGCAGTCACGCGACAGTACACGGCGGGCGGCTCATCCACAGGCTCCAGATCCACCTGCACCCGACTCAGGGCGATGGGGTGGCACAGGGGGATCAGGTCGGCGGTCCGCTTGCTGGCCATGATGGCGGCCACCCGGGCAATGCCCAGCACATCTCCCTTCTTGTGGTCACCCTGGCGGATTCTTTCCAGAGTGGATGCCTGCAGGCGGATGCGCCCTTCAGCCACGGCCACGCGGCGGGTGGGTGGCTTGTGGCCCACATCCACCATGTGGGCCTGGCCGGCGGCGTTGAAATGTGTGAGATCGTTCATGACTGGCATCCTGATGGGTCTGGCGCCCGGGAGCAATGAATGTATAAGCTGTGCCTGGAGACTGACCGGGATCCGCACGCCATGTCCATTACCGTTCGTTACTTTGCCAGTCTGAGGGAGCAGTTGGGTGCATCTGAGGCCTCGGTGCCTGCTGAGGGGATTCGCTGCGTGGCGGATGCGTGGCGACGTGCCCAACCCGATCGCGACCTGCCGCCCCGTGTGCTGGCAGCCGTGAACCATGCCCATGCCTCGCTTGAGGATCCGGTGACGGACGGCGACGAGGTGGCCTTTTTTCCGCCGGTGACGGGAGGTTGAGATGGCTGTCGTGCTGCACAGCGAACCACTGGAGCCGTTCAATCTGGTGAATGAGCATGAACGTAGCCTGGCCCCTGGGAGTTTCGGGGCCTGCGCGCTGTTTGTGGGCACCATGCGGGATTTCAACGACGGGGATGTGGTGACGGCCATGACCCTGGAGCATTACCCGGGGATGACCGAGCGTGAGCTTGCGCTCATCGAGGATGAGGCCCGCACCCGATGGCCTGTTCAGGGTTCCCTGATCGGTCATCGGGTGGGCCGGGTCGAACCGGGGCAGCCCATCGTGGTGGTGGCGGTGTGGTCGGCCCATCGTCAGGCGGCCTTTGATGCCTGCCGGTTTCTGATGGAGGCGCTCAAGGAGCGGGCCACATTCTGGAAGCGGGAGGAGCTGCAGGATGGGCGCCGGCGGTGGGTGTCGCCCTCGCCCCAACCCCTCTCCCCGGAGGGGAGAGGGGCTTAGCCTGCCCCCATCATCCCCGGCAGATGTTCCCTCGGGTTGAACGGCATCTCCTTCTGCATGCGCTCATAGAGCTCCCGGGCCTTGTCCGAGTCGGCCGGGGGCGTGACGATCTGCAGTATCAGGTACTGGTCACCCGGGGGTGAGCCGGGCATGCCGCGGCCCTTGAGGCGCAGCTTGCCCCCCGATCGGGAGCCGGCTGGCACCTTCATGTCCACCCGCCCCTCCAGGGTGGGCACGCTCACCGTGGCACCCAGCGCCGCCTCCCAGGGGGTGATGGGCAGGTCCAGATGGATGTCGCGGCCCTCCAGGCGAAAATGCCGATGGGGGCGGATGCGCACTTCCAGATACAGGTCGCCGGCGTCGCCCCCACCCACACCCTGGGCGCCCTGACCGGACAGGCGAATGCGTTTGCCCTCGGTGACCCCGGCGGGGATCTTCACCTGAAGGCTGCGCTCACCAATCCGAACCGGCACGGAGCCACCGCGAAAAGCCTGTTCCAGGTCCAGCTGGATGCGGGCGTTCTGGTCCTGGCCACGACTGGCAAAACCCCGCTGGGTGCGATGCCCACGGGTGCGCCGGGCGCTGCCGCCGAACAGGGTCTCGAAGAAGTCGGAGAAGTCGCTCTCACTGAAACCTGCCTGGGGGCCGGCATCACGGAAGCCGCCCGGCTGGGGGCCACCCGCACCGCCGCCGAACCAGGCATCCCAGTCCGGCGGTGGACGAAAGTCCTCGCCCGAGCGCCAGTTGCTGCCCAACTGATCATAGGCCTTGCGCTTTTCTGCATCACCCAGGACCTCATATGCTTCGTTCACCTCCTTGAAGCGGTCCTCGGCATTGGCCTCCTTGCTCACATCGGGATGGTATTTGCGCGCAAGCCGACGATAGGCCTTCTTCAGGTCGTCCTGGGAGGCGGATCGATCCACCCCCAGCACCTTGTAGTAGTCTTTGTATTCCATAACCGCCTACGATACTCCAAAACAAGAGCGCCGCGTGACCACGCGGCGCAGGTTGCGTCCTGCCGAACGCCTTCCGAATGGAGTCCGGGGTTATCCTTCCACGGCGATGCGCCGGGGCTGCACCTTTTCCTGCTTGGGAATGCGCACCTCCAGCACACCGTTGGCGCTGCGGGCGCTGATGCGCTCGGCGTCTGCCGTGTCGGGCAGGGAGAAGCGACGATAGAAGCTGCCGCGGATGCGTTCCACGCGCTTGTACCCTTCACGCTCTTCGGCGCTTTCGGCCTTGCGCTCACCACGAATGGTCAGCACGCCGTTTTCCATATGGACCTCAATGTCCTTGGGGTCCACGCCGGGCACGTCCGCGTGCAGCACATAGGCGTCCTTCTCCTCCCGGATATCCACCGCCGGCACCCAGTCGCTGGTGGCCGCGGCCTCTTCGCCACCGGCCATGGCCGGGTTCAGGCGATCCAGTTCCCGGGACAGCTGATTCAACAGGCTCCAGGGTTCATAACGGGTCGTCAACATGGCTATCACCTCCACTTGTCTCGTGAGTCAAGGCAACTTCGCCTTTCGCTATCCGATATAGGGGCCGTGGAGAGGATTTCAAGGGGAGTGCATGACCGCTCATCCGGAACCGATACGCTCCAGGGACTGCAGCCGGAACTGGTCGTCCACCGTCAGGCGAAACCGCCCGCGCACGCCATCATGGGTCACGTGCGGGCGCAGGGCTGAGGCCGGAAATCGAACCGTGCGACCCTCCTGGGACCAGGCCACCACGGAGGCCGCCGACCCGGAGTAGTAGCGCAGGAATTCGTCGCGGGGGATGTCCAGTCGGAAGTGATAACGGTGCACCGGGGCCTATTCCAGGTTCTGGATCTGCTCGCGCATCTGTTCGATGAGCACCTTCAGCTCCACGGCGGCCTGGGTGGTTTCCATGTCGTTGGACTTGGAACTCAGGGTGTTGGCCTCGCGGTTGAGTTCCTGCATGAGAAAATCCAGGCGTCGACCCACCGGCTCGCGGCGCTCCAGAACGGCCTGGATCTCCTTCACATGACCCTCCAGGCGGTCCAGCTCCTCGGCCACATCCAGCTTCTGGGCCTGCAGGGCCAGTTCCTGCTCCAGTCGGCCTGGATCAAGATCGGTGCCCAGTTCCTGAATACGGCTGCGAACCCGTTCGCGCAGGGCCTCCACCACCCGGGGTCGCCGTTCGCGCACCCGGGCCACCTGCTCGGCAATGGCGTCGCAGCGGGCCTGGAGCAGCGCCTTGATGTGGGCCCCCTCGCGGCCCCGGTTCTCCACCAGGGTGGTCAGGGCCTCATCCAGCAAGTCCAGGGTGGCCGTCATGACCGGTTGCAGATCCTGCTCCGGCTCGATCACCACACCAGGCCAGCGCAGGATGTCCATGGCCGTCATGCGCGCCGCGTTCATCATCCAGTGTTCCACGCGCACGACCGTGCTGATCACCTCCTTGGCCAGTTCGTCGTTGAGCTCGATGCTGTCCTGGTCGGCCGCGCCGCGACGAAACCGCAGGTTGCACTCCACCTTGCCACGCCCCAGCCGGGCCTGGATGCGTTCGCGCACCTTGCCCTCCAGGCCACGAAGTTCCTCTGGCAGCCGCGGAGAGATCTCAAGATAACGATGGTTGACGCTGCGCAATTCCCAGACAAGCGAACCGTATTCGCCCGAAGATTCGCATCGTGCGAAGCCGGTCATGCTGAATAACATGGGATCTCCCGATCAATGACTGGAGACGTGATTGTAGCGGTTAACCACACATTGCGTGACTGCCCCCCGGGCCAGGCCAGGGCAATCGTAGACCCGGAATGAATCGCATTTGCTGAATGCAGCCTGAAGCGCTATAGCTGGAGCATTTGAGGTTCGCCCTGATGTCCCAGCTCCCCTCGCTTTTCGATATCTTTACCTGTGTCACGGACCCGCGAGATCCTCGCCGGGTCGAGCATCCGCTGCCTGATGTCCTGACCACCGCCGTCTGCGGCGTTTTGGTCGGTGCCGACACCTTTGAAGAAATCGCGCTATGGGCTCAGGAGAAAGAGGCCTGGCTCCGGCAGTACGTGAACTTGCCCAACGGCATCCCCTCGCATGACACCTTTGCTCGCCTCTTCGGCCTGATCGACACTCAGCAGTTCGAAGCCGCCTTCCGGCGCTGGGTAGCCGAGGTGCTACCCGGGCTTTCGCCTCAGGTCGTGGCGCTGGACGGCAAGACGAGCCGCCGATCGGCGAAGACCGGTGAGGCACCGCTCCATCTGGTCAGCGCCTTTGCTGCTGACGCCGGCGTCATCCTGGGGCAGCACGCCACAGCCACCAAATCCAACGAGAAGACGGCGATCCCCGACCTACTGGCGACGCTGGCCTTGGAAGGCTGCATTGTGACGATCGATGCGATGGGCACGCAGCCTTCGATCGCGCAGGCCATACGCGACCAGCAGGCGGACTATGTCCTGGCCGTCAAACGGAACCAGCCTCAGTTATGGGAGGCCATGGATGACTTCTTCGCCCTGTTTCAGTCAGCCCCGACCGACAAGACGCCCCATCAGGTCAGCGAAGACATCGACAAGGGCCATGGACGGCAGGAAACACGCCGCTGCTATGTGTTTGATGCCCTGGCGTGCTTACCCAATCCGGGACGCTGGCCTGACATGAAGAGCTTTGCCGTGATCGAAGCCTCGCGCGAGGTGAACGGCAAGGCGACCCAGGAGCGCCGGTGCTATATCAGCAGTTTGCCCCCCGATGCGCCGGTCTTGGCACGAACGATCCGCCAGCACTGGTGCGTCGAGAACCAGGTGCACTGGTGCCTGGACGTCACGTTTGCGGATGATCAGATGAGGGCCCGTACGGCCCACGCTGGGCATAACCTGGCCATCCTCAAGCGCTTGACGTTGAATCTGATCCGTCTGGATCCCTTGCCTCGCAAGGGCAGCCTCAAGACCAAGCGGATCATCGCGGCAACATCTGACGAGTACCGTGCTCACTTGCTCGGCCTCAAATGAGAATCAGTCTTTATGTGCGATTGCCCTGCGGGCCAGGCCTTTTTCCCCCAATGGAACTCTGAGTAACCTGATTGACGACCTGGTGCGGATCGATACCGTAACTTCCAGGCTCCAGCACCGCGCGTATGGCCGGCGCGGTGGAGCCCGACACCCAGGCAGAACTGGCCAGATTGAGCAGGCTCGGGGCCGGCATCGGTGTGTGCTCTGCGTCCAGCAGCAGCATCACCGTGGGCCGGAGGCGATGACGGGTATTGAAACCCACGACGACCCCCACCTGGCCGGTGGTCAACTCCACCAGACTGCCCACCGGGTAGATGCCCACACAGCGGATGAACGCCTCTACCAACTCCGCATCCAGCTCGTTGCCGCGCATACGAAAGATGATGTCGAGGGCCTCCTGCGGACTCTTGCCATCGTGGTAGACCCGTTTGCTGCTGATGGCGTCATAGACGTCCACCACCGCCACCAGACGGGCATGGGCCGGGATGGCATCGCCCTTGTGGCCATTGGGATAGCCTTGACCGCTCATGCGCTCGTGATGGCATAGAGCGGTCTGCAGCACGTTTTCGGGCAGTGTCTTGTCGCGCTTGAGCAGGGTATAACCCAGGACGGGGTGGGCCTTCATCTGCTCAAACTCTTCGGCAGTCAGTCGGCGAGGGCAGTTGAGGATCTCCAGCGGAACACGCATCTTGCCCATATCATGCAGCAGAGCGCCCAGCCCCAGGGTCTCCAACTCCTCACCCCCCATCCCCAAAAAACGCCCGAAGCTCAGGGACAGGATGCAGACATTGACGCTGTGCTGGCATGTGTAATGGTCGCGCTCGCGCAGAGTGGTGAGCCATAGCAGGGCATTCGGACTTTCCACCACCTGCCCTGCCAGCCGCCTGACTAACTGGCGCGCCTGCAGGGTGCCCACGGAGCTGCCCAGGCGGACATCATTCATCACCTCGGTGATGTAATCCTGAGCATCCCGCCACACCGAACGGGCATGCACCATCTGATCTGCGATCTGGTAAAGCGTGTCTGGGGGCGGGGCATCGTGCTCCGGCTTGCGAACGCGGCTGGCGGCAGAAGGAGTCAATGGTCCGGAAGGGGGCACGCGCCTGAGCAGGTCATCCGGGGTCTTATCCCGATCCACCGCCACGGTAGTGCAATGGTCCCTGAGAAACTGGATCTGGTCGTCGGTTTCCACCATGAATCCCTGGAGTGGAAACGGGGTACCCTCCCAGGGGCGATCCAGTTCGCAGACGTACATCCCTTTGCGCACCGCCCCCACCTCAATGGTCCATTTGATCACTGCCACCCGCAGATCTCCCAAGCCTGGCTGGTCAGGGCAAGTGTCTCACACCCGCGAGTGATTTTGGCACGGCAAAGATCAATTCCCGGTGGCACACCCCCTGAACGCACCCACCGGGGCCTTCCCTCATGACGGCGGCTGGCCCAGGGCCAATATCCGGTTTCTCATAGCCACGTGAAATTCCAGATAATGATCCCGCAGCGGCACCCCCTGCCCTGCCCCGCTTTGCAGCGTGAGCCCAAGCCGCACGGCAACCGGGGCCTGCGCGTCCGGCAAGGGGTGAGCCACCAGGGTGGACCCGGGGCGGAAACCGCGCAGCAGCTCATGGTTGTGGAGTGACCCATGCCGGCAGCGCAGGGCATCATCCTGGATGAAATAGCTCACCGCATGTACCCCCGGAGGCGCCCCACACCAGTCGATGCGCCTATCACGCACCACTGCCAGCTCATCACCATTGAGACTGATGCTCTCGGCGCCACGGATATCACGAGCCAGATAGTCCACGGCGAACGCCATGGTCTCCTGAAGCTGGGCAAAGCGCTGGGCCTCACGATAGGCGGTGTGATTGGCGAGGAAAACCTGCACCACACCCGCCATCAGGATCAGCCCGATCACCATGGCAACCATCAGCTCCACCAGGGAAAAGCCCCGCACCCGATGCTGTGGCCTCACTGCAACCGGGGCCGCGCTCATGGCAGCGATACCGCTGGCGGTTGCAATGCATATTCGAACACCGGCCTGCCATCCTCGTCATCGAATCGCCCATCCACCCACTGGATGCGCACGGTGCAACCCGAGGCACCGCAGTCCAGCGCGCTATCGCCAGCCTCGGGCAGGCCCACGCGCTGCGGGGCATCCGGATCATGTTGCCAGTGGACACGCCATGCCCCCTGCACGGATGCCGGCCCCGGATTGCCCGAGGCGGCCGCCAGCCACAGGCGTTCGCCCGCATCCATGGCCATGATGCTGGCCACGGTGCGCTGATAGGCGGAGTGAGCGCTTTGCAGGGAGAACAGTTGCAGCGCCGCCAGGCCAAGCAGACCGATGGAGAGCACCAGCAGGGCCACCAGGGCCTCGATGAGGGTGAAGCCGCGATGGCGGCGGGGTGCCGAGGGGGGACGCAGGGGGCGGGTGGTTGAATGGGTGGGCATGGGTGTCACCTCCTGTGACGATATCCGTTTCCTTGTGGACCGAGTCGGGCCTGAACAGGGGCAGACTAGGCCAACCGGGCGAGGGCATCAAGTCCTAGCAGCCGCCCCTCACCCCAACCCCTCTCCCCAAAGGGGCGAGGGGCTCAGTGAATCGACCCCGAAGAGGCCGTTCCCATTAGGGGGCTGCGCCTTCGGGGCCCGTCAGGCCGTTACATTGATGTTGTTGCCCAGATTGGCTGGCAGGGCCTGGGCGTTGGGGTCGGGCATGGCGTCCACCAGGTTGGCGGCGGCTTGTGCCTCGGCGTCGATGGCCTTCTTGGTCACGGCCGTGCTCACCTCCAGGGCGGTCTGCTGCTGACTCATTTGGGTGCCAAGACTGGCAATGGCGCTGACGTCCATGGGGACCTCCGATACATCTGATACGTGAATGTCGAGTCCCTTTGGAGGGATCTCCCTCTTGCTAGCGGCCGGGGCAGAGCCGACTTGAGGGCACCGGACAGAAATTTCTTCACCAGCCCTCAGGGCGCCATTGCTGTCGCCCCTCGACGCCGGCGCCACCAGCGACCCACCAGGCCGTGGCGGGGTGCTGCCAGCAGGGCCACGGCGAACAGCGCGGTGGCCACCAGCACGATGGCACCGCCGGAGGCCACGTCAAACTGGAAGGAGAGATACAGCCCCAGCACCGCCGAGAGCACACCGGTACCCACCGACAGCAGCATCATTGTGGTCAGGCGGTCGGTGAGCAGATGGGCGGTGGCCCCCGGTGTGATGAGCATGGCCACCACCAGGATGATGCCCACCGTCTCCAGACTGGCAACGATGGTGAGGGTGAGCAGCAGGATCAGCCCGTAATGCACCACGCTGGTATTGAACCCCAGGGCCTGGGCCTGCATGGGGTCGAAGGTGTAAAGCACCAGGGATCGATAGAAGATCCACACGGCCATCAGGGCCACCAGACCGGAGAACAGGGTGAGCATCAGGGCCGGATACTGAACACCCAGCACATTCCCGAAAAGGATGTGCATCAAGTGGGTATTGGTAGCGATCTTACCGATAATCACCACACCCAGGGCGAAGGCGAAGGTGAACATCAGGCCCATGGCCGCATCGGACTTGATGCGTGTGTGCCGCTCCAGGGCGCCAATGCCCAGGGCCGAGACAGCGCCGGCCAGGAAGGCGCCAATGAAGAAGGGCCAGCCCAGCAGATAGGCGATGGCCACCCCCGGCAGCACCGCATGGGAGATGGCATCCCCCAGCAACGACCAGCGCTTGAGCACCACGAAGCAGGACAACAACCCGCAAATGGCCCCCACCAGGATGGAGGTGAGCAGGGCCCGCTGCATGAAGGCGTAGTCAAAGGGTGCCGAGACGGCCTCGGGAAACAGGCCCACGATCAGCATCAGCCCGGCGATCAATGCGTCGATCAGGGCCATGCCCAGGGATTCGAACCATGCCATCACGATGCCTCCACCAGGGGCTCATGGCCCCGCACCCACCCCGCCGCTGCGGTGCGGGCCAGCATCTCATCCACCAGCATGCGTTCGGGGGCGCCCATGCCCACCACCTGGCGATTGAGCAGCAGCACCTGGTCGGCGTAGCGGCGGGCGCTGTCCATGTCGTGGGTGACCATGATCACGGTGCGCCCCGAACGGCGTTCACCATCCAGCACCTCCATGATGAGGCGCTCGCTGGCGGTATCCACCCCGGCCAGGGGCTCGTCCAGTAGCAACACCCTGGCCTCCTGGGCCAGGGCCCGGGCCAGCAGCACCCGCTTCTTCTGACCGCCCGAGAGCGCGCCGATGGGCCGGTCGGCATAATCCAGCATGTCGACGGCCTCCAGGGCCTGACGTACCACCACCCAGTGCCGGGGGTCGCACCAGCGGGGCGGCACGATGCGCCTCCAGAAGGCATCGCCACGCATGTGACCATAGCGGCCCGTGAGCACCGTATCCTTGACGGAGATGGGAAAGTCCCATTCCACCGCCTCCTGCTGGGCCATGTAGGCCATCACCCCGGCGCGGCGCTGGGTGGCCGGCGCCTGCCCAAGCACCCGCACACGCCCGCGGTGCGCCTTCATCACCCCCAGCAGGATGCGAAACAGCGTCGACTTGCCCGCGCCATTGGGGCCGATAATGGCCGTCCATTCACCGGCTGGCAGGTCGATGTGCACATCCTCCAGCACCGCCTGTCCATCGTAGGCCGCATACACGTGCTGGACTTCCACCGCGGGCAGCGATGGGTGCGTCACCTCACTCATCCTGACGACCTCCCAGGTGCTCCCTGAGCAGCATCTTGTTATGGCGCATCATGGCGAAATAATCCTCGGCGCCGCTGCCAGGCTGTCCAAGGGAGTCCACGTACAGGGGACCGGCCACGGTCACGCCGGTGTCCTCGGCCACACTGCGCACGTGACGATCCGAGATGGTGCTCTCCCAGAAGACAGCCCCGGGCGCCCGTTCACGCACCAGATCCACGATACGCATGATCTGCCGCGGGGAGCCCTCGGTCTCGGCGTTGGTGCCCCAGACGCCATCATGACGCAGATCATATGCGTGGGCGAAGTAGATGAACGCCGCCTCGCTGGTGATCAGCAGGCGCTGGTCCTCGGGGATGAGGGCAAGGGCCTCAAGGATCTCTTCGTGGAGGACCTCAAGCTCCGACTCCAGGGCCTGGGCACGGTTGGCAAAGGCCTCGGCCCGCCCGGGATGGACGTCCCCCAGGGCCCGGGCAATGGCATGACCGTAGGCGGCGGCCTTGCGGGGGTCCATCCACAGATGGGGGTCGGGGTCCCCCTCGAAATCACCGGTGACGATGGGATGGGTTTCCACCCCGGCCTGCTCGGCCACGGCCACCAACGGCACGTCGCGCCGCGCTGTGGCGCGCACCTGCCCCATCCACTGCTCCAGCATGTAGCCGTTGTACAACACAAGATCAGCTCGCTCCAGGGCCTTGAAGTTATCGGGCGTGAGCTCCCAGTCATGCACCTCTGCGCCCACGGGTGTGAGCACCTTCACCTGGGCGTCGTCACCGGCCACCCTCTGGACCAGGTCGCCCAGGACCGAGAAGGTGGTCACCACGCGAGGGGGCTCATGGGCGCCAAGCGGCGCCGCCACCAGAAACAGCACACACAACACGACTCTGCGGAGGCTTCTCATGACATCACCCTTAAATGAGAATTAATCTTAATCTAATCCTAGTCTGGAATCCTGGAGATTTCCAGCCCCAGGAGTCGAGAAACGCAGGGAATGTCGGGTGGGGTTGCCTCCGGAGCGCCAATGATCCACTCTCTTGATGGGAATTCATGACCCACACGCGCGCTGGGTGAGTGAAAGCCGCAGAGACGGCCCTTTGCCAGCGCCCGACCCAAAACTACTCAGGAGGTGGAACTATGTCAGAAGAACTCGCAGGCCAGACCGTGGCCTCCCTGCAGCTGGGTGTACCCTTCATGGTAACCCTGTACGTGATCATCGGCGTCATCATCGCCGCTCAGGTCATCATGGTGACCTTCCAGAAGTAAGCATCCCGAGCGCCCGGCCCACTGATGGGCCGGGCGACTGCACGCCATGAAGTCACCCAGACGCCCCCCGCTGCCAGAAAAATACAACATCGTCCTGATCGGCCCCATGGGGGCCGGCAAGTCCACTGTGGGCCGGCATCTGGCCAGCCACCTGCACCTGCCCTTTGTGGACAGCGATCGGGAGATCGAGCGTCGTACGGGCGTGGATATCCCCACCATCTTTGAATATGAAGGTGAGGATGGCTTTCGTCAGCGGGAGACGGCAGTGATCGCCGACCTGTGCACTCGCGAGGGCATCGTCCTGGCCACCGGTGGCGGTGTGGTGATGCGCCCGGAAAACCGGGAATGCCTGAAACGCTGTGGCCTGGTGGTCTATCTGCGCACTTCGGTGGCAGTGCAACTGCGCCGCACCGCCCGGGATCGCAACCGCCCGCTGCTGCAAACGGAAAACCCCCGCGCCCGGCTTGAGGAACTGCTCAGGATTCGCGACCCGCTATACCGGGAGATCGCCCACCTGGTGGTGGACACGGATCGGGAACATCTACGCGGCACCGTGCGCACCGTGGCCCGACGCTTCAGAAGTCGCGCGCCCAGCCCGCACAAGGCCCGCCCCCGCACGGCCGTCTCCGCCCCGGAGTAATGCCGTCACGGTGGCTTTCACGATGCCCACCTTAGTATCATCCGGGCATGGACACCCTCACCGTTGATCTTGCCGAACGCAGCTACCCGATCCACATCGGCCGGGGGCTGTTGAAAGAGCCGGGGCACTTCGAGGCCCTGCTGAAGGGGCGCCGCGCGGTCATCGTAACCAACGAGACCGTCGCCCCACTCTATCTGGACACCCTCAAGCAGACCCTGGCGTCCTTGCACGACGGCCCCGTAGAGGCCCTGATACTGCCCGATGGCGAGCAGCACAAGAACGTCGACACCCTCAACCGCATCTACACCTTCCTGCTGGAGCGACGCCTGGACCGTAGCGCCATGCTCATCGCCCTGGGAGGCGGGGTGATCGGAGACATCACCGGTTTTGCCGCCGCCACCTACCTGCGCGGCGTGGACTTCATCCAGGTGCCCACCACCCTGCTCTCCCAGGTGGACTCCTCCGTGGGCGGCAAGACCGGCGTGAATCATGCGCTGGGCAAGAACATGATCGGTGCCTTTCATCAGCCCCGGCTGGTGGTCATCGACACCGACACCCTCAACACCCTGCCCGACCGGGAACTCAGCGCCGGCCTGGCCGAGGTGATCAAGTACGGCCTGATCGACGATGCGGAATTCTTCGCCTGGCAGGAGGAACACCTGCCCCGCCTGCTGGCCCGGGACCCTGAAGCCCTGGCCTGGGCCATCCACCGCGCCTGTGCCGACAAGGCCCGGGTGGTGGCCCAGGATGAGCGGGAGTCCGGGCGCCGCGCCCTGCTGAACCTGGGCCACACCTTCGGCCACGCCATCGAGAACGGCATGGGCTACGGCCAGTGGCTGCACGGCGAGGCAGTGGGCGCTGGCATGATCATGGCGGCCCACCTGTCCCGGCAGATGGGGTGGATCGAGGACGACGACCTGAATCGCACCACCCGTCTCATCGAGATGGCGCGCCTGCCGGTAGCCCCGCCGGCGGGGCTGTCCACCGAGCGATTCAAACAGATCATGGCGGGGGACAAGAAGGTCCTCCAGGGTCAGTTGCGACTGGTATTGCTCCAGGGCATCGGCACATCCGTGGTGACGGCGGACTTCGACCCCGGGGCGCTGGATGACACCCTGAACGCACTGACCCGCCCATGAACACCACACCAGCTGCCCTGAACGATCCCGCCCATCTGGCCCCCTACGCGGCCCGGGATGACCTGAGCCGCGGTCGCAGCCACCCGGAGGACGCGCCGGTCTACCGCAGCGAATTCCAGCGGGATCGGGACCGCATCATCCACTCCACCGCCTTCCGGCGCCTGGAATACAAGACCCAGGTGTTCAT
The DNA here is from genome assembly GCF_001632845.1 of Ectothiorhodospira sp. BSL-9. Lineage (NCBI taxonomy): Bacteria > Pseudomonadati > Pseudomonadota > Gammaproteobacteria > Chromatiales > Ectothiorhodospiraceae > Ectothiorhodospira > Ectothiorhodospira sp. BSL-9. Next base: position 1,492,390 of record NZ_CP011994.1, on the reverse strand, counting down.
CAATCACGAGGGGGACCTGTTCCGCACCCGCCTCACCCACAGCCTGGAAGTGGCGCAGATCGCCCGCGGCTGCGCCCGGGTGCTGCGCCTGAACGAGGACCTCACCGAGGCCATCGCCCTGGCTCATGACCTGGGCCACACCCCCTTCGGCCATGCCGGCCAGGACACCCTCAATGCCTGCATGGCCGATTATGGTGGCTTTGAACACAACCTGCAGTCGCTGCGGGTGGTGGAGTCCCTGGAGGCCCATTACGCCGAGTTCGACGGCCTCAACCTCACCTTCGAGACCCGCGAGGGCATCCTCAAGCACTGCGACCCCAAGGTGGCCGCCACCCTGGGCGCTGTGGGCCGGCGTTTCGTGGATGGACACCAGCCCACCCTGGAGGCGCAGCTGAACAACCTGGCCGATGAGATCGCCTACAACAACCACGATGTGGACGACGGCCTGCGCTCCGGACTGATCACCCTGGAACAGCTCATGGAAGTGACCCTGTTCCGGGAGGCCTTTGAGGCGGTGCGCGCACGTTACGGGGAGTTGCCCGAAAAACGTGCGCGTCACGAGGTGATCCGGCGCATGATCAACCGTCTGGTGACCGACCTGGTGGACAGCAGCCTGACCCGCATCCACGAGGCGGCCCCCGATCACCCGGACGCGGTGCGCGCCCAGGTGCGCCCGCTGATTTGCTTCAGCGCACAAATCCGGGAATACAACCTTGAACTTAAACGGTTTCTACGTCAGCATCTTTACCGGCATTATCGGGTGAACCGCATGACCATGAAGGCGGCCCGGGTGCTCAGGGAGCTGTTTGCCGCCTACATGGCCGAGCCGGCCCTGCTGCCCCCGGAGCACGAGGACAAGGCCCGGCGCCTGTCCGCCCAGTCCGGTGACGCCGGTCGTGCCCGCGCCGTGGCGGATTACGTGGCCGGCATGACCGACCGTTTTGCCATTGCCGAACACGGCCGTCTGTTCGACCCGAACACACTTTCATGACATCCAGGGATCCCATGGCCAACGACACGCTGCCCGCCGACTGCCTCGACCAACTGGGCCTCAGGCAACAACCGTTCGCCTCCATTGCCGGCGAAGACTTCCTCTACTCCGACCCGGCCACCGACATGCCGGTGAACGTCACCCTTGAGCATCTGGAGAATGACCATAACGTGGTCATCCTCAAGGGCGAGCAGGGGTCCGGCAAGAGCACGCAACTGCTGCGGGTGCTGGCCCAGGGTCGGGAGAACATGGATTTTTGCGCCTTCAAGGCCCGTTCCGGCATCAGCCTGGCCGCCGTGGAATACACCGTGCGCCAGTACTGGAAGGAGGCCGTACCCGCCGAACAGGAGGGCACCGAACCCCTGGAGCAGTTCCTCACCCGCCTGATCCAGAGCGGCATGCGCCCGGTGCTGGCCATCGACGATGCCCACCTGCTGGAACCGGACGTGCTGCGCCAGCTCATTCAGACCCGGCAGCGCATTCACGATCAGGTGGACCGCCGCTTCGGTCTGCTGCTGGTGGGCGAACCGGAGATCGAGGAACGGCTCACCGCCGTGGATGAGGGCCTGGATATTCCCGAGGCCCAGATGACGGTGCAGGTGCGCGCCCTCACCCGGGAACAGACCGGCGCCTATGTGAACCATCGTCTGCAGGCCGCCGGACTGGAAACGGCCGATCTGCTGGATCGGGAAACCATCGAAGACATCCACCGGGATTCCGCCGGGCTGCCGGGGCGTATCAACACCTGCGCCATGGAACGCCTGCGGGAAATCTGTGAGGGGGGAGCAGCCATGACACCAGGTACACACGGGGAACAAGCCACCGCTGCTGGCGGCAAGGCCTTTTGGCAGCAGCGCTGGTTTGCGCCGGCCGTGGCGGGCGTCATTCTGGTGGGGGCACTGGTCACCCTGCTGAGCCTGCTGGGCGGCCCCGACGATGAACCTCAGCCGGTCCGCAGTCAGCCTCTGGTATTGCCAGAGCAGCCACCCCGCGCGCCCTCAGCCCCGGAGCCCCCACCGGCCACCGCACCCGAGCCCACACCACCACCCCGGGCCGAAGCCCCGGCGGAACCGGCACCCAGACCTGAACCGGTACCTCCGCCGGCAACGGAACCGGAGCCCACGCCTGAACCGGCGCCTGAGCCCGAACCAGAACCCGAGCCCGCCCCGGAACCCGAGCCAGAACCTGCACCGGAGCCTGCGGCCGAACCCGAGCCGGAACCCACCGGTGACAAACGCATCCGCGATGCCCAGTGGCTGCGCGACCAGGATCGCTCCCATTACACCGTGCAACTGCTGGTGAGCAGCAGCGAATCCGGGGTGCAGAACTTCGTCCAGGACACCGATCTTCCCGGCGATGTGGCCTGGTTCCGCATGCGCCGTGATGGCCGGGACCTTTATGGCGTCGTGTTCGGCTCCTATCCCGGTGCGAGTGCGGCCCGCAGCGCCATCGCGGCCCTGCCCGCAGACATCCGGCGCAATGAGCCGTTCATCCGCAGCTTTGGTGCCGTGCAGGACGCCATGGCCGACTGACCCTCCTCTCCTGGCGGCCCCGTTTTCGGGGCCGCAGCAGCGGCCACATGTCCCGCATTCCCTCTGCCTTCATCGACGAACTCCTGGCCCGCACCGATATCGTCGATGTGGTGAACACCCGCGTTCAACTCAAGAAAAAGGGCAGCGAATACGCGGCCTGCTGCCCGTTTCACAGCGAAAAGACCCCATCGTTCTACGTCAGCCCCCGCAAGCAGTTCTATCACTGCTTCGGCTGTGGCGCCCACGGGACCGCCCTGGGCTTTCTCATGAACCACGACAACATGGGTTTTGTGGAGGCGGTGGAGGAACTGGCCCGTCAGGCGGGCATGGAGGTCCCCCGGGAGGGCGGACAACGGGAAGATAACGACCGTTTCGCCCGCCTGATCGCCGCCCAGGAGGCGGCGGCGGATCATTTTATCGACAACCTGCGCCGGCACCCCCCGGCGGTGGACTACCTCAAGCAGCGCGGCCTCACCGGGGCTATCGCCCGGGATTACCGCCTCGGTTTTGCGCCGGACACCTGGGATGACCTGATACAGGCCGTTTCCGGCCGTTTCAACGAGGAGGAGTTGCAGGCCGCCGGGCTCACCTCCCGCAAGGAGGGAGGGCGACCCTTCGACCGATTTCGTGGCCGCATCATGTTCCCCATCCGCGACCAGCGGGGTCGCACGGTGGGTTTTGGCGGTCGCCTGCTGGGCCCGGGGGAACCCAAATACCTCAACACACCGGAAACCCCTGTCTTCCACAAGGGCCAGCAGCTGTATGGCCTTTATGAGGCTCGCAAGGCAACGCCGCGCCTTGAGGAGCTGCTGGTGGTGGAGGGCTACATGGACGTGATCGCCCTGGCCCAGTTTGGCCTGCGCAATGCGGTGGCCACCCTGGGCACGGCCACCACCCGCGACCATCTGGAGCGCCTGTTCCGGGTGGTCTCCCGGGTGGTGTTCTGTTTCGATGGCGATGCCGCCGGGGGCAAGGCGGCCTGGCGCGCCCTGGAGCAGGCCCTGCCCACGGTCCGGGACGGTCGCGAGGTGCGCTTCCTGTTCCTGCCCCAGGGCGAGGACCCGGACACCCTGATTCGCCGCGAGGGCCCCGAGGGCATCCGGTCTCGCATCGAGGCCGCCCAGCCCCTCTCCGATGCCCTGCTGGAGGGGCTGCGGGAGCGTCACGATGTGGAATCCCGCGAGGGGCGGGCTGGTCTGGGTGTGGAGGCCGCCAGACTTCTCACCACCATGCCCGAGGGGCTGCTGCGTAGTCAGATCATCGGCGACGTGGCCCGCCTGTCGGGGGTGTCCAGCGAGCGGCTGGAGCAGCAGATGGGAGCACCGGCATCCTCCGGCGCACCCCCACAGGCTCAACCCAGCCGCTCCCCGGCAAAACGGCCGGTGCTGGGGCGCAAGCTGGCTGTCACCCCCGTCAGGCTGGCGCTGTCCCTGCTGCTGGAGCAGCCCTCACTGGCTGCCCGGATACAGGACAGCGACTGGCTCAAGGCCGTGGAAGTACCGGGGGCAAAGCTTCTGGCAAAGGTCCTTGAAACTCTGCATGCGCACCCCCATCTAACGACCGCAGCGTTGCTGGAGCGCTGGCGAGACAGCGAAGCGTGGCCGCATCTACTAAAATTGGCTCAATGGCAACCTCCACCCTCGGAGGAAGCCCACCTGGAACGCATGCTCGATGATGCCCTGGCCCGTCTGTATCGCCAGTACGAACAGCAACGGGCCGACACCCTGCTGGCCAGGGCGGCCCAGCAACCGCTGACGGAGGCGGAGAAGGCAGAGTTGAAGGCGGTGCTCAAACCCGGAAAGGGCAAGCCCGGCACGCAACACCCAGCCTGACAGGTCTACGCCCATTGAAAGTGGTCGTCAACCCATCGCAATGCTACAATTGATCGTTTAACCCCTGGCCAGCGCCTCACCCGGTTCGCACAGGTCCAGCTTGAGCAGGTTTTCATGAATCACGAAGAACAGCAATCGCGCCTCAAGGAGCTCATCGCCAAGGGCAAGGAACAGGGCTTCCTGACCTATGCGGAGGTGAACGACCACCTCCCGGACACCATCGTCGATCCGGAGCAGATCGAAGACATCATCGCCATGATCAACGACATGGGGATCACTGTCCACGAGCAGGCACCGGATACCGACAGCCTGATCCTGTCCGACAACTCCGTGTCCACCGACGAAGATGCCGCCGAGGAAGCCGCCGCCGCGCTGGCCTCCGTGGACGGGGAATTCGGGCGCACCACCGACCCGGTGCGCATGTACATGCGCGAGATGGGCACGGTGGAGCTGCTCACCCGCGAAGGCGAGATCAAGATCGCCAAGCGCATCGAGGAAGGCCTCTCGCAGGTCCTTTTCGCCCTGGCTCACTACCCCAAGTCCATCGCCTCGCTGCTGTCGGAATACGGCCGCGTTGAGGCCGAGGAGATCAAGCTCACCGACATCATTGTGAGCTTCATGGACCCGCACGCCGACGAGATCGCCTCCGTGGCCCCGCCCCGTGAGGAATCCCCGGCTGCCCCGGCTGCCGCCGTGGCCTCGGACGACAGCGACGGTGACAGCGACGACGGCGACTCGGACGATTCCGACGACGACGCCGCCCCGGAAGACACCGGCCCGGATCCAGAAGAGGCCCGCGCCCGCTTCACCCAGCTGGAGGCCATGTACGAGCGCGCCATGGAATGCGCTGCCCAGGGCAAGAGCGAGGAATACGCCCAGGCCCGGGAAGAGATGGCCCGCTACTTCATGGAATTCAAGCTGGTGCCCCGCCTGGTGGACCAGCTCACTGCCGACCTGCACGACACGGTGTCCCGCATCCGCGGCCAGGAGCGCATGATCCTGCGTACCTGCGTGGATCAGTGCAACATGCCCCGCAAGGAGTTCATCTCCACCTTCCCGGACAACGAGACCAACCTGAAGTGGCTCGATGGCGCTCTCAAGGGCAAGGCCGCCCGCTACAAGACGCAGCTCGCCGAACACCGGGATGACATCCTCAAGGCCCAGAACCGCCTGGTGGACATCCAGGAAGAGTCTTCTCTCACCATTGGCGAGATCAAGGACATCAACCGCCGCATGTCCATCGGTGAGGCCAAGGCCCGCCGCGCCAAGAAGGAGATGGTGGAGGCCAACCTGCGCCTGGTGATCTCCATCGCCAAGAAATACACCAACCGCGGCCTGCAGTTCCTGGACCTGATCCAGGAGGGCAACATCGGCCTGATGAAGGCAGTGGACAAGTTCGAATACCGCCGTGGTTACAAGTTCTCCACCTATGCTACCTGGTGGATTCGCCAGGCCATCACCCGGTCCATCGCCGACCAGGCACGCACCATCCGCATTCCGGTGCACATGATCGAGACCATCAACAAGCTCAACCGCATCAGTCGGCAGATGCTTCAGGAGATGGGTCGCGAGGCCACCCCGGAAGAACTTTCCCAGCGCATGGAAATGCCCGAGGACAAGGTGCGCAAGGTACTCAAGATCGCCAAGGAGCCCATCTCCATGGAAACCCCCATTGGCGACGACGAGGACTCGCACCTGGGTGATTTCATCGAGGACGTGAACGTTCAGTCGCCCATCGACTCCGCCACCCGGGAAAGCCTGTCGGAGACCACCCGCGAGGTGCTGGCCAGCCTCACCCCGCGCGAGGCCAAGGTGCTGCGGATGCGCTTTGGCATCGACATGAACACGGACCACACGCTGGAAGAGGTCGGCAAGCAGTTCGACGTCACCCGCGAGCGCATCCGTCAGATCGAGGCCAAGGCCCTGCGCAAGCTGCGCCACCCCTCCCGCTCGGAGATGCTGCGCAGCTTCCTCGACCTGGAGTAAACGTTTCTCCCGTGGGTCGGGCTACACTCACCGGGGCACCCGCCCCGGCGTAGTCCGCCCCCTTTCAAGACTGACCCATCAACACCGGGCCTGTAGCTCAGTTGGTTAGAGCAGGGGACTCATAATCCCTTGGTCGTCGGTTCGAGTCCGACCGGGCCCACCACTCCCCCCCCCTCACTCCTCCCGAGGTTTCCCGTACACCACCACATAGGCCCCGTAAAGAAACAGGGCGCCGCCCACCGCCAGGAGGGGCGTGGAGCCCATCATGAAGCCGATGTGCCCGATAGCATAGCCAATCACGAACCACCACATAGCCCGACTCCTCTTAGCAAACGGGACGACCCAACCCAAAAAATCGGCCAACGCGCACCGTACAGGTCGTTTTGCAAACGGCCCCGACCATGACGCGCCGGGGTGACAGATCCTCTTGACGTACTATGATCCAAATGGGCACCCGGTTCCACCTGACGAACGTCGTGGGATTAGGGACGGCGTGCACCTGCGATTATCCCGCCCCAGCCCAACAGACTGACACAGATCAGGACGGCGAGCCTCGACTACGGCCAAGCTGGGGAGGGACGGGGTGCGGAAACACCACATGGACAATGCACCGAGCAGATCCGATTACAGCCCTGTGGCTTATGTTGGGACCGGATTAGGGCTTAAACTGTATGCGGGTTAACCAATGGGTCGGTCAACGCAAACCTGTGGACGGGGCCGACCCCATCACAAACCAATAAGGGAGCGACCATGAGTACAGACTATCCGAGTGTTGGCGTAGCCTCCGGGCTGCCACGCCATTCCTTTCCGCTGCGCGTATTGCACTGGCTGATTGCCGTTTTGCTGGTCTTCGCGCTGATTGGCGGGCTGACCCTGGGCACCCTTGGCCATGAGCGCCTGGTGGAACTGGTAGGCATGGACATGGCCAATATGGCCTATATCGCCCACAAGACGCTGGGCATCACCCTGCTGGGCCTGATGGTGCTGCGCCTATTGGTGCGGTTGCTCCAGGGCACGCCGCCCTATGCGGTGGATCTGTCCGGATTCCAGCGGTTCATGAGCCGTTCGGTGCACTTCCTGCTGTATGTGCTGGTGATCGCCATGCCCATCGTGGGCTGGCTGGCCACTGCAGCTGCGGGCTTCCCGATCAACTTCTTCACCTGGGAACTGCCACCCCTGATCGCCGAGGACCCGGCCCTGGCTGAACAGCTGTTCCAGGCTCACATGATCGTGGCGCTGTGCATCATTGCCCTGCTGGTGCTGCACATTGGTGCCGGCCTGCGTCACAAGCGTCGTGGCGACTGGGTCATGCACCGCATCAGCCTGAGCCGCTAAGGCAAACGGGCCGCGCCTCCCCCGCACCCGTGCGGCGAGTCGCGGCCCGTCAGGCCCGTTCATCAATAAAAAAAGCGGCCCTCGGTGGCCGCTTTTTTTATTTGGGACGCTTTTATCGAGACGCCCAGCTGCGCAAACGCTCAGGACTTCACCGCTGAACTCACCTGCGGCTGCTCCTGCCAGCGCACCCCCTGGGCATCCAGGGCCGCCAGGAGCATCTGAGTGGCCTCCATGGCGTCATCCGCCGGGCCCTTGACGCCCATCTCCACCTCGCGACAACCCGCCTGGGTGGAAGGCAGACTGGACAGGCGAATACCGGGAAAACGCTCCATGACCGCCTCCATGATGGGCACCAGGTCCGACTCCGGCGTACCGCTCACCATCACCAACCGCTCGATCACCGGCACCTTGCCGAACAGATGGGTGTAATGGGTGTCCAGCACCCACTCCACCATGGGCCAGGCCATGTTGGGAAACCCCGGCACGCAATGATGATGCTGCATGCTGAACCCCGGGATGCGATTGACCGGGTTCGGGATCAGTGACGAACCCACGGGCAGCTCCGCCATGCGGATGCGATGGGGGTAGGTAGACTCCCCGAAACGCTCCTCCAGAATGGCCACAGCCTCCGAGTGCAGGGCCAGATCCACCCCGGAGGCCCGGGCAAAGCACTGCCGGGTGCGGTCGTCGGGCGTGGCGCCGATGCCGCCAAAGCTGAAGACCACAGCGCCGCTGGCAAGCGTCTGGCGAAGGTTCTCGGTGAGCAGGTTGGCGTCATCGCCCACAAAGCGGGCGGATGACAACTCCAGGCCTCGCTGACTCAGGGCCTGAATCAGGAACTCCATGTGCTTGTCGCGACGCTTGCCGGACAGCAGTTCATCACCGATGATCAGGGCGGCGATATGCATGCCATCCTCCGCCTCAGTTCTTCGCGCCCATGGTCATGGCTCGCTCCCGGACCCGCTCCCCGGCCTCTCGCCTGGCTTCGTAGTCGTACTTCGGGTCCGCTTCCGGCCAGCCCTGGATATGACGCAGGATGAGGTCGGCCAATGCGTTGGTATGGTCGCGGCGTGTGTTCAAGGAGGGAATGTAGCTGAAGCGTTCGCCGCCAGCCTCCAGGAAGGCCTCGCGGCTTTCGTCGGCGATCTCTTCCAGGGTCTCCAGGCAATCCGCGGAGAAGCCGGGGCAGACCACGTCCAGGGATTTCACACCCTGCCCCGGCAACTCGGCGATGGTCTCCGAGGTATAGGGGGTCAGCCACTGCTGACGACCAAAACGGGACTGGAAGGCCACCTGCCATTGATGCTCGGGCAACCCCAGGTTCTCGGCCACCATGCGGGCCGTGGTCTGGCAGTAGCAATGGTAGGGGTCGCCCTGATCCAGGTAGTCCCGGGGGATGCCGTGGAAGGAGAAAAGCAACCGCTCCCCCTGACCCCTGGCCTGCCAGTGCTCGCGGATGCTGTCCGCCACTGCCTGGATATAGGCCGGGTCACCGTGATAACCCATGACGAAACGAAGCTCGGGCACCCAGCGCCAGCGACTCACCTCCTGGGTGACCGCATCGAAGGTGGAACCGGTGGTGGAGGCAGCATACTGGGGATAAAGCGGCAGCACGAGAATACGCCGGGCACCGGCGCGGCGGAGTTCCTCCAGGCCAGCGCGGATGGAGGGGTTGCCATAGCGCATGGCCACGGCAACCTTCACCGGGCCAGGAAGACGCTCCGCCATGCGCTCGGCGACGGCGGCCCCCTGCGCCCGGGTGGTGGTCAGCAGGGGCGAGCCGTCCTTACCCCAGATCTGGGCATATTTGGCGGCACTCTTGCGCGGACGCGTGTTGAGGATGAGGCCGTTGAGCAGCAGCCACCACAGCGGGCGCGGCGCCTCCACCACCCGCGGATCCCAGAGGAATTCCTTCAGGTAGCGCTTGAGTGCCGCCGGCGTGGGTGCATCCGGGGTACCCAGGTTGGTGATCAGGATTCCCAAGCTCTGAGGGCTCCCATGACGATAGTCCGGCTCGCCAATGTAGGTCATGGTACGTTCTGCTTTTTGGTTTGAAGACAGCCCTGAGGGCGGACGATCGGATGAGGCTGGCGCCGAGCTATCCTTGCGACGCGCCTCCGGGGCGGGGAGATCGACCGCTTCTCTATACATCTCAAGAGCCATATATACTCCTCCCCCAAAACACAAGGCGAGACTGTAAACCGACGAGCGTCGATTCACCAGGGTTCAGGCGCCATGCTTTGACTTGGTTTCGGTTTTGTCGCTTTCCGACCCGGCGTGACCGCACTACTGCAGCGCCCGAAGGCGCAACGGACTCGTCCGCGGAAAATGGGCCTGCAGGAATTCCATCTGATCCGCCAGCACCCGCCGCCCCTGCAGGTAGATGTATTCGGCACGGGTGGGCACGAAGGGCACGGCCAGCAACTGCATGGCAGCCTGCTCCGGCGTGCGACCTGCCTTGTGGTTGTTGCAGCGCTTGCAGGCCGTGACCACGTTGCTCCAGTGATCCTGCCCCCCCTGACTGATGGGGGTGACATGATCACGCGACAGATCCCGGTACGGGAAGGGATGACCGCAGTACAGGCACAGGTGGGCATCACGCTTGAACAGGGCCGAGTTGTTCAATGGCGGCACGTAGCGTTCGCGCACCGCCTTGTTGGTGCCGTAGGTGGCGATGATGGAGTTGACCTCCACCACGCTACGACTCCCGGAGCGGGCATTGACGCCCCCGCGAACACGGTAAAGCAGTTCGCCGCAGGTGAATGCCACCTGCTGAGCGTGGTAAAGCCGCACGGCCTGCTGATAGTCGATCCACTCCATCGGCATGCCTGAAGCGTCGGTGCGAAGCACCTGCTGAGTGAAGTCAAACACCCTTGCGCCCCCCGGAGGTTATACCGGCACTTGAGGACTCTGCCCCAATCCTGCCCAGAAAGCAATTATCAAGCCGTTGAAACGCCTTGAAAGCTGCCACGGACAGACCTTTGATGTTCAAAGGTCAGTAAAATTCCGCTACCATGCCCTGTTTTTGGGCACTCCCCGGAAAAATTCATGAGAACCGGGCCTGACGGCCCCCGAGTGGTCAATATTCACCCCAGAACCGTTGCAGTCCTTCAACGCCAGGATCGGTCGACAGCCGGCCATCATCCCTGCACGGGCAGACGGAGTTAAGCCATGCCGATCAAACTTGCAATACCCAAAGAGACCGACCGCGGTGAGCGGCGGGTCGCCCTGGACCCCGCGGTGGCCGCCCGATTCGCCAAGATGGGTCTCGAGGTCATGATTCAGAAGGGGGCTGGTGCCGAGGCTCAGTTCCCCGATGAGGCCTACGCGGATGCCCGCGTGGTCAACGACGCCAAAACACTGCTGGGCGAGGCGGACATCGTCGTCAAGGTGGCCCCACCCACGCAGGAAGAAGTGGAAATGATGAAGGACGGCGCCATGATTGCCGGCCTGTTCCACGCCCACAAGCACCCGGAAGTGGTCAAGGCGCTGCAGAAGAAGAAGATCTCCAGTTTCGCCCTGGAGCTGATTCCTCGCATCTCCCGCGCCCAGAGCATGGACGTGCTGTCCTCCCAGGCCGCGGTAGGCGGCTACAAGGCTGCCATCATGGGAGCGGATCTGTCCTGCCGCTTCTTCCCCATGCTCACCACCGCCGCCGGCACCATCCGCCCGGCCAAGGTGGTGGTCATCGGTGCCGGTGTGGCCGGCCTGCAGGCCATCGCCACCGCGCGCCGCCTGGGCGCCATGGTGGAAGCCTATGACGTGCGCTCCGCCACCAAGGAGCAAGTGGAATCCCTGGGTGCCAAGTTCCTGGACCTGGGCGTCAAGGCCGAAGGTGAAGGCGGCTATGCCCGCGAACTCACCGATGAAGAGAAGGAAAAGCAGCAGGAGGCGCTGGCCAAGTACATCAGCCAGGCCGACGTGCTGATCACCACCGCTGCGATCCCCGGCAAGCCTTCCCCCATGCTGATTCCGCAGCAGATGGTCAGCGGCATGAAGTCCGGCGCCGTGATCATCGACCTGGCCGCCGAGGGTGGCGGTAACTGCGAGCTCACCAAGCCCGGCAAGACGGTCACCAAGGGGGGTGTCACCATCCACGGGCCGCTCAACGTGGCCAGCCAGGTGCCGCTGCACGCCAGCGAGATGTACGCCAAGAACCTGCTCAACTTCCTTACCCCCATGCTGCCCGAGGGCAAGCTGGTGCTGGACTGGGAAGATGAGATCATTGCCAAGAGCTGTCTCACCCACGAGGGCGAGATCAAGCACGAAGCGACCCGCAGCCTTGTGGAAGGAGGTCAATCATGATCGAGGGTTTCGTTGCACTCTATATCTTCATGCTCGCCGCCTTCACCGGCTACGAGGTCATTTCCAAGGTGCCGGTGATCCTGCACACGCCATTGATGTCCGGCTCCAACTTTGTCCACGGCATCGTGCTGGTGGGCACCATGGTGGCCCTGGGCCAGGCGGAAACCGGTTTACAGCAACTGATCGGCTTCGTGGCCGTGATCCTGGCCGCCGGCAATGCCGTGGGCGGCTATGTGGTCACCGAGCGCATGCTTGAGATGTTCAAGTCCAGCAAGGGGGCCAAATAAATGAGTTTTATCGTCAATCTCGCCTACTTTGCGGCGGCGATCCTGTTCATCATCGGTCTGAAGCAGATGGCTTCGCCGGTGACTGCCCGTCGCGGCATCATCTGGGCCGGCTGGGGCATGGTCATCGCCACCGTCGTGACCTTCCTGCACCCCGAGGTGATCGGCTTCGTGAACTATCTGCTGATCATCGCCGGTATCGGCATCGGCGGCGGCCTGGCCTGGTACACGGGCAAGCGCGTGCCCATGACCGACATGCCGCAGATGATCGCCCTGTATAACGGCATGGGCGGCGGTGCCGCGGCCGGTATCGGTATCGTGGCCCTGATGGGCTCCTACACCATGAACTGGACCATTCAGTTCATCGCTGTGGCGGGTGTGATCATCGGCTCCGTGGCCTTCTCCGGCTCCCTGATCGCCTATGGCAAACTGCAGGGCCTGATCAAGAAGTCGCTGCGCTTTGACATGCAGCAGAAGATCAACCTGGGCGTGCTGGGTGCCACCGTGCTGCTGGGCATCATCATCGGCTTCAGTGGCGCCGAGGTGAATGGCACCCTGCTGTTCCTGTTCGTGCTGCTGGCCCTGGCCTTCGGCGTGCTGATGACCATCCCCATCGGCGGTGCCGACATGCCGGTGGTCATCTCTCTGTACAACGCCCTCACCGGCCTGGCCGTGGGCCTCAAGGGTCTGGTGCTGGACAATGCCGCGCTGATGATTGCCGGTATCGTGGTGGGTGCCGCCGGTACGCTGCTCACCCAGCTGATGGCCAAGGCCATGAACCGTCCCCTGACCAACGTACTGTTCTCCTCCTTCGGCGAAACGCCAAGCGGCGATCAGGAAGAGGTCAGCGGCAGCATGAAGGAGATCGAGGCCTCCGACGCCGGCGTGATGATGGCCTTTGCCAACAAGGTGATCATCGTTCCCGGTTACGGCATGGCCGTGGCCCAGGCACAGCACAAGATCTGGGAACTCACCCAGCTGCTGCAGGAACGTGACGTGCAGGTGAAGTTCGCCATCCACCCGGTGGCGGGTCGCATGCCCGGTCACATGAACGTACTGCTGGCCGAGGCCGGTGTGCCGTATGACATCATCTACGACCTGGATGAGATCAATAACGAGTTCAAGACGGCCGACGTGGCCATCGTGATCGGCGCCAACGACGTGGTCAACCCCGTCGCACGCTCCAATCCGGAGAGCCCGATCTACGGCATGCCCATCCTCAATGCCGACGAGGCGCACAACGTCATCGTCATCAAGCGCGGCAAGGGCGCGGGCTTCTCCGGCGTGGAGAACCACCTGTTCTACGCCGACAACACCCGCATGCTGTACGGCGACGGCCAGAAGGTGGCCGGCCAGCTCATCGCCAGCATCAAGGAAATGGGCTAACCCCCTCGGGGTTGCCTGCTTGAAGAGCCCGGGCCTTGTGCCCGGGCTTTTTTTTGGGCGCCTGGGGGGGTAGTGTGCCTATCCTTGCTTTCCGGTCGCCATCCTCATGCCGCGTTCATTCCCAGCTTCCATCGTTCAGGTCGCGGTGCCCACCCCCCTGCATGGGCATTTTGACTACCTACCCCCTACCCAGGGCCCCCTACCCACGGTGGGCGCTCGGGTGCGGGTGCCCTTCGGTCGACGCAGGGTGGTGGGGCTGGTCGTCGGCCATGGGCAGACGTCGGACCTGCCGGAGGGCAGGCTCAAGCACATCGAGGCAGTGCTGGACGAGACCCCGCTGCTGGATACCCCGCTCCTGAACCTGTTGCGCTGGGCGGCCGACTACTATCACCACTCACTGGGGGATGTAATCAGTACCGCGCTGCCCAATAACCTGCGCCAGGGCAAGGCCGCCATGGCCCGGGGGATCGAGCGCTACCGGCTCACGCAGGCGGGCCAGGCCACCGCCCCCGACACCCTCACCCGCGCCCCCCGCCAGGCCTCGGTGCTGCACCGCCTGCAGACACATCCCGAAGGACTCACCCTGGAGCAATTGCGCGCAGACCAGGACAGCGAGCCGCGCCCAGCCCTCAAGGCCCTGATCGACAAGGGGCTGGTGGCCAGCCATCATCAGCCTTGTCTGGAGCCACCCCGGGTTGAACGCCCCGACGCCCCGGTGCTGAATGAGGCCCAGCAGTTAGCCGTCTCGCGCATCACCGCAAGCCTGGGGGGCTTTACCTGCCATCTACTGGAAGGCGTGACCGGCAGCGGCAAGACCGAAGTGTATCTGCACGCCATCGAACAGGTGCTGGAGCGGGGGCTGCAGTGCCTGGTCCTGGTGCCCGAGATCGCCCTCACCCCCCAGCTGCTGGAGCGCTTTCGCCAGCGCCTGAACACCCCCATCGCCGTGCTGCATTCCAGCCTCAATGAGGGGGAACGGCACTGTGCCTGGCTCTCGGCCCGGTCCGGCGAGGCCGGGGTGATCATCGGCACGCGCTCCGCGGTGTTCGTACCCTGGGCTCGGCCTGGGTTGGTCATCGTGGACGAGGAGCACGACAGCTCCCTCAAGCAGCAGGAAGGCTTTCGCTATCACGCCCGGGACCTGGCCGTGATGCGCGGGCATCGGGAGGCGGTGCCGGTGGTCCTGGGCTCGGCCACCCCATCCCTGGAAAGCCTGGGTAACGTGGAGCGGGGGCAGTATCAGAGGATCGAACTCCCCGGGCGCGCCGGGGGCGCGGTGGCGCCGCGCCTGAAGGTGCTGGACGTGCGCCAGCAGTTCATGGACGAGGGGCTATCCACCGCCCTGCTGGATGCCATGCAACGCCACCTGGAGGCCGATGGTCAGGTGCTGTTGTTCCTCAACCGGCGCGGCTTTGCCCCGGCCCTGATCTGCCATGACTGCGGCTGGGTGGCTGATTGTCACCGCTGCGATGCCCGCATGACCTGGCATGCCGGGGCACGCCGCCTGCGCTGTCATCATTGCGGCCACGAAACCGGCATTCCGGTCCGCTGCCCCTCCTGCGGCAGTGCCCTGGCCCCTCGTGGACAGGGTACGGAGCGCATCGAACAGGCCCTGCACAAGCACTTCCCCCAGTACCCGGCCATTCGCATCGACCGGGACAGCACCCGCCGCAAGGGATCGCTGGAATCGGCACTGGAGGGGGTGCGTGAAGGCCGCTACCGCATTCTGGTGGGCACACAGATGCTGGCCAAGGGGCATGATTTCCCCAATGTCACGCTGGCGGCCATTCTCGATGCGGATCAGGGGCTGTTCAGCGTGGATTTTCGGGCCGTGGAGCGCCTGGCACAGACGATCATCCAGGTGGCGGGCCGCTCGGGTCGGGCCCTGCGGGCTGGCGAGGTGATGATTCAGACCCACCAGCCGGATCATCCGCTGCTCTCCAGCCTGCTGGGGGGCGGCTACACGGCCTTTGCCCGCACCGCCCTGACGGAAAGGCGCGAGGCGGCCCTGCCTCCCTATGCCTCCCTGGCGCTGCTACGGGCAGAAGCGGCCGATGCCCAGGCGCCGCTGGCGTTTCTCGAAAAGGCGCGAGACCACCTCCAGTCACTTTCACCCCCGGGAATCCATCCCTGGGGCCCTGCCCCTGCCCCCATGGAGCGCCGCGCGGGACGCTACCGGGCGCACCTGCTGCTGCACGCGCCCCGGCGGCAGGATCTGCAGCAGGCCCTGACCCCCTGGCTACCGGAACTGACCCGGCTACCCGGCGCCCGGCAGGTACGCTGGTCCATCGATGTGGACCCGGTGGACCTGACGTGAAAGCAATGATCCCACAGACCTCCCCAGCACCTGGTTTGCCCCCCGGGTATTCACCCACCCCACCAACCCCGGTAAAATCTGGCCAGCAAATCAGGCCCTTCGCCCCAATCTCGGATACCCAGAACCTTGAAACCTCAACTCCAGGCCCTTCTCGAGCAGTCCCTGCAAGCCCTCAAGCAAACCGGCGCCCTCAATGAGGGGCACCATGTGGAGGTGCAGCTGACCCGCACGCGAGACAAGGCCCATGGTGATTTCGCCACCAACCTGGCCATGCAACTGGCCAAGCCCATGGGCTCCAGGCCCCGGGACGTGGCCCAGACCCTCATCGATCATCTGCCCGAATCCCCGTTGGTGGACAAGGTGGAGATTGCCGGCCCCGGCTTTATCAACCTGTTCATCAGCGAGACGGCCCGTCTGGCGGTGATCACCCAGGTGCTGGACTCCGGCGAGGCCTACGGCCGAAGCCATCTGGGGGAAGGCAAACGGGTGCAGGTGGAGTTCGTCTCCGCCAACCCCACCGGCCCGCTGCATGTGGGCCATGGCCGCGGAGCCGCCTACGGGGCGGCGGTGGCGGATCTGCTGGAGACCGTTGGCTTTGACGTGCATCGGGAATACTACGTGAACGATGCCGGTCGGCAGATGGATATCCTGGCCACCAGCGTCTGGCTGCGCTATCTGGAGCGCTGCGGGGTGGAATTCCACTTCCCGGCCAACGGCTACCGGGGTGAGTATGTGCGCGACATCGCCGACACCCTGTTCCAAGAACACGGCAACGACTACGCCATCAGTGCCGAGGCGCTCATGAACGACCTGCCTGCCGACGAACCCGACGGCGGCGACAAGGAAATCTTCATCGATGCCATGATCGCCCGCGCCCAGGAGGCCCTGGGTGAAAACCGCTATCGCTACGTCTTTGAACTGGGCCTGAACAGCATTCTGGATGATATCCGCGACGATCTTGGGGAGTTCGGCGTCCACTACGACACCTGGTACTCGGAGCGCTCGCTGACCGAGAAGGGCTCCGTGAACCGCGCCCTGGAAACCCTGCGTAACAGCGGTCAGGTGTACGAAAAGGACGGGGCCCTGTGGTTCCGCTCCACCGAATACGGTGACGAAAAGGATCGCGTGGTCCAGCGTGACAATGGTCAGACCACCTATTTCGCCTCGGATATCGCCTATCACATGGAGAAGTTCGAGCGGGGTTATGACCGGGTGATCGATGTCTGGGGCGCCGACCATCATGGCTACGTGCCACGGGTGAAAGCCGCCCTGCAGGCCCTGGGTCAGGACGATGCCCGCCTGGACGTGCTGCTGGTCCAGTTCGCGATCTTGTACCGCAGTGGGGAGCGGGTGCAGATGTCCACGCGCTCGGGCAGCTTTGTGACCCTGCGCGAACTGCGCGATGAGGTGGGCAAGGATGCAGCGCGATTCTTCTACGTGATGCGCCGCTGCGAACAGCACCTGGACTTCGATCTGGACCTGGCCAAGTCGGAATCCGCCGACAATCCGGTGTACTACATCCAGTATGCCCATGCCCGGGTCTGCAGCGTGCTGCGGCAGATGCAGGCCAAGGGGTTGAGCCATGACCTGGCCAACGGTCAGGCGCATCTGGCGCGCCTGAGCGAAGACCATGAGGCTGCCCTGCTCGGCGGCCTGGCCCATTACCCGGAACTGGTGGAGGCAGCCGCCCTGGCGGAAGAGCCCCATCAGGTGGCCAACTACCTGCGGGATCTGGCCAATGACTTCCACACCTACTACAACGCCCACCAGTTCCTGGTGGATGATGCGGATCTGCGGGATGCCCGTCTGAACCTGATCCTGGCCGTGCGCCAGGTGCTCGCCAACGGGCTCGGGTTGCTGGGCGTGTCCGCACCCGAGGAGATGTAATGGCCCGCACCACCCGACGTCAGGCCAGCCGACGCAAGCCACCACCGCAGGAGAGCACGCCCCTGCCCGGTTGGGTGTGGGGTGTGGCTGGCCTGACCATCGGCCTGTTTGCTGCGCTGCTGATCTATCTGGAAACCCAGCGCTCTTCCGACGACGTGCCCCCCCAGGCCCGCGTGGAGCAGGCACCACCAGCGGCGCCGGAAACGGAATCACGGCACCGGTTCGAGTTCTACACCCTGCTGCCCGAACTGGAGGTGGTGGTCCCCGAACCGCGCGTGGACCCACCGTCGGCACCGGGTGGGGAGCCCCCACCGCCCTCCCGGGTGGAGGAGCCCGGCGAGTACATTCTGCAGGCGGGATCGTTCCGGGGTTCCCAGGATGCTGACCGCATGCGTGCCAGTCTGGCCATGCTGGGGGTGGAGGCCAATATCCGGCAGGTGGAAGTGAACAACGACACCTGGCACCGGGTACAGGTGGGCCCGTTCAGCGACCTGGATCAGCTCAACCGCATCCGTGATCGGCTCCATGACAATCAGATCCAGACCATGATGATGAGAAAACCCGGATCCGGTTGAAGGGAGGACTGGAGAGAGGGGTTGGGGTGAGGGCCTGCCCAAGGCAAAATATGCACCATGCCCAGCCCCTCCCCCGACGCCCTCGCATCCCGCCTGCCACACTGCCGGGCCCCCGACCGCCCCGCCCTCGCCAAGGATGTGGACCGCCTGCGTCGCCGCCTGAACGCCGGCAAACCCGCCGACCGCCTGCAGACTCGCCTTGAGCAACGCATCGAGGCCTCCACACAGGCCCGTGAACAGCGTCTGACCGCGCTGCCCAAGCCCGATTTCCCCGAAGACCTTCCCGTCAGTGCCCATCGTGATGAGATCGCCAAACTCATCACCCAGCATCAGGTGGTGGTGATCTGCGGAGAGACCGGCTCCGGCAAGACCACCCAGCTCCCCAAGATCTGCCTGTCTCTGGGGCGGGGCGTGGATGGCCTCATCGGCCACACCCAACCCCGACGCATCGCCGCGCGCTCCGTGGCCAACCGCATCGCCGAGGAACTGCACAGCCGTGTTGGCGAGACCGTCGGCTTCAAGGTGCGTTTTTCCGACCACGTGGGTCCGCAAAGCCATATCAAGCTCATGACCGACGGCATCCTCCTGGCGGAACTGCGCTCCGACCCGGATCTCACCGCCTACGACACCCTGATCATCGACGAGGCCCATGAGCGCAGCCTCAACATCGACTTCCTGCTGGGCTATCTCAAGCGCCTGCTGCCCCGCCGGCCTGATCTGAAACTGATCATCACCTCCGCCACCCTGGCGCCAGAGTTGATCGCCGGGCATTTCAACGATGCGCCCATCTATACGGTGCCAGGGCGCACCTACCCGGTGGAGGTCCGCTACCGCCCCGTGACGGGGGAAGATGACGCCGATACCGATCGGGATCTCAACGACGCCCTGCTGCAGGCCGTGGACGAACTGGCCGCCGAGGGCCGTGGCGACATCCTCGTATTCCTGCCCGGGGAGCGGGAGATCCGCGAGGCCGCCGAGGCCCTGCGCAAGCATCACCCCAAACACACGGAAATCCTGCCGTTGTATGCCCGGCTCTCGGCGGCGGAGCAGAACAAGGTGTTTGCCCCTCATACGGGCCGACGGGTGGTGCTGGCCACCAACGTGGCCGAAACCGCGCTCACCGTGCCCGGCATCCGCTATGTGATCGACTCGGGCCTGGCCCGGGTGGCCCGCTATGCCTGGCGCTCAAGGCTGCAGCGGTTGTCCCTGGAACCCATCTCCCAGGCCTCGGCCAATCAGCGAGCGGGGCGCTGCGGCCGGCTCGGGCCCGGCATCTGCGTGCGACTGTATTCCGAGGAGGACTTCGCGCTGCGGCCCGAGTACACCGACCCGGAGATCCTGCGCTCCAACCTGGCCTCGGTCATCCTGCAGATGGCCCATCTCAATCTGGGCGACCCGGAGCAGTTCCCCTTCGTGGAGCCCCCGGACACCCGCCTGATCCGCGATGGCTTCAAGCTGCTGGAGACCCTGCAGGCGGTGGACGGCGCCCATCGGATCACCGACGTGGGTCGGCAACTGGCCCGGCTGCCGGTGGACCCCATGCTGGGCGCCATACTCCTGGCCGGCGCCCGCGAGCAGGCCCTGGCGGAGGTGAACCTGATCGTCGCCATGCTGGCCATTCAGGATCCGCGGGAGCGCCCCGCCGACAAGCGTCAGGCGGCCGACGAGGCCCACGCCCGTCACCGGGAACCGGGCTCGGACTTCCTGAGCTATCTGAACCTGTGGAAGGCCTGGCGGGATCAGTCCCGGCACCTGTCCCAGTCCAAGCTGCGGACCTGGTGCCGGGAGGAATTCATCTCTTTCCTCCGCATGCGCGAATGGCAGGACCTGCACGGCCAGCTACGCCAGCATCTCAACGAACTGGGCCTGAAGGAGAATCAGGAACCCGCCGATCCCGCCGCCATCCACCGCGCCCTGCTCACCGGCCTGGTGAATCAGATCGGTGTGAAGACCGAGCGGGGGGACTACCTGGGTGCCCGCAACCGCCGCTTCCACATCCATCCGGGATCGGGTTTGTTCAAGAGCCCACCGGGCTGGTTGATGGCGGCAGAGATCGCCGAGACCACACGGGTGTATGCCCGGGAGTGCGCCGCCATCCGGCCCGACTGGTTGGAGACGGTGGCTGGTCACCTGCTCAAGCATCACTATTTCGACCCCCACTTCGAGCCTCGGCGGGGCACCGTGGGGGCTTACGATCGCATCACCCTGCACGGTCTGATCATCAATCCCAAGCGCAAGGTGAACTATGGGCGCGTGGCCCCGGAGGATGCGCGCCAGGTGTTCATCCGCGAGGGACTGGTGGCCGGGCGCCTGCGCAGCCGTGCCGAGGCCCTGGTCCATAATCGGGACCTGATCCGGGAGATCGAGGACCTGGAGGCCCGGGGCCGGCGCCGGGATCTGCTGGCCGACGAGCAGGTGCTGTACGACTTCTACGACAGCCGCATCCCCGCCGGGGTGCATGATGCCGCCTCCTTCGAGCGCTGGCGCAAGCAGGCGGAACGGGAGGACCCGTCCATCCTGCACCTGGACCGGGACACCCTGATGCAGCGCGACGCCCCGGGACTGGATGCGGATCAGTTCCCCGACTCGCTGCATACCGGCGGGCTGCGTTTGCCCCTGAGCTACCACTTTGACCCGGGCCACGAGGCCGACGGCGTCACCCTCACCGTGCCGCTGGCCGCCCTCAATGCCCTGGACCCGGACGTGGGCGACTGGCTGGTCCCCGGCCTGCTGGAGGAAAAGGTCACTGCCCTGATCAAGAGCCTGCCCAAGGCCATCAGACGCCATTTCGTTCCAGCCCCGGAGTTTGCCAAGGCTGCCCTGGGGCGCATGGGTGAGCCACGGGGGCCGCTGATCCCGGCCATCAGCCGCGCCCTGCGGGAGATCACCGGCACCGACATCCCCCTGGATGAATGGCATCCCCAGCGGCTGGAGCCCCATCTGGTCCTGCGCTACCGGGTGGTGGATGCCCAGGGGCAGGAGCTGACCGCCGGACGCGACCTGGAGGCCCTCAAGGCCGAACTGTCCGGCCATGCCCAGGAAAGCTTCGAGGAACATCGCCCCGAGGGCTTCGAGCGTGAGGGGATCACCCAGTGGGACTTTGGTCCCCTGGAGGAATCGGTGGAGTTCGAGCAGCACGGGGCCACACTCCGAGGCTACCCGGCCCTGGAGGACCGGGGCGACAGCGTTGCCCGGGTGATCATCGACAGCCCCGTGCGGGCCCGGGCCACGCATCGGGCCGGGCTGCGTCGGCTGTTCATGCTGGGGGTTCGGGATCAGGTGAAATATCTCTACCGCCACCTGCCCAACATCCAGCGCCTGTGCCTGCAGTACAACGCGGTGGATCGCTGCGAGGTCCTGAAGGATGACCTGGTCTTCGCCGCGGTGGAGCGGGTGTTCATGGCCGATCCCTGGCCCCGTGACGCCGAGGCCTTCGAAGCACGTTTGGAGGCCGGACGCAGTGAACTGGTAGGGCAGTGCAATGAACTGTGTGAGCAGCTGGGCACGATCCTGGAGGCCTACCAGGGCATCCGCTCACGCCTGAAGGGTGCCCTGCCCCTGTCCTGGATCGAGGCGGCGGGAGACGTGCGGGATCAGCTGGATCACCTGATCTACCCCCACTTCGTGCTGGAAACCCCGCCCCAGTGGCTCGCCCGCCACCCCCAGTACCTGGCCGGCATCGACCGTCGCCTGGAACGCCTGGACCAGGCCCCGGACAAGGACCGCCGCGCCCGGGTGGACATCGAACCCTTATGGGACGATTGCAAGACCCGCCTCAAGGCCGGCGTACATCCCGACAGGGAGGAGGAGTTGCAACGCTATCGCTGGCGCATCGAGGAACTGCGCCTATCGCTGTTCGCCCAGGAGATCCGCACCGTGGAAAAGGTCTCGGTGAAGCGCCTGGAGGAAGACCGCAAGGCGCTGGACCGGGCTTAAAATTTATCCACGCACCAGATCCCCGAACCGCCCCAGCACGCCCACACTCTCCGGCGCCGCCTGCACCTGGCCGAGCAACTCATCCGCATTACGCCCCTGCTCCAGCAGGCGCTCCCGGTAGTACTCCACGTAATGGGGTACGATCCGGTCATCGAATTCCGGATGAAACTGCAGGCCCCAGGCTCGCTCGCCGAAACGGAAGCCCTGATGGTCGTCCATATCACTCCAGCCCAGGCGCACGGCGCCGGCAGGCAGGGCGAGCACCGACTGACTATGACTCACCTGGGCCGGGAACCGCTCGGGCAGCACACGGAACAGGGCATCCTCGGCGGCCGCCTCGGTGAGGTTCACGATGGCAGTGCCCACCTCGATACCCCGGGGGTTGTAATCCGCCCGGCCTCCCAGGGCCCAGGCCAGCAACTGGTGCCCAAAACAGATGCCCAGGATCGGCAGCCCCCGATCCACGGCGCCGGTGAGCCAGTGGGCGGTGCGGACCATCCACGGAGCCTGTTCGGTCACCATCGAACCGGAACCGGTGATGGCCACCGCCGCCACACTGCCCGCGTCCGGCAAGGGGTCGCCAGCCTGCACATCGGCAACAAGCACCTGTTCCATGGGCCAGCGCATCCCATGGGCGATCCAGTGCTCGTAATCCCCCGGATGATCCTGAAGGGAGGGGATCTTCGTCCCGGTCTTGATGATCAGCAGCTTTGCCATTCAAGGCATCCTTTCGTCGTGAGGCCCAATTCACGTTACCAAAAAGAGCAAAACGGGGACAGACACCTTTTTCGCCGCCCTGCGGGCCGGCAAAAAAGGTGTCTGTCCCCGTTTTGCTAGGGAGAGGTTTTTTTGCCGCAGGAATGGGCGGAGGCGCAACCGCCGCAGCCGGAGGCGCAGCCGCCCCCCTCTTCCTTGGCGGGGCCGAACTCGGGGTGACGCTGGGCGAAGCGTCGGGCGGCGTGTTGCACCAGCACCCAGGCGGTGAACAGGGCAAAGATGATGAGGAAGGCGGTGAGGTACTGGAGCATCCGGAGTCAGCCTCCCAGGCCCGCGAAGCCCATGAATGCCAGGGACAGGATGCCAGCCAGCATCAGGCTCATGGCGGCGCCGCGGGCGATGGACGGGACATCGGCCAGTTCCAGCTTCTCACGCAGCCCCGCCATCAGGACGATGGCCAGGATGAAGCCGGCGCCAGCGCCCAGGCTGTAGGACAGCGACTGCACGAAGCTGTACTCGTAATTGGTCTGGAACAGCGCCACGCCCAGGATGGCGCAGTTGGTGGTGATCAACGGCAGGAAGATTCCCAGCGCCTGATACAGGGGCGGGCTGTACTTCTTGATCATCATCTCCACCAGCTGAACTGCCGAGGCGATCACCGCGATATAGGCAATCAGGCGCAGGAATTCCAGATCAAAATGGGTGAGCACCTCGTTGATCAGCCAGGCGGATACCGAGCTGATCAACATCACGAACGCCGTGGCCAACCCCATGGAGAAGGCCGTGGTGAGCTTGCCGGACACACCCAGCAGCGGGCAGATCCCCAGGAACAGGGCCAGCACGAAGTTGTTGATGATGGCCGCATTGAGAAAGATGAAGGCAATGGAATCAGCGTGCATGAGCGGCAGCCTCCCCGGTGCCGGCAGCGGCACGTTTGATCTGTCTTTCCTTGATCCAGGCGAACAGCAGCAGCCATGCGCCCAGGACGAAGAACCCGCCCGGCGGCAACAGCATGATCACCCAGGGCTCGAAGGCCTCGCCAAAGACCGGAATACCCAGCAGGGTGCCGGCGCCCAGCAGTTCACGCACCGAACCCAGGCACAGCAGCGCAAGGGTGAACCCAAGGCCCATGCCCAGACCATTGATCAGGGTGCCACTGAGACGGTTACGCGAGGCAAAGGCCTCGGCCCGGCCCAGGATCATGCAGTTGGCCACGATGAGCTGGATGAAGGCGCCCAGCGCGTTGTAGATCTCCAGGCTGATGGCGTGAATCAGGTAGTCCACCACGGTCACGAAGGTGGCGATGATCACGATATAGGACGCGATCCGCACCTCCTTGGGGATGTGGTGGCGCAGTACCGAAATCAGCGCATTGGAGCACAGCAATACGAAGGTGGTCGCCAGGCCCATGGCCAGCGCGTTGGCCACGGAGTTGGTGACCGCCAGCACCGGGC
The DNA here is from genome assembly GCF_001632845.1 of Ectothiorhodospira sp. BSL-9. Taxonomy (NCBI): domain Bacteria; kingdom Pseudomonadati; phylum Pseudomonadota; class Gammaproteobacteria; order Chromatiales; family Ectothiorhodospiraceae; genus Ectothiorhodospira; species Ectothiorhodospira sp. BSL-9. The sequence continues at coordinate 1,467,853 of NZ_CP011994.1, read as the reverse complement.
ACATGCCCAGCAACATCACGAACACCGGATTTTCCTTCCAGATACCACTCAGGAAGGTATCCATGGTGATCGGTTTCTTGTCTGTCTTGGCCGCCATGGGTTAGTCCTGGATATCCTGTTCAAAGGCCGCCCAGTGGGGGGCCAGCTCCGGCAGCACCGAGTCGGCACTGCGGTGAATCATGCTGCCAATGGCCTCCGCAGAAATGGTCGCACCGGTGATGCCATCGATCTCCCAGGGCTGCTCTGCGGCACCCGGGTCCACCGTGCGAATGCGGTTGGCCAGGCCCGAGCCGTCGGTGGCCAGGCGGGCATCCAGGCGCTCGAAGTTGGCAACGAACGCCGGATCGGTCTCGATCTTGTCACCCAGACCTGGAGTCTCGCGACTCTCCAGCACGGTCATGCCGACAATGCACTCGCAGGACGGGTCATAGCCGTAGAGGATACGGATCACGTCCGCATAGCCGCGCCCGGAGGCCTCCAGGGCCACGCCCTTGAAGGTACCTTCCGCATCGAAACCGGCATGAATGGTTCGACCGCGCTCCGGCGCCGTCCCGGCCGGGAAGACGCCATCGCTGGTGAGCACGAACTCACGCCGCTCCGCAGCGCCCGGGATGACCTCCAGCACGGCCCGTTCCAGGGCAATGCGGTGGTTCTCGGCGATGTAGGGCTTGGTGAACTCGAACACACTCACCACCATCAGCCCCGAAAACAGGGCAATCAGACCCAGCGTGCCGATGAGCTTGATGCTGGACGTAGGCGCCGGTCTTTGCGGGTCCGCCGATGCCGTGGTGCTCATGACTGCCTCCGTTTGCGGGTTCCGTAGGGTCGGGGTTGGGTCATGCGCTCGATCAGGGGCGACATGGCGTTACCCAGCAGGATGGCGTACATGATTCCTTCCGGCAGACCACCGAAGAACCGGATGATCACTGCCAGAAAGCCGATCAGCAGCCCGTAGATCCAGAGCCCGGATCGAGTCACCGGCGAGGCCACCATGTCGCTGGCCATGAAGAAGGCCCCCAGCATCAGGCCACCGGAAAACAGCACGAACCAGGGCGTGGGATAAAACTCCGGATCGATGGCATAGAACACCGCCGCCGTCAGGAAGGCCCCGCCCAGCACCGCCGCCGGGATGCGCCAGTTCATCATGCGCCGGGCGATGAGATACAGCCCGCACAGCAGGATGATGATGGCCGAGGTCTCGCCTGCGGAACCGGAGACCATGCCGGTAAGCAGATCCCAGGTGTCGGTGTGGATGCCCTGGAACTTCCACTCCCCCAGCGGCGTGGCCGTGGTGAAGGCATCCACCGAGGCCGGCGTCGTGAAGGGCGCGGCCAGCGTGGAGGGCAGGAACTCGGTGAACCGATCCGGATGGAAGGGCACCGTCCAGGTGGACACCGATACCGGGAAGGCCGCCTGCGCAAAGGCCCGACCGATCAGCGCCGGGTTGAACAGGTTGAAACCCAGGCCACCGAACATGGCCTTGCCCAGAGCGATGCCGATAAAACCCGACAGGGCCGCCATCCACAAGGGGAACGAGGGCGGCAAGGTCAGGGCCAGCAGCAGACCGGTGATCACCGCACTGTAATCGGACACAGTGCCGGGCCGCCGGGACAGCTTGTTGAACAGCTGCTCGGTGGCCACGCAGGTGACCGTGGTGGTGATCATCAGCGCCAGGGCACTGATGCCGAACAGATACACCGAGAACCCGCAGATGGGCAGCAGCGCCAGCACCACGTTGCGCATGATCTGCTCAACGCTGCCGGCCTGTTTCAGGTGCGGCGAGGTTTTGAGTTCAATACGCAGTGGTGTCACGAAATACGCTCCCGATTCAGGGCCTTGGCGATACGGAAGTACTGCACCAGCGGGATGTTGGACGGGCACACGTAGGCGCAGGAGCCACACTCGAAGCAATCACTCAGGTGGAGGCGTTCCTGCATGGTTTCATACTGCCGTTTGGCAGCCAGGCGCCCCAGGTCCGAGGGATTGAGCCCCACGGGGCAGGCATCCACACAGCGACCACAACGGATGCAGGGATGCACCCGCGCGGCCTCGGAACCCGGCTCCACTTCCGGGAGCACTACCAGGCCTGAAACACTCTTGGTAATGGGCACGTCCAGGGAGGACACGGTGTTCCCCATCATGGGCCCACCCAGGATGAGATGACTGGCATCCTCGCCCTGAAAACCCACCTGCTCCAGCAGGTAACGCATGGGCGTGCCCACCGGCAGGAGGTAATTGCCCGGTCGCTGTACGCCCGGCCCCGCCACGGTGATCACCCGCTCGATCAGGCCCTCGCCTGCCGGCAACAATCGACCGATCTGGGACATGGTCCCCACGTTGTTCACCACCGCACCCACGTGGTAGGGGAACCCGCCGGAAGGGACCTCCCGGTTCAGCAGGGCCTTGATGAGCATCTTCTCCGAGCCCTGGGGGTACTTGGATCTCACCACCCCCACGGAGATGACATCATCCTTGCCCAGCCGCTCGCGCAGGGCCTTGATGGCGTCGGGCTTGTTGTCCTCCACGCCGATGATGGCCCGTTCGGCCCCCACCGCCCGCATGGCCAGGCGAACACCGGTGATCACATCATCGGTGTACTCCAGCATGATGCGGTGATCGGTGGTCAGATAGGGCTCGCATTCGCAGCCGTTGACCACCAGGGTGTCCACCGCATGCCCCTTGGGCACGGACAACTTCACATGGGTAGGGAACGCGGCCCCGCCCTGCCCCACCAGGCCCGCAGCCTGAATGGCCTGGGTGATCTCCCGGCGCGAGGCCTGCATCAGATCATTGCGGGGCTTGGCGCAACGCACGGCCTGACTGTCACCCGGCAGGGTACGGATGATGATGGCCTCGCCCTTGGGCCCGCGGGCGGAAGGCATCAATTCGATGCCCTCCACCACGCCGGTCACCGGGGCATGCAACGGCACGGACATGTCGCCGTCGGCCTCGGCAATGAGCTGACCGCGCAGCACCTCCTGGTGGCGGCTGACCAGCGCCTTGGCCCGCTGGCCAAAGTGCTGCTGCAGCGGCACCACCATGCGAGGCGCAAACGCCAGACGCCGGATGGGCTGATGCTGGGTATCTTCCTTCAGCTCCGGGGGATGAATCCCCCGGGGGAAGGTCAATCCCGTCAGGAATGACATGACGCCCATGATCAGTTGAACTTCGCGGCGCGCTTCATCAGCTTTTCAGCGTCCGGTTCCTTGGCATTGGCCGGGGTACCGGGATGCACCGCCAGGGCGGCACATTTCTCGGCAGCGCGGACGATGTCCTTGTAGGAACCGCCCTTGGGATCCACCACCACGGCCTGCTTGTTGTCGTCATAGGCGAACACCCCGGGGGCGATCTCCAGACACTCATCACAAGCGGTGCACTCGTTGGTTTCCACCCAGACCGGCTCGTATTCCCAGGCCAGCCCGCCGTTACCGCCGTCGTTGGCCGGATTGGACGCACCCTGGGACACCGCCTGGGTTGAGGCCGGAGCCGCCCCTGCGGGTGCCAGGGCCGGTGTCTGGGCAGGAGCCGGCGCAGCGGACCCTTCCAGAGCAGCGGCCAACTGGCCATTGCCTTCGCCGCTGGCCAGGGACAGCAGGGCGGCACTCAGGCGTTGAGCCATGTCGGTGCGGGTCTGCGCGGCCACAGCGTCGGCATCCACCACTTCGTGGTCCAGACCCAGCAGGCCCTTGAGCTGCTTCCAGAAGTCACGGCGCTCTTCAGCGGAACGCACCAGTTCCTCGGAGACCAGCACCCGACCCAGACGGTTCTTTTCATCCACGGTCCAGATGTAGGGGAAACGTCCTTCCCGCTCGTCTTCGCTCATCTCCAGGAACTCATGCAACGGCAGCATATCGTCGTTCCAGGTGTCCTGCGGGGCCTTGCGGAAGTGCTTCCGGAAGCGGCCTTCGGTCAGGGCGAAGTCGGCAAAGGTCATGGGCAGTTCCAGGGTGCCCTCTTCGCCGTTCTCATCCTGATACTTCAGGGTGTAGGTCGGCCAGTCGGCATCCATCGCCGGGTTGCCTTCCAGATCGGAGCACTCGCGGAAGGTCACGCCACGATCCGGGTTGTAACGGAACAAGGGATAGGCGCGGGACTCAACGGCCAGCTTGGACTGGGCGAAGGCCACGTCATCACCCACGCCATGTTCCGGCGGGCACACGGCATACACGTTGAACATGGCCGGACGACGGCTGTTCAGACCCTCGATGAAGCTCTCCAGCAGGTGGGTCACGTTGGAGATGGCGCCCTGCATCACATAGCTGGTGCGGTGGGCCATGCCGATCAGGCTGATCTCCTTACGGGTTTCCTCCTTGCCCTTCCAGGCCTTGCCATAGGGCGCCATGTCGGACACCTGGCTGATGAAGCCGGAGGTACAGGCCTGGCCACCGGTGTTGGAGTACACCTGGGTATCCAGCACCAGCACCTTGATGGGCATGCCGGACATCAGCGCACGGGACAGGTTCTGGAAGCCGATGTCGTACATGGCGCCGTCGCCGCCGATACCCACCACCGGCGGGCAGAGGTGGAATTCCTCATCACTGAACTGCTCCCAGTTGAACTGGGCGAAGTGGGCATCATGCTCCAGCGGGTCGTACTTGCCGGCCAGTTCCAGCTCGGCCATGCGAATCGCCTTGAAGCCCTCGGCCATCTTGGCCATGTGGCCTTCGAAGATACCCATGGCCATGGACGGGGTGTCCTGGAACAGGTGGCTGGCCCAGGGGAACGGATAGGGGCTGTAGGGGAAGGTGGAACCCCACACGGAAGTACAGCCGGTGGCGTTGATCACACCCATCTCGGTGCGACCGCGACCGGAGGGGCCTTCCAGATAGCGCCAGCGCAGGTCCTTGAGCTTGGACAGCACGCCACTGGTCCACTGCAGCCAGTCCGGATCCAGGGTGTGACTGCCGCCGGCATCCAGGGCGGTGGACAGGCGGGCCAGGGTCAGATCCTTGTCGGCATGTTCACCGATCACCTGGTTCACGGCCTGGACGTTGGACAGATCCATGCCTTCGGCCAGCTTCAGGCGCACATGCTGTTCCAGACGCTCGATGAGATCATCCAGCTTCTTGAGGTGCGCCTTCACGCGCGGCTGCATCAGGGCCGTGACGGTGGCGGTGAACAGGTGCACGGTGGTCTTTTCACCGCAACCCAGGCAGGCGGAATCGCCGCAGTTCATGGAGCCGTAAGCCTTCTTGTCCAGCAGCAGGGTCTCCAGGGCACCGATCCCTTCGTCCAGATCCTCAATGCGGATGTAGTCCGGGCGGGTGGTGGGCAGATCCATCCAGAAGTCCCAGTTGCGACGCATGGTGTCCACGCTCTCCGGGTTCTGGGGGGTCACCACCAGGGCGTCTTCCTCACAGATTTCCACACATTCCATGCAACCCTTGCAGGTGTAGGGGTTGAGGGTCAGGGAGAACAGGCCGCCGCTGCCCTTGGCGCGTTTTTCCAGGGCGCCGAAATAGGGCTTGGTCACGGCGAACTGGAAATCACCAATGGAATTCTTCAACCAGCCCAGTTCTTCTTCCAGCTTGACCTTGTCATCACCGGCCAGCTCGGTTTCGGCCAGCAGATGGGTGATGGCGAAGTCCAGTTCGGCGCGCACATCGGCGCCGTCGCCAGCCTGGGTCAGGGCATTGCGCAGGCGCTTTTCCAGATCACGCACGGCGCGGCGCAGGTGACGGGTGGGCTTGCCACCGATCTCGATGCGACGCACGGCGGTGTCGAACACCTCACCGATGGTGTTGGTCAGGCCGGGGATGGCACTGTCCGGGCAGACGGTGTAGCAGTCGCCGCAGGCGGTGCACTTCTCGGGCTTCCATTCCGGGTAATCGAAACGGATCTGGGTCATATCCCGGTAGATGCCGGTGGATGCCGGGATCATGGACTGGGCGATGAAGGGGTCGGCCAGGTTGTCGTTGCCCTGACCGGACACATAGAAGCTGCCGGTCTGCTCCCAGAAACGATGGATGTCGGAGCTGGCCATGGAGGACTGGGGCATGCGCTTGAGCATCACCGGCATATCCGGCACGCGGATCTGGTCGGAGGCGATGGCACCCTGGGTGACCACCTTGTCGGTGACTTCGGTGAGTTCTTCGAAGCCGCGACGCACCACGCGCAGGTTGTCCTGCACCACGCGGGCACCCTTGCCACCGAATTTGTCCTGCAGCTGATCTTCAATGGCCTTGAACAGGGTTTCTTCGGTCAGACCACGACGCTTCATCACCGGGGAGGCGGCAAAGAAGGCGCCCTGGAAGGCGATGCCCTGCATGCGGAACTGCAGGTCGGCGTTGGAGGCCTCGTCGCGGGCGATCTTGAAGGCATCCACGTAGAAGACGCGGATCTCGTTCTCGATGACATAGCGCTGTGCGGCGGGCGGGAAGCTCTGCCACACGGCTTCCTGGCTCTCCAGGCTGGACTGGATGATGAACGCACCCCCCTTGACCAGACCGGCCAGCGGATCGGAGTGGTCGAACACGTTCGGGTCGGGCGAGAGCACCACGTCCACGGTCTTGAGCTCGTTGCTCACGCGGATGGGTTCGGGCGCAGCAGCCAGGTAATAGGTGGTGGGCTGACCCTTCTTCTCGGAACCGTACTTGGGGTTCGCCTTGATGTGGAAGTCCAGCAGGTCGAACAGGGTCATGGCCAGGTTCTTGCCGGTGGTCATGGCGCCCCAGCCGCCCACGGAGTGCAGACGCACGGCGATGGCCTCGTCGGGCATCAGGCTCGGGTTTTCGGAGCCGCGCAGGGCCAGCTGGCGCACCTTGGGGTAGGCCTCTTCCACGGCCTGCTGGTGCAGTTCCTGCTTGGGGCTGGCCGCCTTGTCGCGGATGAAGTCCACCGACAGGTAGAAGAAGGTGCGCTGGCTGCCGTTGGGCAGCATGTTTTCCACGGCGGCGATCAGGCCTTCGGGCTGCAGGTCGCGGGACCCCAGGCCATAGGCACCGGAGTACATGCGCGGAATGTCGCTGCTGCGGTAGGACGGATACTCGGCGTAGGGCATCACCTTGCCGGCCACGCCATTCTCGATGGCCTTGCTCACGGCGGAACGGGTCTCGCGCATCAGCGGCAGGTCTTCCGCCAGGGGCTGATCGGTCCGCTCCAGCACGGCCACACCCTTGCGGCCCTTGAGCAGGCCAGCCAGCAGGGCACCGGGGAAGGGACGGAACATGGTGATGTTCACCACGCCCAGCTTGATGCCGCGGGTTGCACGCAGGTAGTCGGCCACGGCCTCGGCGGTGGCCACCATGCTGCCCTGCCCCACGATCAGGTATTCGGCATCGTCGGTGCGATAGCCCTGGGCACGGTTATAGCGACGACCGGTGAGCTGGTAGAACTCTTCCATGCACTGATCGGTGAGCTCGGCCACGTGATCGTAGAAGTAGGGCCGCTGGGCCGCCACCTGCTGCATGTAGGAGTCCTGGTTCTGCAGGGCACCGGAAACCATGGGGTTGTCCACGTCCCAGGTGGCAGGAATGCGGCGGCGCTTTTCGCCGTAGATCATGCGCTGCGCGGGCGTGGGGCAGTCGATCATGTCGTCGGGACGGCCCAGGAACTCGGCGATCAGTTCCCGCTCCGGCACCTTCATGGATTCGATCAGGTGGGTGGTGAGGAAGCCATCCTGACCCACGATGCCGGGGTTCAGGGCCAGCTCGGCCACCTTGTGGGAAATGATGTTCAGGTCTGCGGCTTCCTGGGCATTCTTGGCGAAGACCTGGAAGAAGCCGGTGTCATCCACGCAGTGGTAGTCATCGTGGGAGGCGTGCACGTTCAGTGCGGCCTTGGTGATGGCGCGGCAGCCGACATTGAGGATATAGGGCAGGCGCTTGCCGGCAGCGGCGTACAGGGATTCGTGCATGAACGCCACGCCCTGGGCCGAGGAGAAGTTGATGGCGCGCATGCCGGTCATGGCCAGGCCGGCGGTGACGGCGGCAGCAGCGTGCTCGGATTCCGGCTCGATGAACACCAGGGAACGATTGGAGATGTTCACATGGCCCTTGGAGACCTCTTCCGCCCACATCTCCCCCATCTGGGTGGAAGGGGTGATGGGGTAGGCACCCGCGGCGTCCGAGGACTCCCGCTCACAGTGGATCACCGCCGTGTTGCCATCCATGGCCGCCCGGGTACCCGTGTATTTGAAATCCTGCGATGGCTTGCGCTTGAAGATCATGGTCGCTCTCCTGCCGGCCTGAGGCCGTTACGTTTTATAATTCGGTGTCTTCGCCGATCCATGCGGGAATGCCAGAGGGCCGGTCGTATCGAATCGACCGGCGGAGCTCCGTTCTGCGCCGCCTTATACGCGGGGCAGGGGCTCCATGCGTGGCAGGGGCTCCTTGCGGGTAACCTTGCGGGCGCCCGACCCCTTGCGGGGCTCTGCCCCTTCCAGCCATACGATGGCGCCGGTGGGGCAGCGCTGGATGGCCACGGGGGAGGCCAGGGCGTTTTTGGTGTAGTCGATCACGGCCAGGTTCTGCTCCATGCGGATCAGACCCTCGGGGGCATCGATGGCGCAGCGGCCACAGGCGGTGCACACCACCTGGCAATGGGCCATGGCTTCGTCCTGGGGGTCCTTGTTGAGGCAGTTGACCCACAGACGATGGCTTTCGGGTTGAAGGGTGAACAGATTCTTGGGGCAGATGTCGACGCAATCATTGCAACCGGTGCATTTGTCGACATCCACAATGGGCAGGCCGTGCCGGTTCAGGCGGATGGCGTCGAAATCGCACACGGCCTCGCAGTCGCCCAGCCCCAGGCAACCCCAGGTGCAGCCCTTGCCGCCGCCAGCCACGATGGCGGCGGCGCGGCAGGACTTGAGCCCCTGGTAGCGGGCGCGGGTGGCCGCCACGTGGGAACCACCGGCACAGGCGAGGCGGGCCACATTGCGCTCCTGATCACCCATCTCGACACCCAGAAAATCGGCGATTTTCTGGTTCATTTCCTCGGCATTCGGGGTGCAACGGGCAGGATCGATACGGCGCTGCACAAGCGCTTCGGCAAACGAACGGCAGCCGGCCTCGCCACAGGCACCGCAGTTGGCGCGCGGCAGCATGTCTTCAATCTCGTCGATGCGCGGGTCTTCATAGACGTACAGGCGACGGTTGGCGATGGCCAGAATACCAGCCAGCAACACGCCCAGTGACGCCATGAATCCACTTGCCAGTGCGATTTGTAAGGTTGAGGAAGTCACGATCAGTCCGGTACCCGATGGGATCACTCACTTTTTGTGCAGTGAACAATTGATGACAAAAATTACCCTGCACAAACCGTGGGGTCAAGCAATTACAGGACGAAAGGCATTCAAAACCCGGGATCTGATGACATTTTTGCGGCTTCGCAACGGGCGGACACTATGGAAATGAGTCTCGGACGCGAATGGGCAACCCTTCGACCTCGCACCCGAACCAGAGACCGGAGAGGACCTTGGGGTGCCCGGATTCCTTACAGCGGGACGCCGTGAATACATCCCTGTAAGCGGGCACCCCAAGGCCCGGACAGTTCTGCGTTCTTTTTGAAAAGATATTCCGCGGCCGAGGGCCGCTCCCACAGGGGGATTGCAAAGCAGGCGGGGGCTCCGGTTCCTCGGGGGAAGAACCGAAGATTACAGCTTGCGCACGCACTCCAGATAGGCCGACTCGTCGGGCGGGCGGCCAAAACGCTGGGCCTCCCACAGGGTCGTGCCCAGACACTCCATCATGGCGTGCTCCGCCTCATGGGCGCCCAGGCGACGCACCAGGCCCTGATAGGCCTTGGTAATGCCCGCCGGACGATCCATGCCCACCTGATCCCGGATGGCCAGGTGCATGCCCATGTGCAGGAACGGATTGGTGACACCTTGCTCCACCGTGAACTCGGCGGCCTTGGCGGCCTCCGCGTCCTGGACCTGGGCGTGATACTCGGGGTGCTCCTGCACCAGTTCGGCAATCTGGCGTTCCAGTGGCTCCAGGGGCTCCCCGGCCTGGTGCTTGCGCCAGGCCTGGCAATACATGGCGCGCAACTGATCGCGATTCTGGTTGGCAAACATCCAGGGACCTCAAGGGGAAGGGCTGTACCGATGGGAAGACGACTTACTGGTTGATCCAGCGACCCTGGGAGTCACGGCAGGCGGTACCAGTGATGCGCTCCTGGGAGCCGTCGATAGTGCCGATGACCGTGTATTCACGGCAATCACGGCCACCGCTCTGGAACGTATTGGTCGGTGTGGCCTGAAAGCTATGACCGGTATTGGGGTTCTGCCAGGACGTGGAGCGGTTGTCCGGTTGGCGCTCCAGGGTATTGGACAGCCGGGCCCGATCCACTTCATCCATGGTGCGACCAATGGAGCCACCGATGGCCGCCCCGGCCAGCGTGCCGGCAATGATGGCCGCCGTGCGCCCGGTGCCGCCGCCGATCTGGCTGCCCAGCACACCGCCCAGGGCCCCGCCCACCACGGCCCCGGTCTGTTCCTGGGTGGGACCGGTGGCACAGCCGGCAAGACCGATGAAAGCCGCCGCGCAGATTGCAGCGGCAAAGCGTCTGAGGGAAGTCATCACGAAAACTCCTTGGGCAGAAAGGGCAGCCAGAGCCCGACCGGCTCACAGACTAACAAAAGCGACATATATCTGTATGGATTTGATCCTCCTTTTGTGGGGTGGTTCCGGCCTTCGGGCTTGAACTCAGGAAGGGGCCGGGCGATGATTCCGGGCATGTCCATGCGCAGGGAAGCCATGCCATGTATCGATCAGCCAGCGGTGCGTCCGACACGGAAGTGCACTTCTTTGACGACTCCGACACGGTCACCATCCATCGGGGCGGCAGCCTCTCCTGGCGTACCCATAACCCCGGCTTACTGGGCCTGGGCCCGGTGGCCCTGGATCACGGTGCCATCGGTGTTGCCCAGGGCGTACCGGTATCCCTGGCGCTCAACCAACGCCACTGCCTCAGCCTTGAATTCCGCCGTGTATCGACGTCGTGCCTTCTTGCTCATGAACACCTCCGATGCATAGCCTACGAGGCTTAACGGGGTGTCCGCTACAATTGGACCACTTCACGGGCGTGCGGAGCGGGGACTGTTCCCCCTACCTTAATCCACTTAGTCAGTGTGCAACTCTTCCCGTATCGTTTGGCGCACTACTTCGGCCAAAGTGACGCCTTGGGCGGCATCACGCAATGCCTGGTTGATCAAGGTTTGATAATTGCCGCCTACGATTTCCGCACGCGCTTTGAAAACAGCCAGCACATCGTTGTCGAGCCGCATGGTTACGCGCGTTTTCCCACCATGTTCAGCCTGCAATCGAGCAAGAGCCGGAATAGAGTCTACCGATTGGGCCTCCTCGAAATCCAGATTAGCGTAGCGACCAAACAGTGGGTCAGAATTGTTGTTCATAGCGCCTCCTTTGTATCTGGTTGGCCTTCCAGGCAGAAATGATACGGATTCGATCGGCTCGCAGCGTCCAGACAGTTATAAGAATCCGTCCTTTGGAACCCATCCCAAGCGTTACAAACCGTTGTTCATATTCTGAATCCCGATCCTCCAGAGTCAGCGCATAGGGGTCGAGTAGAACCGGCTTGGCTTCCTCGAAAGTGACACCTTCGTGATTGAGTGGATTGGCCCTGGCCTTATCCATGTCATATTCGATTTTCACAAGCCGAGCATATGTACAAATGTCAGCCGCGTCAAACCTTTGAAGACGAAGGAGGATTTCCCCGGCAGTTGGCATCGTTTTTAGAGTCCTGGCCCCTACCCTACTGACCCCCCTGCTGTATGGATTTGATCCCTCTTTTGTGAGGTGGTTCCGGCCTTCGGGCTTGAACTCAGGAAGGGGCCGGGCGATGATTCCGGGCATGTCCATGCGCAGGGAAGCCATGCCATGTATCGATCAGCCAGCGGTGCGTCCGACACGGAAGTGCATTTCTTTGACGACTCCGACACGGTCACCATCCATCGGGGCGGCAGCCTCTCCTGGCGTACCCATAACCCCGGCTTACTGGGCCTGGGCCCGGTGGCCCTGGATCATGGCGCCATCGGTGTTGCCCAGGGCGTACCGGTATTCCCTACACTGGAACATGGGCGCCGCGCCCTGAGAGACTGGCTGGGACGCGCCCCGGCGAGCCACCACCGCATCGCCAGCCTTTACCGGCACATCGACCCCCACTGGCAATTGCCACCCTCGCAACCTGATCGCCCCTCCCGCTGCCCGGACACGGGTCTGGAGGCGGAGCGCACAGTCAGCACTCTGGGCCCTCGCGAACGGGACACGGTGGCCCGTGCCATCGAGCATCGCCTGGGCATGGAGATCGGCTCCGTCCATCGCCAGCCGCTGGCCATCCAGGAGGACAGCGCTAACCCCGCAACGTCCGGTGCCGGCGGCAACATCGCCATCAACGGCCGCAGCGCCGTGCATGCCGGCTCCCAGGGCCGGCTCACCAGTATTGATGTGTGCCTGACCAGGATCGGCAAGCGCTGCAAGCCCATCCCGTATACCAATGTGGCGGAAAGCCGGGATGCCACAGGCACCGCCGGCAGCGTGTTCGTCAACGGTCATGCGGCGTGTCATCACCAGTCCCGGTTCGCCCGCAGCCGGGGTGACGAGGCCGGCAACTGTGGCGGCGTGCGCTCCCGCACCCGGCGCGGTTACGCGGAGTTTGTGGGCCGCTCCAGTAATGTGTTCTTCGAGGGCGTGCCGGCGGTACGGCAGTTCGACCCCATGGTCTCCAACTGTCGCAACACCCCGCCTGCCCCCCTCATGCAACCGGGCTGCCGACAGGCGGCGGAACTGAATCCTGCGGTCTTCAATGAGCCACCCCCGTTGCAGCAGACTCATGCGCTGCGGCTCGAGGTGGATCTGGACAGGGCTCTGGGGCGCGGACTGGAAGTGACAGCCCAACCCCGGGACGGCTCGGGTGATGCGGTCGGCGCCTACCCGCGCCCCGTGAACAATCGCCGCGATGCTCACACCCTGCTCTTTACTGGCCTGCCGGCACAGACGGTGGATCTGGTACTGCCGCTGCACGATCCCCACCAGGGCATGTATCACGTCCCACTGGCTCAGGATGTGAGCGTTCGGCCCCGGGATTCGGACAACGACCCGGCCCTGGAGGCGCATCGCCATGAACATCAGCTGGTCGCCGTGGCCCTGCGTCGGTCGGTGGATATTCGGGGAATAGAGCATGACGCCATCCGACCCGGCTGCCGGGTCTATGTCTTTCGCGACGGTCATCTGTGGCGCGAGTTGGAGGCCGGTCCCGAGGGGACCTGGCTGGAGGTGAACCTTGAGGTCTGGCAGGGCAAGGATGAACGCCCGGCACACTGCCCCGTGGGAGCGCGCCTGCTGTTCCCGCATCGTATTGACGGGAAGGTGTTCGATTACCAACTGGCGCTGAGTGAGCCGCAGTGGACCTGGGCGCGGATCGAGGGTTTCGGCGGCCTGGCACCGGATGATCCCAGGAGGGTGCCCCCGCCCTCCTCCAGCGAGCGGGATGCCCGTTGCACCCCACTGAACCTGGGGCGCGAAGCAGTGCGCATGGGACGCCTCGGTCGCGCCGGTCAGCCCGGCGGCCGCCCCCGCCCTCTTCTAGCCTCGCAACCCGAGCGCGGCGAGGCCCTGGAACTGCGGGATGTGAACGGCCTCATCACCGCGCTCCTCCCCGACCCACTGCAACAAGCCCGGGATCTGCGCCAGTCCATGGACGCCTGCCTGGAAGATCTGGCCGAGGCCGAACAATCGGCCATCGATGGTGAACGCGCCCTGGGCACCCTGATCCAGCGTCTCATACAGGTTCAGCCCGACCTGCAGCGCCAGGTGGACGTGCCCCGCATGAACCGTACGCTCAATGCCTGGGACCAGAAGGTGAAAGAGGCGGCCAGTCGTTTCCAGGCCCTGAACCGGGATCTGCTGTCGCTGCTGCAATCCCCCCACTACGCCCATGCCCTGGAGGACTACACCAAGAGCCCCTGCCCGGACGATCGGGTCTTCGGTCTGCTGCAGTGGATCCACTGCATCCGCGATCTGGACAGCGAAACCTCCCTGCCCTACCTCAGGTGCTTTCTCGACCCGGACACCAACACCCTCCCCGTCCTGGGTAACGACGACCCGGAAACCCGCCAGACCCTCATCGACTGGTCCACCGGCAACCAATGGCTGGAAACCACCGAACCCCGCATGAAGCCGCTACTGGAGATAGACCGGCTGCAGCTGGCCACGTTTGCGCCGGACGCGTTGAATCGGTTGATCGATGCGTTGGCGGAGGCGGCGATGAACGAACAACCCCAGCACATAAGACATAGCTTGAGTCATGTCGCAACTATGGCACACCGAATTGCGGGCATCGAACTCCATATCCAGCACTTACCGCTATCGCACTTCTTAGGATTCACCTTCGATAATCCTCCTGCTCGAGGCTTCCAACTCCGGCAATCTGAATTTATAGGTATCCATAAAGAACTCCACCAAACAAATGTACCTGTTCTAATGCCAACTGGCGCCTATAGTCTTGGTGACCTAAGTCAAATGATCCGCAACACCCCCTCCTACCGAATGGCTTATGGAGCAATTTTAGGGCCTTTGCTACTTTTTAATCTTGGAATCGCCCTTGGGGAAATGGGGCGGTCACAAGCGGCTGCACATAACCTGCAGCTAGCCTCTCTATTTAGCACGGTAGCCGCTTTCGGGCTGTCCGAGTTTAGGTTCTGGTCAAATACTCGACAGTCGATACTCCCACAATATGGCGCACCCAAAATCACTCAACAGAACCAAAATCGTTACTCGCACGCACTCTCAACAGAACGACTGCACTCAAGCATATCAAACCATAATGCGCACAAACGGCGCCAACGAAATTATAAAGCCTCAGGACAACAGACCATACTGATAACGCTCACGAGATTTTCTGGATTAATGGATCTTGGAGCTGGTGCCGCCTATATATTTAATGGACTAACCAACAACAACAAAGGAGTCATACTAGGGGGCTCACTAATAGTAGCTTCCGGTGTTGCCGTATTAGGCGCCAACATCCTTGGATTTAGCGCACTGTTCGCTTTACTTCTTGGCACGACGGGAAACCTTATTGTTGCGAATCAAGACCGAACGAAGCTCGCCCAAACCCTATTCCAATCTCAGTTTGGAAAATTAGCCATAAAAGAAACGAAACCTCCTGAACACCCCGTTTCCACGCCAGAAGATCAGCTGAAAAAGATGATCTCCATCATCCATGAGATCACTGCGCAAATAATCATGCATGACCTCACAACGCAAAAAAACCCTTACAACACGCAAACCCATACAGGCATACAACTACGCGAACCTAACTCACCGGTACTCGTTGAAGTCAATATCCAGCTAACCGAAATCGCCTCACTCAAAGGTATCATAGAGGTTGAAATCTTACTCAGATCTTCCGGCTCGCAAATTCGAATCGAAGAAATGATGATTATAGAAACGAACGACCACGGGGCTCCGGTTAAAATTCGCCTATTCCACAAGACAACCATCCGAGAAATAGTGGCAGGCGTAACCACGACAATCGTCCTACGCCCAAACCGGAATGACCCGGACTTCAAAATCGAAAGACGAGCCTCGTGGCCTAGCCGCGATTCACGAAACAACAAGCTAAGTGAAAAAGAGTATGTACGCATACAGTCAACTTGGAGACCTACAGTTGAGCAGACCCCAACAATAAACACTAGCGCAAAGACAAACTAGAGATAATCAACATCGTATTAGCGAATGGAGAACTTCTGTTATGGCAGTCGCACGCGCATGGGTAGCATCCCCTTTCCGTGAACTATTTGAGCGAAGCAAGGTGGCCCTTTCCCAAGACAATACCCAACCACCATTCCAAACCACACATTACGGCAAAAAGACAGAACGAGAACATTATTGGCCTGGCCCTTCATGGCAGGAATCTAATATTCTTACTTATGGCTACCACTCTCTTGCCACGACGATCGGCACTCTAGGGTTAGGCATGTCAGTAATAGCTTTCACCCTTCTAGTTGTAATAAAACAACACGAATCAATCGCTATCGCGATATTATCCATTTTTGCAATACCGATAGGCATCTTAATTTTCTGGCTATCAGGAGCTTTGCCAGCAAACCGATTTGTCGTATTTGACAGAGAGCGACAAATTGTTTACTTCACCCAGAGAATGCGAAACAACATAGACTCATTAACCTGGATAGACTCTTCCTATCTAATCTATGATGAAAATCACATTTACCGACCTCACTCCTATTGCAATACTAAGGTGGCGTTAGTCCGCCCCCCTCATGATTTGATTAAAGATGGCGCACCACCCTCGCCGAAAGCTCACAAACTTATGGATCTAGACGGCAAACAATTTAGCCTATGGAATACTACTGAAGCGGAGGCGATCTACCGCTACATTGTCGCATTCATGAAAGACAGTACGACTGAAGGTCCAGCTGCGGAGGTGGCGAGAGCTGACCACGAGCTTTGCGATAAGCATTACTCCGGCAACTGGGACCTAATGCGCCGCGTAGAAGGCTGGCGCTGGTACCGCCTCGACCCAGCAAAGCTCCCCGACCAACCCAACTGGGTCCGTCACCCCGATGGGCGTTGGGAGCGCACTGGGCCGGGGGTGAAGGCTTTGCGTCCCTGGTGGGACAACCTGATCAAGCCGCGTCGAATCGCCAAGGATCAAAGTACGGAAAACCTGGACACATGAGTCCCCTGCGGACGGATCGGTCGCGGAGAGGCGGCCGGTGTTCGCCGTGGCCCGGATGAGGCATGATATCCACTCAGATGCACTGCACGGGTCTTGAGATCGCCATGGACATGCCAGAGCTGAAGATACGGTTGCCGGATTGGCTATTGGAGAAGCTCAGCGGTGACTGGGTGCCATTGCATGGGGATGAGGCACAGATGCGCTTCGTGATCTCGCTGGCCAGGGAGAACGTGACTCAGGGCAGTGGCGGACCGTTCGGGGCGGCGGTGTTTGATGCCGACGGGCAACTGGTGGCGCCAGGACTGAACCTTGTAACCAGCTCCCGCTGCTCCATCCTCCACGCGGAGATGGTCGCCATGGCCCTGGCACAAAAACGCCTCGATAATCACGACCTGAGCGATGGCGGTCGCCTGCACCATACCCTGGTCACCTCCGCTGAACCCTGTGCCATGTGCCTGGGCGCCATCCCCTGGTCCGGGGTGTCCCGGGTGGTCTGCGGCGCACGGGACGAGGATGTGCGCGAGATCGGGTTTGACGAAGGGGCCAAGCCCGACCACTGGGCTGAAACCCTCACCAGGCGCGGCATCCAGGTACAACGGGACGTGTTACGGCCCGAGGCCACCCAGATACTACAGGCCTATGTGGAATCCGGCGGCGCCATCTATTGAACATGCCGTGCCCTGAACGGGGCCGCAGGCTTTGACAGCCCCGCGCGAATCCGGACAATACCGCCCACTGAATCACACCGTGCGCTGCGACCCATCCCGCTTGCGGCAACCCGGGCGCCGATCATCACTGCCGCAACCTCTCGGACCCTCACCACCATGAAGATGCTCATCAAACCCCTGATCGTCCTGGGCCTGCTGGCCATGGTCATCGGTGTGTTTTACTCCCCCTACCATGCCGTGGATCAGATGCGGGAAGCAGCCGAGGCCCGGGATACCGAGCGCCTGTCGCGCTATGTGGATTTCCCCGCCGTGCGCGAGGACGTGCGCGAGAGCTTGAGCGATTCCCTGTCCGGTGAACTCAACCGGGCCATGCGGGACAGCCCGTTTGGCGCCATGGGCCTGGCCGTGGCCGACGCCCTGCTCAGGCCGCTGGTGGATGCCGTGATCTCCCCCGCCTCCCTGGCAGCCATCCTGCGTGGCTACATGCCCGTGACCGATGGCACGGATGGTGTGGGGCTGGAGGCCCGGGACGATGTGCAGGTGTCCCTGCGCTATGAGGCCTTCGACCGTTTCGTGATCAGAATCGCCGCAGACAACGGCGAAGCCGTGGACATGGTGCTGCATCGCCAGAATCTGTTCTGGTGGCGGCTCTCTGCCCTGCGTCTGCCGCTCTGAGCGTCGTCAGGCACAGGCGTCCAGCAAGCTGCGCAGTCGCCGGGTCTTTTCCACCATGCGATAGGTGGAGCGGTTGTTGTTGTAACGGGAGACGTGCATCAACGGCACCCAGATGACCTGGTGGGACTCGTCATTGCCGGGGATGGGCATGTCATCGTCCATCTCCACCAGAAACCGCACATCGAAGTGTTCATGCCTTGGGCCGCGGGGACTGGCAGGGATCACATGAATATCGAGATCGAAGATCCCCTCGCTCACCAGGCGAATGTGGGCAGGGTCGACGCCCGTCTCTTCGGATGTCTCACGCAGGGCCACCCGCAGGATATCGGCGTCACCATCGGCATGGCCGCCGGGCTGGAACCATTGCCCGTGCTTGCGATGGTGCATCAGCAGCACCTGGCGCCGGTCGGGGCTGACCACCCAGGCCGAGCCGGTCACATGCCCCGGCCAGAGATCACAGTGGAAGCAATCCTCGTGGGCATCCACAAAGGCGCGGGCCCGATCCAGATGGGCCGACTCCTCGATGAAGCGCGTTTGATGGCGGGACAGGAGTCCCAGCAATTCCCGACGATGCATGACCAAGCCCCCTCTGCTGATGGCGTCGCTGGATTCAGATCCCGGCGGGGTTTTCGATGGCCGCCAGGGCCGCCTGTGCGGCCTCATCCACATCCGCCTCACTGCCCGACAGTGTAAGCCTGCCAAAGGCGCCCACGGCGCGCACATCGATCAGGTTAATGCGGGCCGCCTTCTCGGCCTGGTTGGCGGCATACACCACGTAGCCTGCAGGCTGGGTTTCCAGGATGAACATGCTCTGGCCGGGCAGGATCATGGAGCCGCGACGGTTCTGTCGGTTGATGAGCACGCTGTGATCCGGCGTGATGCCGCGAATCACTTCCTGCCAGGCCACCTGGCAGCTCTCCCGGTCCTCCTGGCGGGCACCCAGCCGGGAGAGCAGCATCCGCCCGGCCTCGCGCACATCGCTTTGATCCCGCTGGTGAATGACCATGGATCCATAGGCACGCTCCACCACCTGCTGCGCCAGACGCACCCGGGTTGCCTTCAAGGCCATGTCGGTCAGCCTGTGTATGGCCATCCCCGGCGACACCTCGATCCACAGGCAGGCGTCCCCCGGCACCGGTAGAAACCCCTGGGATACAGTGGCCAGATATTCCGCAAGCTGCGGCTGCAGCGAGTCCATGAAGACGTAGGTTCGAAGCTTGATCATCCAGGGTACCGGGGTTGCGGGGCATGGGTAGCCGCATAAAGGCGGGCAGTCCACAATCATCGTGGAATATGGATATGATAATCAAGAGATTGGGCGTCCGATTGAAACAGCCCGCAGGCTAGCCGGATCGAATCGCGCCCAGCGGCACGATCACCAGCTGCTCACCGAACCACTGCTGACGCAGGCCGCGCTGCTGCCCGAGCAGGATGGCCAGATGGTCTCTGAAGGGGTGTTCCGCGGGCAGACTGGCCTCGATGTCATGCAGCGCCGCCTGGTAGTGGTGCTGCTCTGCCGGCAGGTGCCCGGAGGTGGCGCGCTCGCCCAGCCAGGCGATGGGTGGCAGCAGCAGGTCGGTTGCGCCGCTGCTCAGGGCGTTGCGAATACCGGCGGCATCGAAGTCGCCAAAGTAGACATGCGGCCTGGCTGTGCTCGCCCAGGCCTGGGACAGCCTGCCAAAACCTCCACCATAGTGGCTGTCCCCACGATAGAGCAGCAGCGGACAAGACCACGAAGCCAGCGCCGGAAGATCGGGCGCCAGGCCGTAGAAGCTGTCCAGGTTTTCCACCTGAACCAGCACGTCAAAGGCAGACAGTTGGATCTGCCGCCAGTCCAGATCATGGACATGGCGGGGCGTCGCGGCGATGCCGGGCCGCGCTGCACCGGCGGGCAGGCTGGCCAGCACGCGATGGTCCCGCGGGTTCTCCCGCACCCCCTTCTCCTCGCGGCTGCCGTGGCGAGCCTGTTCGGCGGTGGTGAGGCCGCTGAGGTTGGCATCGATGGACGGCAGCCCCGAAGCCACCAGGGTGGTGTCGATCTGCGCCAGCAGTTCGCGGTCGAAGCGCAAGGTACGGGTGGAGCAGCGCATGCCCAGCACCATGTCGTGCTCATGGCACCAGGCCTCGATCTCCGCCATGACCTTGCCACCGCGGGATTTAGCCACGCAGGGCTCGTGGAGCAGCTTCTTGCGCACCTCACGCAGCAGCCTGTAGGCACCCGGTGACAGGCTCATGCCGGCGGCGCCAATTGCAACTGGACGTCGTGGATCAGGTAAAGATGATTAAAGGGGCTGGCCTGGGTTTCCACCTGACGCAGCCGGAAGGCGCGCTGCTCGCTTCGGGGCAGGCCCTGATACTCGGAGATCACCTGGAAGAGCCAGATCTCCTCATCCCACTCCAGATCGCTGCCCTGCAGATATTCCAGGGCACTGAGCCCCTCGCCGTCGTGATCCACCACCGTCAGATAAAACCCCTCCACATCTTCCTTGAGCGCCTGCTGGCGCGCGGCCACCAGGGTGTCCTCGGGCAACTCGGCGGCACCGGCGGCTGTGACCGGCTCGGGACGTGATGCAGGCCGAGGCAGGCGATGCAGCAATTCGGCCACCAGACGGGCATCGGCATCGTGGTCCAGGGCCACGGCACCCGCGGGCATGATGGGGGCCGCCCGGTTGATCAGTTCCGGCACTTCGCTGCGCATGGCGTAGTTGCCAGGCACGAAGTTGGGGTGCTCGCGCAGGAAGCCCACCATGCCGGCCACCAGACGGCTGCGCGACTGCTGTTGACGGAAGCGGGCCATCAGTTCGATGAGCCGCCGCTGCACCTCCCGCAGGCTGGTGTAGTGGTGGGTGAGTTGCTGCTGCAGGCCGCTGACCAGCAGCTTGCGCAGGGCGCCATCGCTGCCCACCAACTCAATGAGTTCGTTGAAGTCGATCAGTTCCAGGCCGTCCAGCAGGCGCACGATCTGTTTCTGGGCACGCTCGTTCTCGCGGACCTTGTCGCCCAGGCGACTGACGAAGCCGAAGTCGCTGTTGAGCCGCCGCCACAGGCTGTCGATGGCGTCGGCGAAGCGGCCATTGAGATCATCCACCTCCTGGCGCAGACGCAGGAGTTGCTGCTCCTGGCGCCAGTACTCGCCGGCATCACGGGCTTCGCGGTAGCTCTGCACCAGGGTGCGCACCAGTTCGAGCGTCTCGGCCACATCGGCATTCACGTGGCGGCGGGTCTCGTCGGCCAGCATCTCGGCGATCAGCTCACGCACCTTGGGGGCCAGCTTGACGCCGCTTTGCTCGTCGGGCCGCCACAGGATGCGGGCCGCCAGCAGGCGGTTCAGCGCAGTGGTGCTCAGCCCCTCCAGAGGCACCTCGTCGCAGGCGTAGCCGGCCATCAGCGTCTCGGCATGCTTGCCCAGCAGCGCCAGGCGCTCCACCCCGGCGCTGATCAGGCGGCTCTCCAGGGCGTGGGGGTCGTTGCCGCTCATAGCAGGCTCTGCTGAGTGGGCGCCTGATCTTCAATGGGCAAATTCTCCTCATCACGGATGAATCGCACCAGGTCGATCAGGTAGTCGATCTTGCCTGTCACCACGTAGTACTGGCGATCGGCGTGGGGCTGCTGCAGGTAACCATGCTCCTTGAGGCGCTTGAAGACCTGCTTGAGCTGGGCGTCCAGCTGGTCGCTCTGGGAGCCGAAGAAGGGATCGGAGGCCAGCCGCTCCAGGCGCTCACGCAGGCCCTGATGGTCTTCGCAACGGGAGCTGAAGTCGGCGGGCTTGAGCACGTCACCGGGTGCCGCCAGGCCATCGCGGCCCAACGCCTCCTGCACCAGCTGCAACCACTCCAGCATCGGCATCAGGCTGCCCAGCGTGTCGCCAAGCTGGCGCGAGAGCTGCTCCCGGGCGGCCTCGTCGAGCCGCAGCCAGGCCAGGAAGTAGACATTCCCATCGGTGTTGGTGGCCAGGCGACGGTTGAGCGGGCGCAGATAGTCATCCATCTGTTCGCGAATCGTCTCGTCCTGCAGGTGGCGAAAGGCGGCCTCGTCGCTCACCGCGCAGATGAAGTCGCCGGCCAGCAGGCGCTCCAGCAGGGGGCCGTGCTCGATCATGGGGACACCTCCTCGGCGCGGGCCTGCAGGCGCTGGGACAGACGGCTCAGGCGCGGTTCGATGCGCTTGAGCCGGCGTTTGGCCGGGTCAGCCTCGTCACGGTCGATCAGGTAGCGGTTGCGAAAGAGCAGCAGCACGTCCGACTCCGGGTTGGGGAAGGCGCCGACGATATGGATGCGGTTATTGTCGCAGGCATCAAAGACCTTCTCCACGTTGTGATAGGCCAGGGTGCCGATCTCGTCGATGGGCCAGTGAATGGCCACCTGGGCCTCACCGCGCAGCAACCGGGTGAAGGCCAGCAGGAACTTGCACAGGATCAGGTAGGCCATGCCGTGACTGGAGGACTCCAGCAACTGGCGGTCGCTCTTGATCACGAGATCCGTTCCCCCCTCGTTCAGATGCAGTTCCAGGCGCAGCAGGCTCTCGAAGCTGTACTGCTGGTCACTGCGCAACAGCTCCACCACGTCGGCCAGGGCGTCCAGGTAGTCATCACCGGGCAGCGGCTGGCCGGAGTCGCGCCAGTCGCGGTAGTGCTGGGTGAAGCGCTTGAGCGGCTCCCAGAAACCCAGCTCATCGATGGTGGACTGGATCTTCACCTCTGCACGACCAATGCCCTCCAGCTTGAGATCATCCGCCACTTCATCGGAGAGGCGCCGGCTCTGGGCGTTGATGCGCCGGTTGAGATCGCGGAACACGGTGAAGAACTTGTCCAGATCGTCGCCCAGGTTGCGTCCTTCCTGCTGGAGTTGCTCCTGCCGCCCCTCCAGCAACTGGAGCATGCCGGCCAGTACACCCAGCAGACGGCGGGGGCTGCTGTCTTCAAGCCGTTTGCGCTCCGCCTCCAGGGTCTCGTGGAAATCGGTACTGGCGCCCTTGATCAGGTCGGACTCCATCTTCTCGCAGCCACGGCGCAGCTCATCCTGGGTGCGGGCATGGTCGGTCAGCGCCTGGCGGACGCGCTCAATGCGTTCGCTGGCATCCCCCGGGGCCTCGCCCTGGGAGTCCGGGACCTGTTCCAGATGCAGTGCATCCAGCCGGGTGAGCAACGGCGCGAGGGTGTCGATCAACTGCTGTTCAGCGCTGCGCTGCTTCTCCAGATCGGCGACCGCCTCACGGTACTCCCGGCGCGCGGTGTCGAACTGCTGCTTGAGATGCTCGCGCTCGCGCACAGCGGTCTGATGCTCACCGCCCAGTTCAGCCTCCCGCGCCACCAACTGCGGCTTGCGCTCACCCCACTCCACCCGCATGAAGCGCGTGTAGGCTTCGAGCTCCTCGCGACGCCGCTCGGTCTGGCGAATGCGCTGCTCCAGGGCCTCCAGGCGTGAGCGGGTCTGGTTCAGGCTAACGGTGTCCACACCCTGCTCGGCCAGTTCGCGCTCGAAGGCAGCCTCAAGTTCCTCGCGCTGACGGCGGTTCTCCTCCCTGAATCCGGTTAACTGGCCACGATACTGGGCAATCTGCTCATCCAGACCGGCCAGCCGCCCCTTGAATTCGTCGTTCAAGGCCTGGCGCTGGGCGCGGTGCGTACCGGCCAGTGCCTCCAGGGCCTGTTCCCGCTCATGATTCAGCGCCTGCTGCTGAGCCTCCTGCTCATTGAGCGCCTCACGGCAGGCGGCCTGGCGTGCCTGGCGAGCGGCCTCGTGACGCTCCCGGCACTGGCTGCGGGCCTGCAGGGCGTAGTCCACTTCTTCGGCGGCGCGGCGCTGGGTCGCACGGGCACCATCCAGCCGGCCGGCGGCCTCCTGCACCTTGTCGTGGCGGGCCTTGAGCGCCTTCTCGGCGGCCTCTTCGGTCTTCCGGGCCTGGTCCAGCGCCTGCTGGGCAGCCTCGATCCCGGCCAGCAGGGTGGCCTCGTCCTGGGCATGATCAGGCAGGGCGATGGCTGCGAGGTCCACCACCAACCCATAAAGATCGTCACTGGCATCGTCGTTGAACTGCGGGGCCAGATCGCGACGCTGCAGCAGTTCCGGCGCGATCACCTTGCCCAGGCTCTGTTCCCAGCCCGGACGATGATGACGCAGGAAGTGCCGCAGGCTGCCCTGGGCGGGGTCACGCTGGATCAGCAGTGCATCAAGGCGCGCCTCGGCCCGGGAACGCTGCTGACGGGCATGCTCCAGATCACGCTCCGCAGTCTCGCGTTCACGCTTGCGCTCGTCGAGTTCGCCACGCACCGCCTCCGTCGCGGCGACGGCGGCGCTTTGTTCGCCCTGAGCCTGATCGACCCGGGCCTGGGCCTGCCGGGCCTCGTGGGCTTCCTCGGTGGTCTGGCCGTCATGAGCCAGCCGGGCCTTGAGTTCGGCAAGCCGGTTGGCGCCCTCATCCAGGCGACTGCGGTAATCATCGTCCAGTGCCTTTCGGCGGCCCTGATGGTCCGCTTCCAGATGCTGTTCCTGTTCACTCCGGGCCTCGCGGCAGGCGTCCTTCTCCTTGTCGAGGGCATCGATGCGCGCCTGGGTTTCCTCGCTGCGGCGCTCCAGCAGATCACCCAGTTCCACCAGCCGGGCATTCAGGCGTGCCTTGCTCTCCTGGGCCGCCTGCTGCATCAGTTCCAGGTGATCGCGCAGTTGCTGCAACTCCTCGCGCCACTGAGGCAGACTCTGGAGGTCGCGCTCAAGACCGGGCATATCGGCCTCCTTGAAGGCCTCGAACCGGCGCTGCAGGTCATCGAGTTCAAGGCGAGTCCGCTTCAGTTCGCTGTCCAGCGCGCTGATCCGGTCGTCGAGGGTGCCGCGCGCCTCCTCATGGGCCTGCTCGCGAGCCCGGAAGTCACGCCGAAGCTCATTGAGCCGGGCCTCGAGGTCGGCCCAGGCCCGCTGGGCATGGTGGTGGTCGGCCTGGAGCCGGGGGTGAAACTGACACAGTGAAGTCTCCAGCTCGGCAATCTCGCGGTCGAGGCGCTGCAGGTCTTCCAGGGCACGCTGGAGCGGCGCCAGGCGCATGGACTGGCGCATGCGGGCGATCCACTCCCGCGCCTTGGTGTTGCGGATACGGGTGACCGGCAACTCGACGCCATCCTCCTCGAAGATGGCCGCCAGCATGGTCTTGAGGGTGTCCATCTTGCCCTCCTTGGCATGCACCGCAGAGACCAGCTTTTCCATATGACGGATGCGATGTGCCGGGCGTACCAGGCTGAAACGGGCCGCCATCTGACGCAGACGCAATGCCTCGCGGCTGTTGCCGTATTGCTGGGTGAAGTCGTTCTGGATCACCGCGCGATATTCGGAGCTGGCGCCGATTTTCTGGGATACCTCAACACCCTGGCGGCGCAGCCCGTTGGCCCACTGGGCATAGTCCAGCGCCGTCACACCGCCCTCGCCCGTGACCAGATAGTCTTCGGGGCGATAGGGGGCACTGACAAAGCGATATTCCACGCCGCCGTCGCTCTTGCGCGTGAGGACCGCCTGACACACGTCGCCCGCCTCGCGCCGGTATTCGTAGACCAGGTAGCTGTTGCGGTGCGGCAGGTAGAATTGGTCGAACTTCTGCCGCGTCCTGGGCACCACCTTGTTGGGCAACTCGCCGTAGAACACCGGCACCAGCCGCTGCAGGGTGGTCTTGCCCGAGGCATTGGTGCCGCAGATATTGGTGTGGCCGTCCACATTCAGCTCGACCACCCCCTCAAGATGGCCGTGAATCATCACGATGCGTAACAGGTGCGCCATGTCGCGTTCTGGATTCCTTGACCTCGGAGGGGCCTATCTTGCCAGAGACCGGCCGCAGCAGCATTCCCGCAGCCGCCCTGCACTGCCATCAACTCCAAACGGTAAGGCCATGACTGAACCATGGCTGCGTGCAGGGGCAAGGCTACCTGTTCAGCCGACCGGTGCCAGCCAAGGAGGCAGAGCAATTGCTCTTGCAGTCGAAAAACCTGCACCCCGAAGATTCCTGATCGTACCGCCCCCCGGCAAGGGCCGGCTGCAAACCGGTACACGATGAATGAGCTTCCAGCTTTATCTGGAGGCTACAGACACGCCTCCCAAAGTCATACCTTGAAACGCCCCACCCGCGTCTGAAGATCAGCCGCCAGTCGCGCCAACTCGTCGCTGGCCGCTGCAATTTGCGTGGAACCATTGGCAGCCTGTTCCACGCCGCTGCTGATTCGCGTCAGGGAGCGGTGCACATCCTCTGCTACGGCTGACTGCTCCTCTGCGGCACTGGCGATCTGGGTGTTCATGTCATTGATGGTACTGATACCGCGGGTGATGTCCTCCAGGGCCCTGGCGGCCCGTTCGGCGGAGGACACGCCGTCGGTGGCCTTGGCATGCCCGGCATCCATGACCTTGACCGCATCATTGGCGGCGCCCTGCAGTTTCTCGATGATGGCCCGGATCTCCTGGGTGGAACTCTGCGTGCGGGTGGCCAGGGTGCGCACCTCGTCGGCCACCACCGCAAACCCCCTACCTGCCTCGCCGGCACGTGCAGCCTCGATGGCGGCATTGAGGGCCAGCAGGTTGGTCTGCTCGGCAATGCCACGGATCACCTCCAGCACCGTCCCAATGCTCTCGGCATCGCCCTGCAGGCGGTTGATCACGGACACCGCGCTCTGCACCTCTTCGGCCAGCTCGCCCACCTCCCGCGAGGTGAGTTGCACCACATCGGCACCCGCATGGGCCGCGCGGTCCGATTCGGCAGCGGCATCGGCGGCCTGGCTGGCGTTACCGGCCACCTGGGTCACGGTGGCCGCCATTTGTGTCATCGCGGTCGCCACCTGCTCGGTCTCGGATTGCTGCTGTTGAACCTGCTCACTGGCCTGGCGGCTGGACACGGACAATTGCTCGGCTGCCGCCGACAGCTGACTGGCCGCCTCCGAGACCTGCCTCACGAGAGTGTGAACACCATCGACAAAGGCGTTGAAACTGCGCGCCAGATCCCCGAACTCGTCATGGCGATCCTCATTGAGCCGCTGGGTGAGATCACCATCCCCGGCAGCAATATCGTCCAGCGCCTGGCGTGTTTCACGCACCGGGCGCACGATCATGCGGGCCACCCAAATGATGATCCCGGCCAGCAACAAGAGGGTGATCCCGAAGACGACGATCAGCGTTGTCCGCAGTTCGCGCGCTGTCGCCAGCAAATGGTCCGTTGGGATGGCGACCGCCAGGGACCAGCCCGGCGTATCGGGAATGGGCTGGTACGCCACATTGAACGCGCGTCCCTGATCATCCACGTACTCCCCAATACCTTGATCACCAGCCACCATGCGCCGGGCAATGGCGGCATACTCCTGATTGGTCACATCAAGGGCATTTTCCGACATGAGTCGCCCGGAATCCGGATGGGCGATGGTCATGCCGCCAGAATCCAGAACCCAGGCCATGGCCCCGGGTTGGTCGATGACCTGCCCGACAATGCGGGACAGGGTGTCCAGGGTCACGGTGGCGGCCAACACCCCCAGCACTTCACCTCGCGCATTTTCCACGGCGTGGGCGAGTACGGTGATGGGATTTCCCGTACTGCGCGAGTAGACAGGATCGGTGACCACGGACACGTCCGCCTGATCCCGGACGATACGCCGGAAATAGCCCCGATCGGCCAAGTTCGAGCGGTGTTCATTGTGGTAGTAGGCTTCGCCATCGACGTCGGCGAAGAACAGCACTTCGTATTCATCGCTCATGCGCTGACCAAAGTGCTGAAGGACGCCCGAGATGCTCTCGGTATTGCCTGAGGCCAGCACCCGGGTCTGCGCCAGGGTGCGCACCACCCCCATGTGCGACTCCAGCCACCATCCCACGCTATCCGAGCCCGCGCTGGCCCGATTCTGAGCGGCGTCGTGCATCAACCCCACCACCCGGTGGTTAACCTGCGCGATAACAATGAGGGCCACCACAACCAGCGCCAGCACCATGGGTATACCGAGCAGAATCAGCAGCTTGGGCGTCAATCGAAATCGTTGAAAAAACACTGAACCCCTCCAGGGTCATGGCTCCCATCACCGGGGACATGACGCATATTGCCAACAGGCCTCACCGCTGGCGACCATGACGCCTGTTCGCTTGGCGCCGGCCTCTCACCGCCCCACCTGCGTGCACGACTTCCGATCGGCCACCCAAGCTACCGTGAAAATAGAATAGCCAAAAAAGTATTGATAGAGTGTCGGAATTCTAGACAAGGGTGCCATGCTACCCTTGCGATACATCAACTGCGACTGGATTACTCGCATGCAAGAGGACAAAAACCCTTCGCCGGGAGCCTCGGATGAGGCTGCTCGGGAGGGAGCGGTGGACGAATCGCGTCGGCACGATGAAGCGGCCCTGACGCAACTCCTGGACACCGTACCCGACATCTCGATCCAGGGGTATCGGCTGGATGGAACCGTGGTTTACTGGAACCCCGCCAGCGAGCATCTGTATGGCTACCCCGCCCATGAGGCCCTGGGTGCCAACCTGGCAGATCTCATCATTCCCCCGGAAGATCTGGAGGTCTTTCACCAGCGCATGCAGCAGGTGCGTGATGGCGTTCACCTGCCGCCCTCGGAGATGCTGATCCTGCGTCATCGCGAAGGCTACCCCGTCAAGGTCCTCTCCTGCCATGTGGTGGTGCCCCATGCCGAAGATGGCTCACGCCTCTATTGCATGGACATGAACATGGCGGCCCGACTCCAGGAGCAGGAATGGCTATGGGAGGCCGTGCAAGGCGGCAACGTGGGCTTGTTCGAGTGGAGGCCCGACGGAAGCGTGATGTTGTCCCGTGAACTCAAGGGGCAACTGGGTTACCTGGATCACCAACTGCACAATGATATGGAGGCCTGGCGTTCGTTGATCCACCCCGACGAGCGGGATGAGGATATTCGGCTGTTCGAGCAATACACACGCCAGCCCAAGGGGCGATTTCGTATCGAGGTGCGCATGCGCCACCAGGCTGGTGGCTGGCGATGGATCCTGCATCAAGCCTCCGCCGTTTACGGCCCGGACGGATGCCTGAGCAAGATCCTGGGGTCCACCGTGGATGTTACCGAGCGCAAGCTGGCCGAAGAGCAAAGCGAGCGACTGGCCTACGCGGTGGAGCAAAGTCCCAGTGTCATGATACTCACCAACACCGACAGCGTGATCGAGTATGTGAATCAACGTTTCTGCGACAACACCGGCTTTTCCCGCGAGGAGGTACTGGGTCAGCGTGCGGGGATGTTGCGCTACGGCGAGAAAGACACCGCAAAATTTCACCAGCTGTGGGAAACCATCCGCAGCGGCGAAACCTGGGAGGGCGAGTTCCACAACCGCAAGCGGTCCGGCGAGCCGTACTGGGAACGGGCCCGGATCTCACCGATCCGCAATGCACGGGGTGAAGTCACTCACTACATCAAGCTGGCCGAGGACATCTCCGACAAGCGAGCCCTGAACGAGCGCCTGGAATACCTCGCCTTCCACGATCCGTTGACGGGCCTGCCCAATCGCAGCCTCATACTGGATAGAATCGGTCAGGCAGTGGCACAGGCCCGCCGCGATGAACATGCCCTGGCGGTGATGTTCATCGACCTGGATGATTTCAAGGTCATCAATGACTCACTGGGGCACGACCTGGGCGACCAGTTGCTGATCCAGGTGGCGCATCGCCTGCGCGGCCTGTTGCGCGAGGGGGATACGGTGGCCCGTTTCGGTGGGGACTCGTTCATCCTGCTGCTGCCCAAACTTTCTCATGCGGAGGACGCCATCCCCGTACTCGAGAAGATCCAGAAGGTCCTGAGCCAACCCATCCCCCTGTCGAGCCAGCAGGTGTCCGTGACGGTCAGTATCGGCATTTCTGCCTACCCCGGCGACAGCGACCGGCCGGAGGACTTGATACGTCATGCCGACGCCGCCATGTATCGCGCCAAGGCCGAGGGGCGGCGTTGCTACCATTTCTACACCCCGGAGATGGATGCGGCACTACAGGAACGCATGGAACTGGACCAGGCCATGCGCCAGGCACTGGAGAGAGACGAATTCCATCTCGTCTATCAGCCCCGGGTGGACCTGGCCAGCGGGCGCGTGCTCAGCCTGGAAGCCCTGGTGCGCTGGCGTCACCCCCAATGGGGCATGATCTCTCCGGGTCGTTTCATTCCCCTGGCGGAGGAGACCGGCTTCATTCTCTCACTGGGGCCGGAGGTGCTGCGACAGGCCTGCGAGCAGATTCGCGCCTGGAAGGCCCGGAACGTGCCGACCGTGACGGTGGCGGTAAACCTGTCGGCACGGGAACTGCGGGAGCCGGACCTGGTTGAACGCATTCTAGGGGTGCTGGCCGATACCGGCCTGGAGGCGAGCGATCTGGAAATCGAGATCACCGAAAGCGCGGCGATGAGCTCCATTGAACAGACCATACGCACCCTGACCGAACTCAACACCCATGGTGTGCGCATCTCCATTGATGATTTCGGCACCGCCTATTCCTCCCTGAACTATCTCAAGCGCCTGCCGGTGCACGCCATCAAGATCGATCAATCCTTCGTCTCCGAGATGAAGGAAGACCCCGCCAATCACCCCGAGGATGCCGCCATCATCCGGGCCATCATCGGCCTGGGCGAGACCCTGGGATTGAAGGTCATTGCCGAGGGCATCGAGAACACCGTGCAGCGGGACTTCCTGCTGGATCATGGCTGCGTGCAAGGACAAGGCTATCTGTATAGTCGGCCGGTGCCGGCCGAGGATGTGGAACGCTTGCTATACCCTGCTCAGGCGTAGCGGTCCAGGCCCAGGCCGTCGGGATCGATATCCGTGGAATGGCCGCCGACCAGATCAGCCACGAATCTTGACGAGCCCAGGGACATGGTCCAGCCCAGCGTCCCGTGACCGATGTTCAGGAACAGATTGTCGTAACGTGTACTGCCCAGGATGGGCACGCTGTCCGGGGTCATGGGCCGCAGCCCGGCCCAGAACTCCGCCGCCTCCACCGCGCCACCGCCGGGGAATAGATCCCGCACCACGTACTCGATGGCCGCGCGGCGTTGTGGCGGCAGGTCCTTGTTGTCCCCGGCGATCTCCGCCACCCCGCCCACCCGGATGCGGTGGTCGAAGCGGGTGACGGCCACCTTGTATTTCTGGTCCATCACCGTGGATTGGGGTGCCCTGTCCTCATCCAGGATCGGCATGGTCAGGGAGTAGCCCTTGAGGGGGTAAACGGGCACGTGAATTCCGATCCCGCCCAGCACCCTCGGTGACTCACACCCCAGGGCCAACACGTAGCGGTCGGCGCTCAGGGTGCCGGCGGAAGTTCTGATACCGGTGATCTTCCCGTTGCCGGTGTCGATGGCCTCCACCCGGGTATTCATCAAAAAGGTCACACCACGGGTTTCACAGGCCTTTGCCAGGGCGCAGGTGAACTTGTGGCAATCACCGGTCTCATCCCCCGGCAGAAGCACCCCACCGGCGATCTTTTCCCGCACATGGGCCAGGGCCGGTTCCTGGCGAATGCAGGCGTCCACGTCCAGCAGTGCATGGGGGATGTGATGGCGCTCCAGGATGGCCACATTGCTGGCGGCAGCGGCAAGATCCTTCTCCGTGCGAAACAGCTCCAGGGTGCCCTTCTGGCGGCCATCGTAGTCCAGCGGCAGTTCTTCCCGCAGCTGCTTGAAGCACTCGGCGCTATAACGGGCCACCCGCAGCATGCGTTCCTTGTTCACCTCGAAGGCCGAGGCGCTGCACTGCCCCAGCATCCTCAACAGAAAACGCAGTGCGCGGATGTCGAGGGCCTTCGGACTGATGTACAGGGGCGCCAGGTCCTGCATCAGCCATTGGACCGCCTTGAAGGGAACGCCCGGTGCAGCCCATGGGGTGGAGTGGTCGAACGACAACATGCCCGCATTGGCATGACTGGTCTCCATGGCCGGCGCCTCCAGCTGGTCAACCACCGTCACCTCATGGCCTGCCCTGGCCAGATACCAGGCGCTGGTGACACCGATCACGCCACTGCCCAATACCAGGATTTTCATAAGGGAGCCTCACGTGCCAGGAAATGGAATCGGTTCCTTACAGTTAAGAAGGCCTCGGCGCAAAAAAGTTTGGGAATCCGGCATCCATATCAAGGCGCTTCAGGCTGGAAGGAAATGGTGGTGACTACCCGTACCTTCCTGATTTCAGGTATGTCGTTGTCCCCGCCTTCCATGCTGAACAGGCCCTGGGTCGCGGTGATGGCTCTCATGGCAAACCGATCCCTACTATTGTAGCCTTTCATCAAACCCGGCCGCTTTTCTGCAGTGGCTCGACTGCATACCGGGTAGGCAGGAGTTGAACATGACATTCAGACAGGAGTTGAATATGTCCATAAGGTTCTTCAGCTGCGCTTTCATCCTGGTGGCGGGTCTTCTGGGTTCGGGGCTGGCGGAAAGCTGTACGCGCGTGGTCTACCAGGGCCCGCAAGATCGTATCCTCACCGGACGCAGCATGGACTGGAAGCTGCCCATGGTCAGCAACCTATGGGCATTTCCCCGCGGCATGGAGAGAAACGGGCTGGCCGGAGATCGCTCGGTGACCTGGAATAGCCGCTATGGCAGCCTGATCGTGTCCGGCTACGATATTTCCACCGCCGACGGCATGAACGAGGCCGGCCTGGTGGCCAACCTGCTTTGGGAGGTCGACGCCACCTATCCTGACGATGATGGTGAAACGCCGCGCATCTCCGTGGCGATTTTCCCGCAATATCTGCTCGACCGTTACGCCACGGTGGCGGAGGCGGTCGCCGACCTGAAATCCAACCCCATCGACGTCGTGACGGGGCCTCTTCCCATAGATCCGAGTCGCTTCGCCACGGTGCATGTGTCAGTGTCGGACGCGACGGGCGACAGTGCGGTGATCGAGTTCATCGACGGCGAGATGGTCATCCATCACAGCCGCGACTATCAGGTGATGACGAACGAGCCCACCTACGACAGGCAGCAGGCCATCCTGGAGTACTGGGAAAACGTGAATCCGCGGGAGTTCCTGCCCGGTACGGTACGTGCTTCCGATCGTTTCGTGCGCGCCCAGTTCTACATCAATGCCGTGGTGCAGAGTGACAACCCGCGGGTCGCCGCTGCCTCGGTGTTCAGCGTCATCCGCCAGACCTCCGTGCCCTGGGGCATCAGCGTGGCGGATGCCCCCAACCTCTCGACCACCCGCTGGCGCGTGGTCGCCGACCACAAGCAGCGGCGCTATTACGCCGAGTCGGTGATCTCGCCCAGCGTGTTCTGGGTCGACCTTGATCAACTGGATTTCAGCGAAGGTGCGGATACTCAGAAACTGGACCTGGGTGTGGACATGGAGCGGGTGCTTTCCGGCGAGGTGTCGGAGCTGTTCGTGGCGGCTGAGCCGTTTGCCTTCCAGGCAGCGGACTGACGCCGTGTTGCGCCGGTCGTTTGCGGTGTTGGCGCTGCTGTATTGTGGCGTCGCCGCAGGGCAGGAGCCCGATCCGCTGTCGCTGGATTTTCGCAGTGCACTGCAGCGCCTTGTCACCGTCAACGAAACGCTGCAGGCATCCCGCGCAACGGTGGAGCAGCGCCGGGCCGAAAGTGCTGAGGCCGATGCACGGCGCCTGCCAACCGTCGAGCTCAAGAGCCGCTACAGCCATTTGAATGCGCCGCTGGAGGCGGATATTGGTCGGGTCAGTGATGCCTTGATCGAGGGCTTCGGGCAGGCTGGGTTGGGTTTCCCTCTGCCCGACTTGCCGCGCCACTACCACATACAGGATCGCGATTTCGTCAACGTGTCCCTGCAGGCGGTGCAGCCTGTGTATCTGGGTGGGCGTATCCAGGCCGGGAGAGAGGCCGCCCGGTTTGGACTGGAGGCCAGCAAGGCTGCGGTGGACCGGTATAGCGGCGAGCTCGAGGTGGCGCTGGTCGAGCGCTTTTTTGGTCAGGCACTGGCCAGGGAGTCCCTTGAGGTACACAAACGCAGCGCGGAAAGTCTGCGTCTTCATGAATTCAACGCGCGCCGCATGGAGACCGAAGGGCAGATCGCCAGGGTCGAGCGTCTGCGGGCCAGCGTTGCCCTGGCCGAAGCCGACAACGAACTGCTGGTGGCGCGTGAACAGCTGGAGCTATCCCGGGCGGCCCTGGCGGCGCTACTGGCCAGCGACCGTCCGGTGACCACAGCGACCCCGATTCCCGCCCCGCCGCCACCGGTGGATCGCGATGCCTGGAAGGCGGCAGCGGAGGATGGCAACCCGGCCCTGCGTGAAGCCGCTCAACGCCTGCAACAGGCCCGCGCCGGGGCGCGTGCCACTCGCGGGGAATTCCTGCCGGTCGTTTCCCTGTTCGGGGCTCGTGCGCTGTATACCGAAGACCTGACGCTGGTCGATCCGGAATGGGTGGTTGGCCTCCAGGCCAACTGGACCCTTTTTGATGGTGGACAGCGCCGGGCACGCATGGCCCAGGCAGAGGCGCGAGTCAGCGAAGTGGATCGACGTCTGGCGGCAGGTCAACGCGACGTGGCCCTGCTGATTGATCAACAGGTGGACCGGCTCAACGGGGCGCTGGCCCGCCAGCGGACGCTCGCCGCCACGTCCGAGTTGACCGATGAAAGCCTGCGTGCCCAGCAGCGCGCATTCGAGGAAGGGTTTGCAACATCAATGGATGTGATCGATGCCGAGTTGGCGCGTTCACGTGTCGCCCTGGGAGAGCTGGCGGCACGTCATGATGCCTGGGTGGCCACAGCCGCCCTGTACACGGCTGTGGGTCGCGGAGAACAACTGGTGAACCTGATCGAGCAACGCGCCAATGACTGAATCCCCTCCATCCCGGCGTTTGGGCCGTGTTCTGCTCTGGACCACGCTGTCAATCCTCGCCCTGGCGTGTTTCGTTGCGCTGCTGCTCTGGTTGACCCGCCCCGGACCGGCCTTCCTGCAGGGGCAGATCGAGGCCGACAGTATTCGGGTCGCGGCCAAGGTCGGTGGCCGTGTTGCGTCCATCGAGGTGGAAGAAGGAGACCGGGTAGAGACGGGTGATCTACTGGCAACGCTGTTCATGCCGGAAGTGGAGGCGCGCGCGGGCCAGGTCCAGGCCCAGGTGGATGCAGCCGGGGCCATGGCCGATATGGCCCGAAGCGGAGCACGTGATGAGCAGATTCGCGCGGCGCGGGCGCAGTGGCAGGCGGCCGTGAGCCAGGCCGAACTGGCTGCTGAAACCCGAACCCGCATCGAAAGCCTGCACACCGATGGAGTGGTGCCGACCCAGCGCCGCGATGAGGCCGTGGCCCGGGCAAAATCGGCCCAGGCCCAGGCGGATGCCGCGCGTGAGGCCTACCACATGGCCCGGTCCGCAGTGCGGCCGGAAGAGCTGCGCGCCGCCGAGGCTCAGCTGCGGCAGGCCCAGCGCGGGCTGAGTGAAGCGCAGAGCACGCTGGCCGAGGCGCAGCAATTCGCGCCGGTCTCCGGTGAGGTCACCAACCGGGTCGTCGAGCCGGGGGAGGTGGTTGGTCCCGGATTTCCGTTGCTGGTCATTACCCGCACCGATCGCCCCTGGGTCACGCTTAATCTACGTGAGGACCTGATGCCCGGCATTCACCCCGGACGTCGCTTCAGCGGCCAGTTGCCGGCGCTGGGGATGCGCAGCGTGGAATTCCAGGTGCACTACATCGCCCCCATGGCCGACTTCGCCACCTGGCGTTCCTCGCGCGACCTGGGTGGCTTTGACCTGCGCACCTTCGAAGTGCGCGCCCGACCTGTCGAGGCAGTGCCGGACCTGCGCCCGGGCATGAGCGTGCTGGTGGATGAACGCAGCATCAAGGCCGAAGAGTGAGTCACCTGCTAGCGCGTGAATGGGCGCGTTTTGCTGCGACGCCCAGGCTATGGTGGTTCACCCTGCTGCTGCCGGTGATGCTGCCGGGCCTGCTGTTGCTGATCTTCATCGAGCAGGTGCCCGACCAACTGCCCGTGGCGGTGGTTGACCAGGACCAGAGTGCGGGTTCTCGCCAACTGGTGCGTGCCCTGGATGGCACGCCCGGCCTCAGGATTGCTGCCCACCTGCCCGACATGAACGCCGCGGCCAGCAGGGTCCGGCAGGGTGATGTCTATGCGGTCATCGTGGTGCCACGTGATTTCGCTCGCGAGGTCATTCGGGCGGAGCAACCGCGCATACAGCTCTACTACAATCGCCAGACCCTGACTGCCGGCAATCTGGTGCTGCGCGAAGTGCGCACCGCCGTGACGACCACGGCTATCGGCATCGGCATGGCCCAGGGGGCGTTACCGGCGGTGCTGGTGGAGAGCCACGCCCTGTTCAACCCCGGGCTGGAGTTCGGCCGTTTTCTGGCGCTGCCCCTGGCTGTTGCGGTGCTACACGTGTTGATGGTGGTGCTGGCCATCGACGTCACCGGTCGGGAGCTTCGCGACGGTTCCGCGGGTGATTGGATGGACGCCGCCGGTGGTGGAATGGTGACGGCGCTGCTGGGCAAGTTGCTGCCCTACATGGTCTGGTTCTTCGTGTTCGGGCTGTTGCTCCTGGCGGTACTGCTGCGCCTGCTCGGTACCGAGTTCAAGGGCAGTCTCATCGTCTGGATCCTGGGCTGGCTGGGTCTGGTCCTCGCCAGTTTTGGGCTCGGAGCGTTCCTGCTCGGCCTGTTGGGCAATCTGCGCCTGGCCACCAGCGTTGCCAGCGTGCTGGTCAGCCCGGCCTTCGCCTATTCCGGCATGACGTTTCCCACCGCGGCCATGGACGGTTTCGCGGCCTTCTGGGCACAGGCACTGCCGTTAGGGTATTTCCTGCACCTGCAGTCGGCGCAGGTGCTGATGGCGGCACCACCAGCAGCCGCCCTGTGGCACGTGTTTGCCTTGCTGCTGTTTGCCTTGCTGCCGGTGCTGACATTGCGGCGCTGGCGGCGCTGGTTCACGGACCCTGACAGCTGGGGCCAGGCATGAGGCGTTTCCTCCTGACGATGCGGCAAGAGTTGACCGTGATCTTCAGTGATCGCGCGGTCGTGCTGGTGCTGATCGGCGGCAGTCTTTTCTATGCGCTGTTTTATCCACTGCCGTACCAGGCCCAGGTAG
Source organism: Ectothiorhodospira sp. BSL-9 (assembly GCF_001632845.1). Taxonomy (NCBI): domain Bacteria; kingdom Pseudomonadati; phylum Pseudomonadota; class Gammaproteobacteria; order Chromatiales; family Ectothiorhodospiraceae; genus Ectothiorhodospira; species Ectothiorhodospira sp. BSL-9. Next base: position 1,430,819 of record NZ_CP011994.1, on the reverse strand, counting down.
CCACCGCGCTGCCTGTGGCCGTAGTCGATCACGATTCCAGTGCCCTCTCGCGGCAACTGGTGCGCTGGATCGACGCCACCGAGCAGGTTCAGGTCACGCTCACCACCTCCGATGTCAACCAGGTCCGCGATGCCGTCCGGCGCAAGGCACTGGCGGGTTACATCGAAATCCCCAATGGCTTCGGTCGACAGGTCCTGCGTGGAGAGCCGGCGCGCATCGGCGTCTTCGCCAACGGCGCCTACCTGGTGCTTTACTCGCAGGTGGCAAACGCAACGGCCAGCGCCAGCCTGGCTCTAAGCCAGAATATCGTTGAGCAGCGGGCCCTGACGACCTCGGCGCACTCGCCGGAGGGGGCAAGGGCACTGGCCATGCCGGTAGCGGTTGACTTACATGAGCTCTACAACCCCGACGGGGGCTATGCCAACTATGTGGTGCCGGCGGTGCTCATCCTGATCCTGCAGCAGACCTTTCTGATTGGCATCTGCATGGTGCAGGTCGGGCGGCGAGAGCAGGGGGAGATCGATCGTGCGCCGCTTGTGATGGTCGCGCGAGTGAGTGTGTACCTGGCACTCCAGTGCCTGCTATTCGGTTTTTACATGTTGGTTGTGTATGACCTGTTCAGCTTTCCACACCTGGGTTCCGCAGGCTTGGCGCTGGTTGCCGTTCTGCCGGGTTTTGTGGCCGTGACGCTGCTCGGCTTGTTGCTGGGCTGCCTGTTTTCCAGTCGCGAAACTGCCCTGCAGGTCATGATGCTGGTGAGCGTTCCCGCACTGTTCCTCGCCGGTTTCGCATGGCCGGCCGAGGCCATGCCAGGCTGGCTGGTCAATCTGGGCCTGATCATACCCTCCACCGGCAGCATTGATGCCTTTGTGCGCGTTTACCAGATGGGCGCGGGACTGGAGGAGATCCGGTCAACCTGGCTGGGCCTGTGGTGCCTGGCACTACTGTATGCGATAGGAGCCTGGTGGGCAGGAGGACGAAGCCAGTGTCGCGGGCCATCCTCGTGACTCGCAAGACCCGGACCAGGGCGCTACCTCCCCGGCCTTGCGAAACGCCATCAGCTTCACTCATCGAAAGCCAACTCGCCCTGCTCCCAGAACCCCGGGTCTTCAGCGACATCGGCAACCGGCACCAGGGCGCTCACGCGCACGCCCAGCAGCCGCAACGGCCGATCCATCGGCGCCCGGCGCAGACACTCCCGGCTGGCGGCCAGCAGTTCCGCCTGAGCATCAACGGGCACGCGCAGCGTGTGGTCCCGGGTCAGCGTGCGAAAATCCCCATAGCGCAGTTTGATGCCCACGGTCCGTCCACGCACACCCAGCGCCTGCAGATCAGCGGCCACCCGTTCACAGAGCGCCACCAGGATGCCGGTGAGTTCGGCACGGTCCTGTCGCGGATGCAGGTCGCGCTCGAAGGTGGTCTCGCGGCTGACCGACTTGCGTTCGGCCTCCGTAACCACCGGCCGGTCGTCACGCCCGTGGGCGGCGTCATGCAGCCAAGCGGCATATCGGGGCCCGAACTGTTCCTGCAAAAGCCCGAGCTCTGCCCGGGCGAGATCACCAATGGTATGAATATTCAGGGACGCCAGCCGCTCTGCGCTCTTGGGCCCGATCCCGTTGATCTTGCTGGCCTTCAACGGCCATATCCGGTCCACCAGATCCGCGGGACCCACGTGCGTGAGACCGTCCGGCTTGTCGAACTCCGAAGCCATCTTCGCCAGCAGCTTGTTGGGCGCGATGCCGATCGAGCAGGACAACCCTGTCGCCGTACGCACCGCCTCCTTGATCCGACGGGCGATAGGCTCAGGGTCGCTGCCATGGGAGGTCAGGTCGATATAGATCTCGTCGATCCCACGGTCCTCGATCCTCGGTGCGAGAGAGGCAACCGCCACCTTGAAGCGCATCGAGTAGTGCCGGTAGGCCGTGAAATCAGCAGGGAGCAGAACCGCATCCGGTGCGAGCCGGGCCGCGGTCATCAGGCCCATGCCGGAATGCACGCCCCGGGCACGCGCTTCGTAGGTCGCGGTGGTCACCACGCCCCGGCCACGGTAATCACGTAGATGGGTGAACTGAAGGACGCCGTCGTCGCCAACCGTCGGCGCCATGACACGGCGCCCACCCACCACGAGGGGCTGCCCCCGCAGTTGCGGATAGCGCAGCAGTTCCACGGATGCGTAGAACGCATCCATGTCGAGATGGGCAATGCAGCGGCCGCCGTCCATTGGCGGCATTGTCCGTGAATCCGTCAAAACCTGCACAGCCCCGGGGATACCGGGCTGCTGACTGTCAGCCTCGGCCATGGCCACTGCCCTGGGGCTCTGGGTTTGGCGAGCCGGCCTATCGCACACAGTGTGATTCAGTCACATCAACACCATGAAGATCCAGCGCGCTGCGCAGATAGGCCACCAGGTCCGCCTGCTCCCCCGGGTCGTAGGGGTCCGGATCACCGTGTCCCCAGACCGGCCCCGGCCAGGCGGGATCACCCGCGTGGCGCCCCACCACGTGCCAGTGCAACTGGGGCACCAGATTGCCCAGCGTCGCGAGGTTTGTCTTTTCAACACCGGGCAGGACTGACAGCACACGGGCACACTCGGCAAGTACTCCGTCCACCACCAGGCGCTCATCGGGTGCCAGTTCCCACCACTCGCGGAAGCAGCCCATCGCCGGAATCACCAACAGCCAGGGATAGCGCGCGTCCCGAAACAGCCGCACCAGGCAGCCATCCCGCGTTCCCACTGCCACGCTGTCTGCCTCCAGACGTTCATCCAACTCGAACACGGCGATTCCTCCTGTCGACACATGTCGTACGTAGGATACATGCAGTTGGTCCGTCCCCTACCATAAGACAGGATCAGTCAGGCCATCGGTAGCCGGTGGCGTCCAAGAGCCTCGGCGAGACTATCCACCGACGGTTCGCGGCGCTCGGTGGGGTGGATCGCGACCTGCCACAGCGGGAACCGATGCCCGAACCGCCGCGCTTCGATTGAAGCGTGGCGGCGATGATCCTGATCGACGCATGGAGGCTTTCGGACCCGTAGCGCATCACCGGCAGACCACTGCAGCGCTCCGGGCCCGTCTCTGCAAACGTGGCCATGATCACCCGTCCGCCGGGTCGCAGACCTTGTTGCTGGCGTTCCACAAGCGAATCACTGGGCCGGGTGGCGTAGACTTCATCCCAATGGGCTCTGTCAGGCATGGCGGTGACTCCTGGGTTCGTGTTCGGTGGGTGAGATTGCGTCCCGGGATTCCAGCGGCAGACCTGCTGCCTGCCATTCCGAGACGCCGTCGCTGAGCTTGTGGGCCCGATACCCCAGGCGCCGCAGCAGGGCCACGGCCTCGTCGGACAGCACGCAGAACGGCCCCCGGCAGTAGGCCACGATCTCCCGATCCAGCGGCAGTTCGGCCAGCCTGGCCTCGATCTCCGCCAGGGGGAGTGAACGGGCAAAGGGCAGATGGGCCGCCTCGAACTCCTCCGGCGGACGCACATCGATCACCACCACCTCCCCCTGGCGCGCCTGGGCCAGCAGATCGGTCCGGTTGCGGGAGTCCAGTGTTGCCATGGCACCCGACATCTGTTCGAGGGTGGCCCGCAGCTCCAGCAGGTGCTGCTCGGCAACGGAACGCACCATCACATTCAGGGAGGCCACATCCTGGCCGGACAGGCGATAGAAGATGAAACGCCCCTGTCGGCGGGGCATGACCAGTCGGCCTTCCTTGAGCACCCGCAAGTGGGCGCTGGCCAGCTTGATGTCGATGCCCGCCTCTTCCGCCAGGCGATCCACCGACTTCTCCCCTTGGGCCAGGAGATCCAGGATCTCCAGACGCTTGGGGCTGGAGAGCGCCTTGCCGATGCGAGCCACCTGCTCATAGAGCAAGTCCTGAAGGGTGCGATGGGTCTGGGTCATGAGGCCTTCTTTTAAGACGAGGACTTCTTGTAATACACTCTAATGATCATTAGATAAAAAGCCTTGACATCCATCAAAAATCCCGGAGTGGACATGCACAAAGACTGGAATCAGACCGTAAAGCAGCTGGGCGGACTCATGCAGGAAGTGGGCAGCGGCATCCCGGAGGTCGCCAAGGCCTTTGGGGCTATGGACAAAGCCGCATCCCAGGAGGGAGCGCTGTCCACCAAGCATAAGGAATTGATGGCCTTGGCCATCGGCATCGCCTTGCGTTGCGACGGCTGCATTGCCTTTCATACCAAGGCGGCCATCAAGCACGGCGCCACCCGGGAGGAAGTCATGGAAACCATCGGCCTGTCCATCTACATGGGCGGCGGTCCGTCCTATGTCTATGGGGCCCAGGCGCTGGAAGCCTTCGATCAGATGAGTGGGTGAGCGGGAAAGTCGTCGTCTGTTGTTTCCCGCCCCTGATCGCTGATCACCACCGCCAGAAGTTGGGGGTCGAGCCCGAGAACGATGACCGGAACTGAGGGGCATGGGCTCCGCACGGGGTGACCCATCCGGGTCTGATTGGCAATAGCCTGAACCGCATCGATGCCTCGGGCATCGACAAGATACGCTCCTTGATAAGCGATCTTCAGGCGGCCAACTGCACCCTGATGTTCAGTGGGCTCAAGCCCGGCGTTCTCAAATACATGAAACGGGCAGGCCTACTGGAGGATATTGGCGAGGAAAACATCTTCAGCTCCTACAGAAAAGCTCTCGAAACGCTCCAGCCATATCGAAAAACCCACCCGCACAGGCTGCAGCAAGAGGGTATTGATTGAACCAGAGTCATGGTTGGCTGTGCAGCGTCGCCCTGGGCCAGCGCCTTGTCCACGGCACGCCCGGCTGTACCTTGTGGCACCAGCATGCGGCTGATCAGAGTATTGGTGTCCAGGACCAAGCGGGTTTCTTCCGTGCGCATGGCAGGTCTTCAATCGTCCGAGGCGAGCAACTCAGTCGGCCATGGATCATGGTTTACACCACATGGTGCGCTTCGCGAACCAGAAAGACATATAGATCATTTGAGCGCTATAATTAAAAGAACGATCAAGTGTTCCGTAGCGAAACAGGCCATTGCCCAGGAGGTGCCCCATGCAGACGATGACGACGGAGCAACGCCAGACACTGGCTGCCGCCGGTTTGCGGGCTTATCCAGACATTGCCCGGGCATGGGGGCTCAAGGAGCAGGAGGCAGCGCGACTGCTGGGGGTCCCCGGCCAAACCTATCGACGCTGGAAGCGTGACCCGAACCGGGTGCAGGCGGACGTGAACCTGCTGGAGCGTCTCTCCCTGATTCTCGGTATCTACAAAGCGCTGCATATCCTGCTGCCAAGGCCCGAATCCGCGCATGGCTGGGTGAGACGACCGAACACCAATCCCCGCTTTGGCGGACACCCCCCCCTTGAACGCATGCTTGGGGGGCATGTAGCAGACCTGGTGGCTGTGCGGGAGCATCTGGATGCCGCCCGAGGCTGATCTTCTCGCCCAGTTTTCAGAGGTGGAGGTGCATTGGCCCAAGAGCTACCGGATCGTACCTTCCCGTTTCCCACCCATAGACCTCTTCGAGGCTGTTGCCGGACAAGCCGGCGATCTGGCGGCCCTCCATGAGCTTGAGGGCCTGACCTCGAATCGCCTGCGCGAGGCGGCCGGCGAGATCCATCTGGTACCCGAACAGGATCGCCGATTCGGGCCCGGCTACACGCCGGTCATGGCCGCCTTTACCTACCCGGCCCAGAGTCGTTTTTCCGATGGGGCCTACGGCGTGTATTACTGCGCCCGAGACGAGCACACCGCGGTGACCGAAACCCGTCATCACCGCGAGCGTTTCCTCCGTGAATCATCGGAACCCTCGATCAACCTGGAAATGCGGGTTTATCTGGCAGAGTTGCGGGCGCCGCTGCTCGACCTCTGCGCCCCCACTGGCACTCCCTACCTCGACCCCCACGATTGGCGGCCTTCGCAACACCTGGGACTTCAGGCCCGACAGGCGGGTCGTTACGGATTCATCTATCCCAGTGTAAGGGATGCCGAGGGCGGTCTGTGTGCGGGTGTCCTGAGGCCACCCGCCCTTGGGCCAACCCGTCAGGGCAGGCACCTGCAATATCGATGGGATGGCGAAAGGATCACCGACATCATTGAACTGAGGGCAACGGGATATTGACCTCGGGCCAATGATTCAGCCCTGGAGAAGGTCAGCGGCTCCTACGTGACCGACGAACTGCGCGATCGCGAGGATGACATCATCTGGCGCGTCCGCTGGGGAAAGGACTGGCTGTATGTCTACCTGCTACTGGAATTTCAAAGCAGCGTGGACCGTTTCATGGCGGTGCGCATCATGAGCTATGTGGGACTGCTCTACCAGGACCTGATCCGCCAGAACAAACTCACGCCCAGCGGCAAGCTGCCGCCTGTCCTGCCGGTGGTGCTCTACAATGGAGAGGAACGCTGGCGTGCGGCACCTGACATCGCCGATCTGGTCGAACAGGTACCGGGAGGACTGGAACGCTACCGCCCTGCCCTTGGCTACCTCCTGCTGGATGAAGGGGCCATCGTCAATGACCCGGCCTGGTCGGAGCCGGCACGCAACGTGGTCGCCGCCCTCTTCCGGCTGGAGAACAACCGTGACGAGCAGGAGATGCTCAATGTCCTGGGCAAGCTGGTGGAGTGGCTCAAGGCACCCGAGCTGAACGATCTACAGGAACTGCATGAGGTACACACCATGTTGGCTGAACGCATCAAGAAGTGGCCGGAACGCTGGCGCCAGGAGGGCCTTGAGCAAGGTCTGGAACAAGGGCTAGAACAAGGCACTCGTCGCATGCTGGCCCGTCTGATCGCCAAGAAGTACGGCGCGATCCCCACATGGGCGCAGACCCGACTCGACCAGGCCGGCTCAGAGCAACTGGAAACCTGGGCTGATGCCATCCTGGAGGCAGAGACGCTTGAAGCCTTGCTGAGCGAGACGCCCAGGCACTGAGCTCCATCGCACCCTTGCGCGAGATCGTGACCGGGCCGCATCCATCCGGAATAATCACCACCAGTACGCCGGTGAAGAGGAGTTAATGATCGCTGAGGGCGAACAAGAGGAGTTACGGCGGTTACGTGAAGAAAACGCTCGCCTCAAGGATTTGCTGACCCGCCATGGCATCCCATGGGAAACAAGGGGCGCCGCTAACCCCATTCCAGCGCCGGAGAAGACACCCCCACACATCCATTAAGGTGGCTTCGGTAACCTGATCGCACTGCCCCTGCAGAAACAACCCAGGGGCCTGGGTCGCACTGTGTTCGTGGATGAACACCTGCAACCCTATCCGGATCAGTGGGCCTTTCTGGCATCCGTGCAACCCATGTCCCATCATGACCTGGAGAATGCGCTCCTGCGGGCCAGCGACGGTCGCCACCCGCTGGATGTGGCCTTCACGTCAGAAGAAGTAGATAACGCACCCTGGAACCCCCCCTCTTCGACACCCTCCAGGATGAGCGGTCCATTACCGGACTCGCTCCCGCTGGTACTGGCCAACCAGATCTTCATCGCCAAGGCGGACCTGCCGCAAGCATTGGCCAATCGACTGATCCGCCTCGCCGCCTTCCAGAATCCGGAATTCTACAAGGCACAGTCCATGCGCCTGCCGGTGTGGAACAAACCGCGCATCATAGGTTGCGCCGAGAATCTCCCTCGGCATGTTGCCCTCCCGCGCGGCTGCCTTGAAGCCGTGCTGGATCTATTGCGGCAGAACCACATCCGTCCAGAGTTGCAGGATGAACGCCTTGCCGGGCAGAAAGTGAAGGCCAGATTCACCGGCACCTTGCGCACGGATCAGAAAGCAGCCATGCGGGAGATGATCCAACACGAATTCGGCGTACTCTGTGCGCCGACGGCCTTTGGCAAGACCGTGACCGCCGCCGCCCTGATCGCCCGGCGCAAGGTCAGCACCCTGGTACTGGTGCATCGCACGGAATTACTCCGTCAGTGGCAAGCGCGTCTGGGTGGATTCCTGGATCTTCCCAAAGGGGTACTGGGTGTCATTGGCGGGGGCAAGAAAAGGCCATCTGGCCAGATCGACATCGCCGTCATGCAATCACTGACACGTCGTGAAGACCTGGGCGAGTTCCTGGATCAGTACACCCAGATCATCATTGATGAATGCCACCACCTGTCGGCCTTCTCCTTTGAGTCGATACTCAAGCAGGCCAAGGCGAAATACGTGGTGGGTCTGACGGCAACCCCCGTTCGGCGGGATGGCCATCACCCCATCATTTTCATGCAGTGCGGACCCATCAGGCACACCGCCAGCAGACCCGAAACGGTTCCGACAAAGCTCGAAGTCTGGCCGAAAATGCTACCCGCGCCGGAACTGGCGCCAGACTCACCCATACAGGACGTATTCCGCGCTCTGGCCACCGATGATTCACGCAACCGGTGCATCGCCGAGGATGTGCTGGCCGCCTACCGGGAAGGGCGCAAAGTGCTGGTGCTCACCGAGCGAACAGACCACCTGCCGTTATTGCAGGGAGCTTTGGGGAATGAAATCGAACATGTTTTCGTGCTGCATGGCCGCCTGTCGAGGAAACAACGCATGGCGGTGTTTGCCGAACTGGAATCACTGGACGAATCCACGCCCAGGGTATTGCTGGCCACCGGCCGCCTGATCGGTGAGGGCTTCGATCATCCACCGCTCGATACCCTGGTACTGGCCATGCCCATCTCCTGGAAAGGGACCCTGCAGCAATATGCCGGGCGCTTGCACCGGGAGCATGTCGAAAAAAGGGACGTGCGGATCCACGACTACGCCGAGATCGATCAGCCCCAGCTTGCCCGCATGTGGGCCAGGCGCCAGCGAGGATATCGGGCCATGGGGTACGAATTGAAAACGACCTTGATCCCCGCTGCCGAGCACGCAGATGAAACGTGGGACGCCTGATGTTCCACAAGAGCATGACAACATATGCTGCATGAAGGAGCCATCGTCAACGATCCGAGCTGGTCGGAGCCGGCACGCAACGTGGTCGCCGGCTCCGAGGCTATATATCGTGCGACGACAGCGCAACGAGGACATGGCCACTCGAAGAAAGCCTTCTTTGGATCCGGAAACCCTGTTGGAAGAGATCCTCATTGATGCGTATGGCGACGATGAGCAGCTCTGGGCGTTGCATGCAGGGATCGAGGATGGCCTGGATCTGCCGATGGATGTGCACGTCATTGGTGAGCCCCTCACCCCTGTGCTACCTGCCAGAGCGCGATGTTTTCTGCGGTTTGCTTGCGTCGATAGGGGGGCAATATCCCGGTCCGACGGACCGCCTACTTGCCCGCCATTTTTTTGCGGCTTCGTACTCGGCATCCAGGCCTGACTGGGAGTCGAGCGAGGGATCGATCTGCTTCAGGCCGACATGCGTCATCGACAGCAACTGCAGGCCAGAGAAATCGCCCGGGAGCGACTCCAGCGTGTAGCGTTTGGCGGGGGCGTTGACGGAAAGACCGCTTTGCCGAGCCTCGCGAACACGGTGGTGGTCAGCTGCTGTTTGTCCACGTTCTCGAGGGTTTCCAGCGCCCCTGCCATGTACATCACCGCATCCATGCGCAGGCCTCCCTCAGCGCTGCGCTTCATGCTGTCCTGGGCCAGGCGGCTGATGGCCTTCTTGGCCTCGGCGGGATTGGGGAGTTAATATCAATGCAATCAAAGCTTAATCTTGAGAGAGGTTGATGGAGAGCATTATGGCCAGCATCACGATTCGTAATCTCGACGAGGGTCTGAAGCATCGCCTGCGCATTCGCGCGGCCGAGCATGACCGGTCGATGGAGGAGGAAGCGCGGGAAATCCTGCGCCAGGCCATCGGTAAGCCGGTGGCATCCAAGAACCTCGGCGAGACTATCCACCGCCGGTTCGCGGCGCTCGGTGGGGTGGATCTCGACCTGCCACAGCGGGAACCGATGCCCGAACCGCCGCGTTTCGATTGAAGCGTGCCGGCGATGATCCTGATCGACACGAACTTGACATCCTCCCCTCCCTCTCGCTGACGCTCGCCGCCCAAAGGCGGAAAGGAAGGGGATTCCTACCGTGTTCAGCCCGCCAAGGCTGACTCACCTCGGTGGGTTCCTGCTGCTGACGGCATTACCGCACCGTTCACTTCACAGGCTAACCGGGCGTGTCCCGCCCTTAAAACATTGATCGCGCCGACCATATCGGCGTTTTCCTCGAAACCGCACTCGATGCAGGCGAACCGCTCCTGTGTACGACGGTTGTCCGCTGACACATGGCCGCACGCTGGACACGTCCGGCTTGTGTTCTGCGATGACACAGCGATGAGATACCCGCCCTTCCAGGCCAGCTTGTAGTCCAGTTGGCGGCGGAACTCAAACCAGCCTTGATCGAGGATGGATTTGTTCAGGCCGGACTTGACCCGAACGTTCTTGCCCGGTTGCTCGGTGCTGCCTGCCGCCGACCTGGACATGTTCCGTACCTGCAAATCCTCGATGCACACCATCGCGTGGTTTTGGCTGATCGCGGTCGTGGTCTTGTGCAGGTAGTCGCGGCGGGCATTGCCGATTCGGGAATGAATACGGTGGACACGAGCTTTCGCTCGACTCCAGTTGCTGCTGAATTTCACCTTGCGGCTCATCGCTTGCTGCGCTTTTCGCAGCGCGGCTTCATGGCGCTTGAAACTGTTAAGCGGTGAGACATACGAGCCATCCGAGAGGGTGGCAAAGCGAGCGATGCCCATGTCGATGCCGACTGCGCCGCCCTGCGGGATGGGCTGCTCGACCTCCCGCTCGGTCTGGATCGACACGAACCACTTACCGCCGTTCTGCGACACGGTGACGTTCTTCACCGTCCCCAGCACGTCGCGGCTGTTGCGGTAACGCAGCCAGCCGAGCTTGGGCAAGAACAGGCGGCTGTTCGCCTGATCGAGCTTGACCTGTTTGGGATCGGGATAGCGGAAGCTGTCCGACTGGCCCTTCTTCTTGAAGCGCGGAAAGTCCGCCCGCTGGGCGAAGAAGTTGGTGTAGGCACGCTCCAGATCCTTAAGCGTCTGTTGCAGCGGATGCGTTGGCGCATCGGCCAGCCACGGCGTCTCCGGGCCATTGCGCCACTCTGTGAGTAGCTTGCACAGGCCCGCATAGCCGAGTTTCTTCTCGCCGCGCTCGTGGCGCTCCTTCTGCAACGCCAGCCCCTTGTTGAAGACGAATCGGCACGAAATCACTGGGCGGACGAGGGCCATTCAAAACCACTCGGCAATATAACATCTGCCATTTGCGCAAACGCATCGGTGAGGCCGAAGGGTCCCTCCCCTACCAGAAGACAGGATCATTGAGCGCCGGGATACAGCGCGGCGCCCCCTTGAAAGGCACCATCTCTCCACCCGCCAGGGATTGTCCCAACCAGCCTTCGGGTTGCTTCAATTTGAAGGGCGCCGGAGCCAGCGCCTCGGTGATGGGCTTGAAGCCGACACACGAGTAGTAGTTCGGATCACCATAGGTCAGGACCACATCAACCCCTGAGTTCCTCAGCGCTTCCAGACCATGGGCCAGGAGTTTCTGGCCGATGCCTTGCCCCTGCCACCCGCTCGCAACGGCCACCGGTGCAAGGATGAACACGGACCGGTCATCCTGATCGTAGGTCAGCCGGGAGAAGATCGCCCCGCCGACAATCGCCCGGTCCATTTCGGCGAGGAAGGCATGTGTTACGTCCCACCCTATCCAAGGCTTTCCATCCCGGCCTCTGTGAGGTGGGATAAAGGGCCCATCCCGAGCTGAGCGCGGAAGGTAACACCTCCGCGCGCAGCCTGGGACGGATGTGACTCAGAAGGGTGGCTCATCGCCCGGCAGCCGGCAAGCCCGGCGGGGGGTGGTGACGTCGTTGTCCGGTCTTTCCTCTTCCTGGCGCAGTTGCGCGAAGTACACCGACTCCAGGTGATCCACCAGGTTGAGCAGGACGGTGTGCAGGGCGCGCACCGTGTCGGGGTCCAGGTCCGGGGGCAGGACCGGCTTTTCGATGTTCTGGGTATTCATCGCAGGGCCTCGATGGCTTCCTGGAGCAGTTCGTCGGGGAGGTGATTCAGTCCCTTGGGCACGGCCAGTTTCATGGCGGTACACAGGATCTGGCTGGCGGTGCGGGGTCGGCCACGGCTGGCCATGAGCAGCAGGTGTAGGCCGGAGTCGGACATCAGTTGCTGCTGCACGCCGGCCTGCTTCAGTCCATGCCTGACCAGGGCGGTGAACTGCTCGGGGTCGTCGATGGGGGGCAGTTGGATATGGCACTGCAGACGGCTGGCCAGGGCCTCGTAGGGGGCACGCTGCAGGGTCTGGGCGAGGCTGGGGTGTCCCACCAGCCACAGGGTCATTAGGTCCTGGGAGTCGAAGGCGAAGTTGATGAAGGCCGGCAGATCGCGGAAGAACTCGTTGGGCAGGTTCTGGGCTTCGTCGATGATCCACAGGGGCAGCAGGTGTTTTTGCTCGGCCATCTCGCGCAGTCGGGCCTTGATTTCCCGCCACAGGGCGGCGCGTCGATGCGGGGGTTCCAGGCCAAGGGCAAGGGCCAGTGAGCGATACAGGTCCAGGCGCCCGAAGTCGGTTTCGGCCAGATAGATGACCTCGAAGCGATGCGGGTTGAGGGGTTGCGTCAGTTGGCGCAGGGCGGCGGTCTTGCCGACTCCCGGGGGGCCAGTGAGCAGTCCCACGCCGGGGTGTTCGAGCAACCAGTCGAAGCGTTGTTTGAGTAAGCGCAGCGGCTCGGTATCGAACAGCGCGCGGCTTTGCTTGCCCAGGGGGTCCTGGGTGAGACCGAAGTGTTCACGGTACATGGGGTTCATGCCTCCTCGTTCGCGTCGGTGTCGAGCACCCAGTCGACCTGCTGTTGCTGCAGGGCCAGCTCGATGGCATTGGGTCCGGTTTGGGCGGTGGGGGACGGATCGGGGATGACTGGCTGCTGACGTCGACGTTTGAGGTTGGCGCGGGCATCCAGGGGCGTGGCCTTGCCCACGGGCTGCTCCTGGGCATCGAGCACGGCCACCACCTGGCGTTGATGGGGATCCTCGACCAGGATGACGCTCTGACCGACGAGTTCGAAGGGTACCTCAAGGTACTGCCCGTGCAGCGAGACCGTGCCATCCTTGCGCACCTTGCGGGTGTGATAGTGATGGAACAGGGCGTCGAGTTCGGTGGCCAGGGGCCCCAGGGGGCGGATGTTGACCAGGTCCTGCTGATAGCGGGCCAGCGGGGTGAGGCCATTGAGGCCGGCATGGGGCGTCACATGGTAGTCCTGGTCCAGCCAGGCCCACAGACGCGCGTTGAGATCCTCCAGCCCCTGGATCCGCTGCAGATCCAGCTCGCCGAGGAAGTGATCCCGCACTCGGCGATGCCAGCGTTCGATCTTACCCTTCCCTTCAGGCTGGTAAGGCGCACAGTAGACCATATGGATCTTCAGCCGCGCGCAGATGGCCTGCAACTGGGTGCTACGGTATGCCGCCCCCTGGTCCAGCATCAGCCGTGACGGCAGGCCGCGCTTGAGCAGGGCCTGCTTGAGCACCCCCTGGATGGCCAGGGCCCCCTCGTCGGTACAGAAGGCGCTGTGGGTGATCAGTCGCGAGGCATCATCCATGAGCGAGACCAGATAGACCTTGCGCAGCCGCCCCTTCACCGGGATCTTGGGGCCATGCATGACGTCGCCCTGCCACAGATCCCCGGCATGATGGGCCTCGAAGCGTCGCCGTTCCCGGGGTTGACTGGGGGATCCCGCAGTGTGGGAGAGCCCATGGCGCCGCAGCAGACGGTGAACGCTGGAACGGGACAGCACTCCCCGGGCCACCCGACCCTCCTTTTCCAGCAACCGGATCAGGGCGTTGAGGGAACGTTGTGGGTTGTCCTGCTTGGCCTGCAGCAGGGCCTGTTGCAGCGCCGGGTCGATCTTTGAGGCGCCCTGATCCGAGCGGGAGCACGGCGCCAGGGCCTCGATATCACCGCGCTTGTAGGCGTAATACCAGCGCTCGATAGTCTTCTCCGCCAGACGCACCGGCCGCCCGGTGGTGGGATCCAGGTAATCCCGGGCGGCCAGGGCTTGCAGGTGCTGTTTGAGCTCACCCCGGTGCAGTGGCGGACAGGCTGCCAGCGTGCCGAGCACGCTCAGACGGAACAGGGCCATGGGATGGATGGGTTTGCTGATTTTCATGGGCAGGCCTCCTGGGGCCGGATAGGGAACGCCCAGCAAAACCCAGCGCCCCACCCCGTCCAAGGGGCAGACTGTGTGGAGTCATGGAAACACGACTGACCCCCTGTCCCGCCACGGGCATCCCCGTGCCTTCATGGGATGGCGATCCCGACATGCTGTACCAGGATCATCGCCGCTGACAGCGGCATGCAGGCCAGCACCGCCGGCCACAAGGTGGCCATGCCGGGATAACGCCCCCACCCAGGGTCGTGCTGACACAAGGCAAAGGCGTGCAGGTGAAACCGCTCCCGCCAACGGTGCATCCACCGCCCCAGGGTGTGCCTGCCCGGCATCCCCTCCCGGCTCAGGGCGCGGCAGGAACGCCCCGCCAGGAGTGCCAGCAATGCCCACTGCTGTACCGCCCACAGATACCAACGATGTGGGGGAATGCACTCGGGCAACCTCGAACAGGTGCGGCAACACCCCGGGCATCGAAATCGCGCAATGGGAATCGGATTCAGGGTGCCACCACGATCCCGGTCGGCCTTGCGGCCATAGCACCCGTGGCACCACAGCCCGGCGCGACCACAATGCGGGCACCGCTTGGGTCGATACCCCTCGGGATGAGTCAACAGGGCCGATAAGTGTTGCTCAAGGGACGCAATCCCTGGCAGGATCAAAGCCATGGCCGGTGCCTTTTGGTGTTGTGATTTGGTCGAAGATTTCACACTACCAGAGGTGCACCGGCCTTTTCTTTGACCCGGATGTCCCGGATTGAAGGCGGGGATGTGCTTTAACAGGCCCTCAAGGAACCTGGGATGGCGAGGGGGTGGTAAGCGGGATCAGTGCGGGACGTAACAGCATGGAGATCCGGCTCGGTGGTGTCGGCCATCTGATGGCGAACCAGACTGCCAATCAATGCGCCCTCCTCCATGCCCTCGGCGTGGGCGAAGGTCGCACGGAACAGATCAATGATGTCCTGTTCACGCCCTTTGAACTCTTTGGAAAATTCCATGGATGGCCCTCCTTCAAAGTCCCCTTCCCATCAACACGGCAATCACCCCCCTCCCGAAGCGGCAATCGGCGTCCGAAAAGATGCAGCGCCTGTCAGCGGTCATGGTCGTCACTGGAATACCGATCCAACAATAATGTGGTGTTTGCCTGCCAGTACCATGTCATCTTTTGCCCGAAATATCGGCGGAAGGTATTGGTGGATGAGGTGGAAATCCGACTCAAGGCGATTGCCAGTCAAGGCCGTCGGTGTAGGCGAGCACCTTTCCGGCGATCATGTCGTCGAGTTAGAAACGCCATTCGCGCTGCCTCGCATCAGACATTGACCCGCTCCTGTTCAATGTAGGGGCGCAGCTCCGGCCGCAGGGCCTTTTCTGTGACCAGGTCGACCGGGCAGCCGAGCATGTCCTCCAGATAGAACTGCACGCCGAAATAACGTTTGGAGGTGGCCGGGCCGTCAAAGGCCACCAGCACATCGACATCGCTGCCACTGCTTGCCGTATTGCGGGCGGTGGAACCGAACAGGGCCAGCCGGGTCACGCCGAAACGGGCCTGCAACTCAGGCTTGCTGCGGCTTAGCAGGTCAAGGGCACGCTGTCTGTCCATCGCTCAGCCTCCAAAGGCGGATTCAATGGTCAGGGTCGTCATGGCCTCTCCTCAACGTACCAGGGTTTGCAGGTGTTTCTTGGTCAGGAAGGCAGTCCGGCCAGCTTGCCCACACAGACGAATAAGATCAACGGCCCCCCGCACCGCCGTCACCGACACCACCACGCACGCGGTCGACGCCACGCAAACCGTTCCTGCGCGCATCGGGTCAGGCGGGAAATTTCCCGGGCTTGACCGGCGGCCTCCCCAGCAGGCAGCGCAGTTGGTCGGAGGGCGATGCAACAGCTGGACTAAGCGAAGCGCCTGAGACCAATTAGCCGAGCGATAAAAAATCAATTGGACGGTCGACCAGAAATCAATTGGACGCTAACCTTGCCAGCAACTGGACGCTAGCAGAGGCGCAACATGGCATCCCCCTATCTCCCACGCTTGATTCGCGCTCGATTGCTTGAATCCCTTGCCGATACGCCGGTGGTCTGCCTGTTGGGGCCACGGCAGGTAGGCAAGACGACACTCGCCCAGCGCATCGACCCCGAGCGCACCTACCTGAATCTGGATGACCCGACGCTGCTGGAAGTCGCTCGGCAGGATCCACTCGGCTTCGTGGAGGGCCTGCCTGAACGCGTCATTCTGGACGAGGTACAGCGGGTGCCGGAGCTGCTGCTGGCAATCAAGTCGGTGGTGGACCGTGATCGCCAGCCAGGCCGCTTCCTGCTCACAGGCTCTGCCAACCTGCTGTTGTTACCCAAGGCGCAGGATTCCCTGGCTGGCCGCATGGAAGTCATCTACCTGCATCCGCTGACCGAACAGGAGAAACGTGTCAGCACCTCGACCCTGCTCGGCACGCTGGTGGAGGGTCAGCTAACGCCCAGAATGGTGCCGGACACCGCGCCACTGGCCCCAACGGCAGAGGTACTATGTCAGGGCGGCTATCCCGAACCCAGCCGCCGTCCGCCCCACCGGGCACGTCAGTGGTATCGCCAGTACCTCAACGCCATCGTGCAGCGCGATGTGCGGGATATCGCTGCCATCCAGGACGAAGATGGGATGCTGCGCCTGATGGAGTTATTGGCCTACCGCACTGCCAGCCTGCTCAACGTCAGCAATCTGAGCAAGGAGCTGGGGATAGAGCGTGCCACCGTCGCCAAGTACCTTGGCATCCTGGAGCGCCTCTTTCTGGTTAAACAGCTCCCCGCCTGGCACCGTAATCAGGCCAAGCGGCTGATCAAGAGCCCCAAGCTGCATCTGGTGGATACCGGACTTGCCGCCGCCCTGGGGCGTCTGGGACCGGAACAGTGGCTGACCCATGCAGAACGCTTTGGTGCCCTGCTGGAAAGTCACGTGGTCGAGCAGTTGGTCGCTCAGTCTTCCTGGGTCGATCCGGAACTACGATTTTCCCACTACCGGGACAAGGACCAGGTGGAGGTCGATCTTGTTATCGAGCGTGGCCAAGAACTCTGGGGGGTGGAGGTCAAACGTGCCGCCAGCCTCCAGGGCAAGGACGCCGCCGGACTCGCCAGGCTCGCCGACCAGGCCGGCCAGGGCTTCCGCGGGGGTATGCTGATCTACACCGGCCGCCACTGTCTCAAGTTGCCGGTGCCGGGCTGCTTCGCGGTGCCTATCGGCATGCTGTGGGGAGAGGAGCCGGGCCAGACCATCTCCAGCGAGGCTGCCATGCAGGCCCTGGTTGACCAGGCCCAGGATCTGGATATGGGCTACTGAAATCCCCAGCCCCGCGATACTGCCGGGCCAGCGGTGATGACAGCGCCTGCTTGTATGTGACGACAGCCGACCAGTGCTCTTCACCCATCAAGTTGCGTTGCAGATTGAAATGCTCCGGGGTGCTGGATCACCTCAAAGTCCACACTCATCGGCCCACTGCCCTGGTGCTTGAGATACTGCACCGGCCCGTAATAGGTGAATGGCGCCGCCTTACCCTGCTCCAGCTTGTTTTCCCGGACAAAGAGGTGGATACCGATACCCATCTCCTCATGATGAATGATCTCCCGTCCCCGTTTGCTCTGAGGCGTTGTCTGATTCTGGGTCTGCCAGTGGAACCGGGTGTCGTCCACCCAATGATCCAGATAGCGATGATCAGCCGTCTTGCCCTGCTTGTTCAGGGTCACCAACAGCACATGGACCTTTTGTTCCCCGAGCACCACATGGCCACTGTTCCAACTGCCCGGATTGAACTGGGCGTTGAAAAGGCCGGGTATCTCTTCCCGGGCAAACCGTTCCCCCACTACCATCCATAACGGATCCAGCACCCCCTTGAATCGGGCAAAGGTGCGGAACTGCTCCTGTAGCTCCGGCGTGACCACGATGTCCTCGTAATCCGGGTTGCTGGCCCGGAGGCGGTACTGGCCGCTCGGATCCTTGAGCACCTTGCGCAGCAGGTACTGATTGTCGCCCGCGCCGTCCTGACGCTCGATGGCCAGGATCTCGCCGGTGATGCGACCCGCACTCTCGGCACTGGCCAGTTCCAGCAGCAGATAGTCGCCATCCTCCACGGGCTGCTTACCACCGTTCATGGAGTTGCCGGAGGCGCGGGCAATGAAGTGCCGACCGGGATCCAGACGACCATAACCTTCCGGCGGGAGACTGCGGTATTCCTCGCAATCGGCGGTGCCCGTCTTGAAGTGGCCGCAGGCAATCTTAAGGTTGGGAAAGTACGGCAGCGAGACCTGTTCCGGCCTGCGGCTGGACAAGGCCGTGACCGTGGCGCCACCCAGACCCTGCCTGACCTCATAGGTGGCCAACCGGTAATCCACCAGTTCCTGCACCAGGGCCGTCAGGGTGGAAACGTGGTCTGGAGCCACCGCCTTGGCGCCGATGAAACGATCACCCTCAAGGGTGAAAAAAGACCCACCGACCCAGGCCGCCACTGGGTTCTTCCGCCAGTAACCCAGCCAGCCATCCGGTGGTTCGGTGAGACCCTGATAGGCGTCCGGCAGGTCGGCCAGCAGCGGGCGGCGGCGCTGCAGCACCTGCCAGGAACGAGCAGCAAGATCCGTCAGCGTCGGCGCCTCCCGCCAGCCATCCCGTTCCAAAAAGGCCTCCAGGAGAACCATCTTGTAGCTCTTGGTCATGGCGGTGGTCTCCAGTTCCCGGAGCAGGTCCGCCTGATGCTGGATGACCGCCCGCTCATCGGCCTCAAGACCCGTTTCCAGAGCAGCGATCAGCCCGAACCAGTGACCATACTGACGACGCACGGCCTGCAGGCTGGCACCGGCACGGTAGAACTCGGTCAGGGTTGGCCGACGGCCGAGGGTGTCGCGCAGGGTGTGGTACTGATCCTGAAGATCGCTGCCCCCCAGGGATTTGAGAAAATCGATGAACCGCAGGTCGTAATTGACGTAACAGCCCGTGGGCAGATCCAGAGTCTGAGCTTCCAGATCGCGGGCAAACCGGGCCAGATCCTGATGGGTCATGGTCCGGTTCATCAGCGCCATGGGCTTGTGCAGAAAGCTCTGGTGATTGGCCACGAAATCCAGCACTACCAGTCTCTCCTTCGCCTCGGCCTTGCGCAGGCCCCGACCCAGTTGCTGCAGGAACAGGATGCGGGATTCGGTTGGGCGCAGCATCATCACGGTGTCGATGGCCGGCAGGTCCACCCCCTCGTTAAACAGGTCCACGCAGAACAGCACCTGCAACCGGCCATTGGCCAATTGTTCCAGCGCCTCGCCCCGGGACAGCCTGGAATCGGCATAGACCGCCGCTGCCCTGACGCCCTGCCGAGCAAACTGGTCGGCCATGTAATCGGCGTGGCGGGTGGAGATGCAAAAAGCCAGGGTGCGCCGCTGAGCCCGTTCCCGCCAGGTGCTCAGGGCATGACGGGCGCGGGCCAGGGTCGCCAGCCGGTTGCCCAGCAGATCCGGATCGAAACGGCCATTGCGCCAGGGGATGCTCTGGTAGTCCACGTCCTCGTCGAAAACCCCGAAATAGTGGAACGGCACCAGCAGATCCGCGTTCACCCCGGTGAACAGGTCGCTCTCGAACACCAGGTTGTCATCGCACAAAGAGAGGATGCTGGCATTGTCGGTGCGGTCGGGGGTGGCGGTGAGGCCCAGCAGGAAGGTGGGGGCAAAGTGGTTCAGCAGGCGGTGATAGGTGGGCGCGGCGGCGTGATGGAATTCGTCCACAACGATGTAATCGAAATGCCCCGGCCCGAAGCGCTCCAGATGATCGACACGACCCAGGGTCTGGATCGAGGCACAGAGGATGTCCACCTGAGCATCCCGCTGGCGCCCATGATAGAAGCCGATCCGGGCACTGGGCCGGATACGGGCGAAGGTGCCAGCAGCCTGGTTGAGAATCTCTTCCCGGTGGGCCACGAACAGGATCCGGCGAGCGTTCGCCTGTTGCGTGTCGAAGGCAGCAAGCCAGGTCTTGCCCAGACCGGTGGCCATGACCACCAGCCCGCGTCGGTAGCCGTCCAGGCGCGTCTGCTCCAGCGCCTCCAGGGCCTGCGCCTGGATGTGGGTCGGCGTGGGTGGCGGCTCCGACTCGGTGCTGCCCGGCTCCCATGAACGCTCCGGCGGAATGCGGCGTGCCTCGTAGGCATCGATCCATTCATCGGACAGGGCCACCGTGGCCGGATCGTTGAACAGGGCCTGGAACTGCTCACGGGCCTCCAGAAATCCCTTGTCCCCCGGATAGTTGATCCGGTAGTTCCATTCCAGGCCCTGCTGCAGGGCCTGGCGGCTGATATTGCTGGAGCCGATGAAGGCGCAGCCCCAATGGGTATCGGTCTCCTGCGAACCAGCAAACAGGTAGGCCTTGAGATGAAAGCTCCCTCCCCTGCTCTGGTAGACCCGCACCTGAGCGCCCTGCTCCTGCAGCAGCATGAGGGCGCGCAGGGCCTGGGGATCGGTGATGTCCAGATAGTCGCTGGTGAGGATGCGGATGCGGGCGTGTGTGCGGCCAGTGGCTTCGCGATCCAGCGCCGTCTGCAGATCAGGCAACAGCAGGCGCAGGCCGGTGTGCTTGATGAAGGCCACCGCCATGTCGATGGCATCGGCGCGGTGAATGCTGCTGCACAGGTGGGGCAGGAAGGGATGGTCATCGCCGCCCGTAATGAGTTGGCGGGTAGCCTTGTGGAGCAGGCAGTTCAGCCAGTGCTCTTCCCGATCGGGGCGCCGATCCTCGGTGAGCCAGCATTCCAGCTTGGCCAGTCCGGTGAGTTCCCGAGTCCAGACGCGGATCTGGTCTTCATCGGCATCGGTGAAATGTCGGCCGTTGCGATCACGTTCACCCGTTCCCAGCTTGAAGCTGCAATAGATGACACCGCCCGGTTTCAGGGCCTGCCAGAGCGCATGGAAGTTGGCGGGCAAGTGGGCGGCAGGCACATGCAGCAGGCTGGCGCAGGCCCAGATGCCGTCATACCGTTCAACCTCGTCCACCTCATCGAACCGCCGAACGGGCACCGGCCGGCCGAGCAATTGTGAGGCATGGTCCGCCAGCGCCACGCTGGCATCGAAGGCACTGACACCATAGCCCCGCCGCTGGAAGGCCAGGGCATCGCGTCCGGCACCGCAACCGGCATCCAGCACCTGCGCGCCGGCCGGCAAGTAGCGCAGAAAGCACTGGTACAGGGGTTCCATGTCCACGTGCAGGGTGTCGGCGATGAACTGGCCGGCGTGCTGGTTGTAGTAGTGGGTGGTGTCGTTCACGTCCCTGGTGCCGGGAATTGATTCAGCTGTGCAGCCTGTTGAAGAGGTGTTTACAAAATTAGGGCATCATTCGATGCATTGATCATATCAACGCGAGATAATCGGCTGGCGAGAGGATGCGCAGCCCGTGGCTTTGCCAAAAGTCATTGCCGAGTATC
Source organism: Ectothiorhodospira sp. BSL-9 (assembly GCF_001632845.1). Classification (NCBI taxonomy): domain Bacteria; kingdom Pseudomonadati; phylum Pseudomonadota; class Gammaproteobacteria; order Chromatiales; family Ectothiorhodospiraceae; genus Ectothiorhodospira; species Ectothiorhodospira sp. BSL-9. Next base: position 1,409,284 of record NZ_CP011994.1, on the reverse strand, counting down.
AATAAATCCTGATCGCCAGTGACCAAACATTGTGCCTCACCATTAAGGGCCACATGCAGCAGCATGTCATCCTTAGGGTCGCGACAGGCCTGGATGCGATGCTGAATCGGGACCACGCGTACGACTCCGCCAAGCAACTTGAGGAATTGCTGCCGCGCTTCCAGAGAAACATAGCGATCAAACTTGGGGCGGGAAAGGACATTGGCCAATTCGGTCAATGTTTCTTCGGAAGCCAGCAGAACGCCCTGGGCCAGCGCCTTGTCCACGGCACGCCCGGCTGTACCTTGTGGCACCAGCATGCGGCTGATCAGAGTATTGGTGTCCAGGACCAAGCGGGTTTCTTCCGTGCGCATGGCAGGTCTTCAATCGTCCGAGGCGAGCAACTCAGTCAGTTTGGCTTCGTCCAGGCCAGCGGCTTTGGCCTGACTACCGATGCGGTCACAAAAGCGCTGGAACTCGGCGATGTTGAGTCTTGTCAGGCGTTCGTACTCTGCCATGGAGAGCACCACAGCAACATCACGCTTCTGGCGCTGGATAATTACCGGCTCCCGGCTGGCGGTATCGATTAACTTGGCAAAGCCCTGTTTGGCCTCGCTGGCGGTGATGGTGCGCATGAGACCCTCCATTCTTGCAGGGAGCAATGTTTTGTCCATTTTAGACAAAATGGACAAAACATCAAGCTGGTTCCGACCCCACCATTGACCCAGTGCCCATGGCCTTCTTGATAATCTCCAGCAGACGGCGCTTACGCTGCTGGTAGAAGGCGTCGAAGTCATCGGCGCGCAGCGTCGCTGTATGTCTACCTGCTGCTGGAATTTCAAAGCAGCGTGGACCGTTTCATGGCGGTGCGCATCATGAGCTATGTGGGACTGCTCTACCAGGATCTGATCCGAGTTAAGCTCAGATCTGGTGTATGGGGGAAGGAAGTGAAGGTGGCGTATCCTGTTGATTGATCACGACCAAGATCTCAATCAACAAAAGCGGATACGCCATGACCAAGTCTACCCTTCAAGCTGTTTCACAACCAGAACCGCAGGCCACGGATCCGCTGCACGAGCTGCTGCGCCAGGGTGCCCGCGACCTGATTGCCCAGGCGGTCGAGGCCGAACTGGCCACTTTCCTGGCGCAGCATGCCGAGCAGCGCCTCGACGATGGGCGCCAGGCGGTGGTTCGCAATGGCTACCTGCCCGAGCGCACGGTGCAGACCGGGATCGGTGATGTCAGCGTCCAGGTGCCCAAGGTGCGTGACCGCAGTGGCGGTGGCGCCTGCTTCAACAGCAGTCTGCTGCCGCCCTACCTGAAGCGGGCTCGCAGCGTTGAGGAGTTGATCCCCTGGCTCTACCTGAAGGGGGTCTCCACCGGGGACTACCAGGAGGCCCTGAGGGCATTGCTGGGTGAGAAGGCCAAGGGGCTCTCGGCCAACACGGTTTCACGGCTCAAGAAGCAGTGGGAGGATGAGCACACAGCGTGGCGGCAGCAGGACCTGTCAGACCGCCGCTACGTCTACTGGTGGGCTGACGGCATCTACAGCAAGGTGCGCATGGATGACCGCTTGTGCCTGCTGGTGATCATCGGGGTCACGGAGCATGGCCGCAAGGAGCTGGTGGCTGTCGAGGATGGCTTCCGTGAGTCGGCGGATAGCTGGGAGGCGCTGCTGACCCACTTGCGGGAGCGCGGCCTCACCACCGGCCCCAAGTTGGCTGTGGGCGACGGTGCCATGGGGTTCTGGGCAGCGCTGAGCAAGATCTATCCACAGACGGACCATCAGCGCTGCTGGGTCCACAAGACAGCGAATGTGCTCAACAAGCTGCCCAAGTCGGTGCAGCCCAAGGTCAAGTCCGATCTCCAGGAAATCTGGATGGCGCAGACCCGAGAAATGGCTCACCAGGCCTTTGATCGCACCCTGAAACGCTTCGAGGCCAAGTACCCCAAGGCGATGGCCTGCCTGGCAAAGGATCGGGATGAGCTGCTGGCATTTTACGATTACCCTGCGGAGCATTGGGTGCACATCCGAACCACCAACCCGGTGGAATCGACGTTCTCCACGGTTCGCCTGCGGACCAAGCGCAGCCGGAGCTGCGGATCCCGGGCGACGACATTGGCGATGGTATTCAAGCTGCTCCAGAGTGCCCAGAAGCGCTGGAGACGCATCAAGCATTTCCAGAAACTGGAACTGGTCGTCAACAACGTCAAGTTCCAGGACGGAGAGCAAGTAATCGATCAGTCAGACAGGAAGGCCGCCTGACCGCCGTACACCAGATTTGACAATAACTCATCTGATCCGCCAGAACAAGCTTACGCCCAGCGGCAAGCTGCCGCCTGTCCTGCCGGTGGTGCTCTACAATGGAGAGGAACGCTGGCGTGCGGCACCTGACATCGCCGATCTGGTCGAACAGGTACCAGGGGGACTGGAGCGCTACCGCCCTGCCCTTGGCTACCTCCTGCTGGATGAAGGGGCCATCGTCAATGACCCGGCCTGGTCGGAGTAGTTTGGATCACCATAGGTCAGGATAAAGTCATGATGTCGATCCACTTGCCCGGGTTGTCCAGGCCTCATGCTCAGGGCCAGGCCACTGGGCTGGTTGGGTGTCCAGGCGGCATCAATGGCAAGGAGGGTCTGGGTTGAGCGAGCCGACCTATCGCACATAGCCTGATTCAGCCTCGTCAACAGCATGAAGATCCAGCGCGTGGCGCAGATGGGCTACCAGGTCGGCCTGCTCCTCGGGAGCGTAGGGCTGCGGATCACCGTGCCCCCAGACCGGCCCCGGCCAGGCGGGATCACCGGCGCGGCGCCCCACCACGTGCCAGTGCAACTGGGGCACCAGATTGCCCAGTGTCGCGAGGTTCGTCTTTTCAACGCCGGGCAGGACTGACAGCACACGAGCACATTCGGCAAGCACCCCATCCACCGCCATGCGCTGACCAGGTGTGAGTTCCCACCACTCGCGGAAGCAGCCCATCGCCGGGATCACCAGCAGCCAGGGATAGTGCGCGTCCCGGAACAGCCTCACCAGACAGCCATCCCGCGTTCCCACTGCCACGCTGTCCGCCTCCAGACGTTCATCCAACTCGAACACGGCAATTTCTCCTGTCGATCCACGTCACACGTAGGATACATGCAGTTGGTCGATCCGGCCGCACCAACCCTGTCGCCTGAGGTACACGCCATGTTGGCTGAACGCATCAAGAAGTGGCCGGAACGCTGGCGCCAGGAGGGGCGTGAGCAAGGCACCCGTCGCATGCTGAGCCGGCAGATGGTCAAGAAGTCCTGTTCCCGCCCTCTGAACGCTTTAGAAAATTCCATGGGTGGCACTCCTTGGAGGTCTCCTCCCCCCCTGTCAGGAAAGAAGTCACCTTCCCAGCCCGCGGTGTGATTGGGCAGTTGCAGCAGCGTGACCTGGGCGGTTGCGGCGGAATCCGCCAGACGAAATCCCGGCCCGTACCGGTGCACCGGCGCGTCCAGGTCCACGTGCCCGGCCTCTGCCAACCTGACCACCGCCGTGGCGGTCAATGTCTTGCCAATGGAACCCGCCTGGAACAGCGTGTGTTTATCGACCGGTAACGGGTTCTCGATGCTCGTCACCCCGTGGCAAGCAATGCTTTCCTTCCCGGCGCGCCACACACCAGCGACCACGCCGGGCAGAGCGAACGCCTCGGCGAGATCAGCAATCAACTCCTGCAGCGCATGCGGGTTCATGCGGGTTCATGCGTCATAATGTCCACCCACTTGCCCGGGTTGTCCAGCGGAGATCCTTCGATAGCGCCCAGGTGCTGGAAATTTTGGGCCCCAACATGCCACCTGCACTGCAGGTTTAACCTGAGTGCAAAAGGTTGGTGTCGGCTGTCGGCCCTGAGCTGCCGCCCGGTTCTTCGGGACCAAAGCCCGCACAGACCCAGGCTGCGGACACTCCCCCCATACTGAGACGGCCTTGGTGGGACGCTTGGACGTCTCCTGGCCACCTTGAAGAAGTGACTACGAAGGATCCCTGCAAGCTAACTGCCTTCGAGTGCCTGCTCCAGATCAGCCACTTCAAGCTTTTTCAGGCTGAAGAGTTTCCAGCGGACGGCTGGAAGGGTTTGTGCCTGAGGCAAGCCGATCGCTTCGAAATAAGGTAGCGCCGGATCACTGAACAGGGACAGCGGCCGACTTCCCAGCGCTGCGTCGAGGGTCAGGCGTGAAAGCCAGCTTGGAGTGTCATCGCCGTGGAGCCAGACGGGGGGGGTGCGCACCAAGCGAAAGATAGTGGTGGTAGCCCTGTAGACCGAGGGCGGATATGCCGCCCACATGCGGCCTGATAATCCATGATGTGCTGGAGAGAGGACGCAACTCTGCCAGTCGGGGGGTACAGGTTGCGGGCCGGGGCGTCGGAAAACACCGCGCTCCAGCCGGTCCAGCCAGCCCCGATCCTCCATCCAGCGTGCATCCACCACGAAGCCGGCAAGAATAGCTTCCAAGACACCGCACAGAGCTTTGCAAGGCTTAGCGAGCGCTCAGGGTCGAAATCAGGCATCCATATCAGCAAAGTAGAAACAATGACTCTGAAAGATTCGGCAGCGTGGTGGACAAAGGTGGCAGCCAGTGGCGTACTCATCGGCTTGGTGATTGAGCGCTTCGTAGCGGGTGGGCTACCAGGCTGGCCGAGTCCAGCTATCCCCCTCGCCCAGTTACTGGTGGTCGTCGGTGGCTGCATCACGCTGGCGCACTACACCGTACTTCGCCGCAAAGGTGTTACCTGCACTGAGCCGCAGGAGCTGGTTCGCAGCGGTGGCCTGTTCCCTTCCACGCGCCACCCCATGTATCTCGGGGACGCCGTCACCTGTGTCGGCCTGGCCATGCTTGCCCCCAGTGTTGCCGCTGGTCTGATACTGGTGGTGGCCATCGCTGCATTGGTGATTCAGGCGCGTCTTGAAGACAAGTTCCTGGCGAGACGCTTTCCAATAGAGCACGGCCAATGGCGCGCTCGAAGCGGGCTACTGCTACCACGGTTGTCGCCTTCGCGGGGCGTTGGGTAGCAGGCCGAACGCCCACGGCTTCACTCATCGAAGGCCAACTCGCCCTGCTCCCAGAGCACCGGGTCTTCAGCGACATTGACAACCGGCACCAGGGTGCTCACGCGCACGCCCAGCAGCCGCAACGGCCGATCCATCGGCGCCCGGCGCAGACACTCCCGGCTGGCGGCCAGCAGACCCGCCGAACCTACCTGCGTAAGACCATCCGGCTTGTCGAACTCCGAAGCCATCTTCGCCAGCCGCTTGTTGGGCGCGATGCCGATCGAGCAGGACAACCCCGTCGCCGTACGCACCGCCTCCTTGATCCGGCGGGCGATTGGCTCAGGGTCGTTGCCGTGAGAGGTCAGGTCGCGGCATTGTCCATGAATCCGTCAAAACCTGCACAGCCTCGGGGGGCCGGGCTGCTGACTGTCAGCCTCGCCCTGGCCTTTTGTTGCGTCGGGCGTCTTCCTGTCGGGCAGCATCGGGGAGCCCCGTGGGTTCAGCGCTACCCAGGGCGGAAAACGGTCAATAGATGCTGCTCCTGAAGGGTATTTTCGATCGCACCCGTTCGCACCATGACCATGCGCCATCCGGGGCATACCCGCGCTCGATCAGCACCCGAGCGGCCACAGTACCGGCACGCCCCAGGCCGCCCTTGATGACAGGAACATATCAGTAACACGGCACCTCATCCGCCCGATTCAGAACCAAAAAAAGCCGCCCAGGATAACCTGTAAGCGGCTGTTTTTGTTATCTATTTTATGGCGCGCCCGGCAGGATTCGAACCTGCGACCCCTGCCTTCGGAGTCTGGGATATCCCCACGAAATCATGCAGGGATCCCAGCGGCAAACACAGTTCGTATGGCCGATCTGATGCGGTGTAAGGTGTCGTCGAGGATGTTGGCGGATTCCCGCCGCAATATCCTCAATCCCAGGAAAAAGTGGGATAACACCCGTCGCTTGGCCGTGTTCGGCTGGTAATGACGGTGGCGTCCCTCGTGCTCTGCTGCCAAGCCCACCAACCAGGCTGCGAAGCTGGCCAGGGCAGCAATCAGCAACAGCACATCAAATCGTTGCGCGGAGCGGGACCTGGAGCGATTCACGCCAAGTCCATAATGCTCGTTCTTGCTGGCTCGAAAATCCTCTTCAATCTGCATCCTCAGCGAATAGAGGGCTATCACCCGGTCGGTGATCTTCGACCCTCCTGGCAGGGAGGTAGCAATCACCCAGGGTTCCCGTTCGCCCGCTGCATGCGCGCGACTCTTGCCGCTCTGGGCACGCTGACCAGACCGGGTCGCATGAATACGCCCTTGGAGAGTCTTGCGCAGGCCATACACCTGGCACACCAACGAATCGTTACGAGTCATGGCAAAGGCACCCATGTGGGTCGGCTGATTCTCATCCAGCAAGCACCCCAACTCGCGGGTATTGAGCCAGGTGTCCTCGCCTGGCCGCGTCATCTGGACCAGGCCTCGCGCTCGGCCCACCCAGTCCCAGCCCAAGGCCTCCACGGCGCGAAACCAGGGTTTCTTGAAGCCGGCGTCCGTGACGATCACCGGGCAGACTCCGGCGGGCAAAACCTCCGAGAGGTGCTTCAAAAAATCCTCCTGAATCTGGCGGTTCGCGTACTTGGCCTGAGGGTGGCACTCCTGGTACAGGGTTCTTCCCTGGCCACCCACGGGCACCGAGGCGCGCAACACGTGAATGCTCTCATCCACTGCCACCGGCGACCAATCCACCAGAATCACCGGGCGCTCTTCCTGGCCAACCAGCCAGTGAGCCATGGCCTGATAAACCGTCGCCGCCTCTTGATGCATCCTGGGGTTACCCACCAGCCGATCCATCTGCTTGATGCTCGCCTTTTCTGTGATCTGCCGCTGCGATGCCCGGCCAAGACCGGTAACCGAGGTGGTCTGCCCGTCCAGGGCCGCCGCCGTCGCGGTCAACAGCGCGTTGAAGCGGGTGCGGTGAATGGATTGACAAGCAACCCCCAAGTTTGCGTGAATCAGGTCCGTGGCGTGCATCGGCTTGTTTCGTGCTTCTTTTTCGGCTTCGTAACCTTAAAGAATCACGATCTTGCCGGTGCATGTCCACCCCTACCTCCTCTTATCCCACTGTTTCACAAGGAATTCTGCCTGCGAAAACGTGGGGATACCTCAGCTTCGGAGTGCAGAAAATATGGGCGCACATGGATGGGCACATATCGGCGTTAATCGACTCTAAATCGGCTAATAACTCACAAGCCCTTGATTTTAAAGAAACAGAAGGTCTTCCAAAATGTGCCAATCAACGTCGATTTAGACCTGCCACACCAGACACCTGCCGGCATACGGCACAATCCTGGGCACGCTATGCAGCCCCCAAAAACGAGTTCTGCCCTCTGCGCCCACCCCAGCTTCCGGCCCTTCACTGCACCACCAAAATCCATCAGAACAGTCTGTGAATATTGTGAAATTACCGGCCCTGGATACGTTTCCATTCGAGGATCTCGACGCACCTTTGGGGTATCCTCATCATGGCCCCATTCATTACACCGGATGACCAGACCGCCTGCCCCCATGACCCATCACGACAACAGCTACAAGCTGCTCTTTTCTCACCCACGCATGGTTCGCGACCTGCTGACCGGTTTCGTCAGGGAAGCCTGGGTGGAACAGCTCGATTTCACCAGCCTGGAGAAGGTCAGCGGCTCCTACGTGACCGACGAACTGCGCGATCGCGAGGATGACATCATCTGGCGCGTCCGCTGGGGAAAGGACTGGCTGTATGTCTACCTGCTGCTGGAATTTCAAAGCAGCGTGGACCGTTTCATGGCGGTGCGCATCATGAGCTATGTGGGACTGCTCTACCAGGATCTGATCCGCCAGAACAAACTCACGCCCAGCGGCAAGCTGCCGCCTGTCCTGCCGGTGGTGCTCTACAATGGAGAGGAACGCTGGCGTGCGGCACCTGACATCGCCGATCTGGTCGAACAGGTACCAGGGGGACTGGAGCGCTACCGCCCTGCCCTTGGCTACCTCCTGCTGGATGAAGGGGCCATCGTCAATGACCCGGCCTGGTCGGAGCCGGCACGCAATGTGGTCGCCGCCCTCTTCCGGCTGGAGAACAACCGTGACGAGCAGGAGATGCTCAATGTCCTGGGCAAGCTGGTGGACTGGCTCAAGGCACCCGAGCAGACGGGCCTGCGCCGAGCCTTCGTGGTCTGGATACGGCGTGTCCTGCTCCCCCATCGGGCACCCGGCATGGAGTTGCCCGAGCTGAACGATCTACAGGAACTGCATGAGGTACACACCATGTTGGCTGAACGCATCAAGAAGTGGCCGGAACGCTGGCGCCAGGAGGGGCTTGAGCAAGGGCTGGAACAAGGGCTGGAACAAGGCACTCGTCGCATGCTGGCCCGTCTGATCGCCAAGAAGTACGGCGCGATCCCCACATGGGCGCAGACCCGGCTCGACCAGGCTGGCTCCGAGCAACTGGAAACCTGGGCTGATGCCATCCTGGAGGCAGAGACGCTTGAGGCCTTGCTGAGCGAGGCGCCCAGACACTGAGTCACATCGCGCCCGTGTATGGGATGGGATCGCGAGCGGGGCGCAACACCCTGAATAATTGTTGTTTCCCACCCCCAATCGCTGATCACCGCCTGATCTGAAGCGGATTATTTCCCCGTTGATAGGGCCAGAGTGGTGGCAGAGTGTGAATCGGGTGTGAGGTCAGCTGCCCGGATTGGCTCACCGGGCTGGCGGAACCGGGGCGGACGGGGGCATGATTTGAGGCCAACCCATAAAAGTGGCCCGCCACGGTAGCCCCCGTGCGGGCCGGTAGCCGGTGTGCTATTGCGGTTGAGAACGCCCTTAACCGGCGAACAATACGTTACCGAGCAAGGCTGGTTGAAGGCAAGCCTGACGTGTTGTCCGCTGCATCCCGCCGGTGGCTGTGGCTTTGCCCGCCACGGCAGCTATGCGCGCAAACGGCCCTGGGGAGCGCGGATCGCCCGCTGGTACTGCCCGTTGGGGCATCGCACGTTTTCCCTGATACCCGATTGTCTGGCGGCCCGCTGGTCGGGAACGCTGCAGACGGTAGAGGGGGCGGTGATGACTGCGGAGACGACCCCCAGTCTGGTGGCGGCCGCCAGGATCCTGCGCCCCGACATCGAGGAGGCGGGTGCCCTGCGTTGGGTACGCCGCCGCAAGGATGCGGTGGGCGATTGCTTGCACCGCCTCAGGGGCCTGCTGCCCGACCTGCTCACTGACTGCGCTCCCACCGTGACTGCCTGCCAGATCGCATTGGGTCAGACCCCCTTGCTTCCCGCTCTGCGTGAGATGACCGCGCCCTGGCTTGATCAGTTGCCGCCGCCACTCGGTTTTGCCCACCAGCGCGTTGGCGGTGGGTCCAGTCCATCACTGGACCAACACACAATGGGCCCTGACCCGCCCCTGGCAGCGGGGCTTAGCGTCGTGGAGCGACCGTTTGGGTCGTTCGCCCTGGAGACGCTGCCATGCCCGATCCCTCCCATGACCTGCGCCACGAGATCGCCCTGTTCCGTTTCGGGCTGATCGCCGACCTGGTGCGTCGACCGCCCGGCGCGCCCGGCCTCTACACCCAGCTCAATGCCATTGCCGCCCGCTCCCATCAGATCCCCGGCAGTGATCGCACCCATGTGGCCGCCGAGACCTTGCGGGACTGGATGAAGAAGTACCGCCAGGGGGGCTTTGACGCCCTGCTGCCCAGATCACGCCAGGATCGTGGCCAGCCCCGGCGCCTGTCAGCGGCCGTCACCGAGGCCCTGATCGCCTTGAAGGAGGAACATGCCTCCTGGTCCGTGCGCCAGGTGATCCGACACCTGCGCGACAATGGCGCGGTGGACGCGGATCTGCCGCTGCCGCCTTCCACCATCCACCGCCTGTTCACCCGTCATGGGCTGATGCAGCGCCAGGCCGAGGCCGTTCATGACCAGGATCGCCGCCGCTTCGCCTTCGCCCAGGCCGGTCAACTGTGGTCCAGTGATGTCATGCACGGCCCCAGTGTCACTGTCGAGGGGCGCGTGCGCCGCAAGACCTATCTGATCGCCTTCATGGATGATGCCACCCGGGTGATCCCCCATGCCGCCTTCGCCCTGTCGGAGAACACCCGCGCCTTCCTGCCCGTGCTCCGCCAGGCCCTGAGCAAGCGTGGCCTCCCTGAACGCTTATACGTCGATTATGTGGCATGCCACATAATCAGTGTTATGTGCCGAGTCCGGTTATGTGGCCAGTGGCCGCGCAAGTCCCGAATCGCCAAGCGGCGACCGGGACACTGGGCACATAACGCTCAGAGTGATTGCAACCATTCAAGCAAAGCGGCATCGTCCCGCCAGCGGCGCCTGGTTGGAAAGCCGGCCTCAACGGCTGGCGTTCCGGTTGATGGTTCGCACGCCTGCATCGCCGCCGCCTTCATGGCGATGGTGATCTCCGCATAGCGGTTCGTCGTTTCCAGACTCACATGCCCCAGCCAGGCTCGAATGACATTGACATCGACCCCGGCTTCCAACAACCCGACGGCCGCACTGTGACGCAGGACATGTGGCGAGATGCTCACCGGCCGTCCATCCTGGCCGCGCTTGTCGAGCCCTCGGGTATGTCGGCGAACGATCTTGTAAATCCCGAACCGCGTCAGTGCCTGGCCGCGCTGGGAAATAAAGACCGCACTGTCGGCGGCAGCATCGGTACGCGGTTGCATGAGTAGCTCCAGCAACCGGACGGTCTCCTCCCACAGTGGGCAAAGGCGCCATTTGTCGCCTTTGCCGTGCAGGCGCACGCGCCGACGATCCAGTTCCAAGTGGCCTTGACGCAGATCTGCCACCTCCTGCGCACGGGCGCCGGTATTGTAGAGAAACAACAACAGGGCGCGGTCGCGTAACGCCAGCGGTCCCGTCGTGGGCAAGACGGTGAACAGCCCCTGCATCTCTTCGCGCACCAGGAAAACCGTTGCAGGCGGTGGGCTGCGTTTGACGGGAATGCCCATGACCGCCTCGGCCTCGACGAAGTGCTCAGGTGCTTGAGTTGCGAGAAAATTGAAGAAGGTCTTGAGTGCGGCCAGGCGTTGATTGCGCGAGTGCACCTGGTTGTGGCGCTCCTGCTCGAGGAAGGTCAGAAACTGTCGCACCCGCACAGCGGTGAGGTCTTCTGGATGTAAGGTGCTGAGCTGTACTTTCCGCTCACGGGCGACGAACAGCAAGAACAGGCGCAGGGCATCCCGATAGCTCTTGATGGTCGCTGCCCTTACGCCTTTTTGTGTTTTCAGGTCGTGTTCGAAAAAGCCGTACAGCAGCGCCCCGAGTGTGGTGGTGCTCATGGCTGGTGTACCTCCCGCGAGGTCGGTGCGGCAAAGCGCTCGAAACGCGTATTGGCCTCATCAAGCAGCGCATCGGTGATGGTCAGATAGACGGCGGTCGAGTTGGGATCGATATGTCCCAGAAAAGTCGACAACCAGCTCAGGCGCGCATTGGGATCGACACCGCTGCGATACCACCGCAGCAGGGTACCCACCGCGAAGGAGTGGCGCAGGCAATGCAGTCGTGGGGCGGCCACCCCCGGAGGAATCGTCAGGTCAAGATGCGCAAGCAACTGTTGGAACACGCGACTGATTGAATGGCTGCTGAGCGGCTGGCGATGATCACGGGACAACGAGATGACCGGGTCCGTCGTCACCGCCGAGCCATTATCCTGGCCAGCATCCAGATACCGACGCAGTTGTGCCTCAAGGTGGGGGCCGAAGGGCACCAAGCGTGTCTTGGCGAATTTGGTTTGACGAATGATCAGGCAGCGGCGTTCCCAGTCGATATCGCCATGACAGAGTCGCGCGACCTCGCCGACCCGCAATCCCAGCGTGTACATCAATACAAAGCTGATTCGATAAGCCGCTCCGCGGCGGTGGGTTCGATGCGCCTCGGGCAAACTGGCGGCGAGGCTCAGCAACCGCTCGACCTGCGCCGGCTCGAACAGAAAGGGCCGAAGTTGCGCGGTTGTGCGCCTGGGGCGATTGCGTAGGGGATTGGGACGCAATATCCCCTGGCGGTCCAGCCCTGGGATATCCCCACGAAATCATGCAGGGATCCCAGCGGCAAACACAGTTCGTATGGCCGATCTGATGCGGTGTAAGGTGTCGTCGAGGATGTTGGCGGATTCCCGCCGCAATATCCTCAATCCCAGGAAAAAGTGGGATAACACCCGTCGCTTGGCCGTGTTCGGCTGGTAATGACGGTGGCGTCCCTCGTGCTCTGCTGCCAAGCCCACCAACCAGGCTGCGAAGCTGGCCAGGGCAGCAATCAGCAACAGCACATCAAATCGTTGCGCGGAGCGGGACCTGGAGCGATTCACGCCAAGTCCATAATGCTCGTTCTTGCTGGCTCGAAAATCCTCTTCAATCTGCATCCTCAGCGAATAGAGGGCTATCACCCGGTCGGTGATCTTCGACCCTCCTGGCAGGGAGGTAGCAATCACCCAGGGTTCCCGTTCGCCCGCTGCATGCGCGCGACTCTTGCCGCTCTGGGCACGCTGACCAGACCGGGTCGCATGAATACGCCCTTGGAGAGTCTTGCGCAGGCCATACACCTGGCACACCAACGAATCGTTACGAGTCATGGCAAAGGCACCCATGTGGGTCGGCTGATTCTCATCCAGCAAGCACCCCAACTCGCGGGTATTGAGCCAGGTGTCCTCGCCTGGCCGCGTCATCTGGACCAGGCCTCGCGCTCGGCCCACCCAGTCCCAGCCCAAGGCCTCCACGGCGCGAAACCAGGGTTTCTTGAAGCCGGCGTCCGTGACGATCACCGGGCAGACTCCGGCGGGCAAAACCTCCGAGAGGTGCTTCAAAAAATCCTCCTGAATCTGGCGGTTCGCGTACTTGGCCTGAGGGTGGCACTCCTGGTACAGGGTTCTTCCCTGGCCACCCACGGGCACCGAGGCGCGCAACACGTGAATGCTCTCATCCACTGCCACCGGCGACCAATCCACCAGAATCACCGGGCGCTCTTCCTGGCCAACCAGCCAGTGAGCCATGGCCTGATAAACCGTCGCCGCCTCTTGATGCATCCTGGGGTTACCCACCAGCCGATCCATCTGCTTGATGCTCGCCTTTTCTGTGATCTGCCGCTGCGATGCCCGGCCAAGACCGGTAACCGAGGTGGTCTGCCCGTCCAGGGCCGCCGCCGTCGCGGTCAACAGCGCGTTGAAGCGGGTGCGGTGAATGGATTGACAAGCAACCCCCAAGTTTGCGTGAATCAGGTCCGTGGCGTGCATCGGCTTGTTTCGTGCTTCTTTTTCGGCTTCGTAACCTTAAAGAATCACGATCTTGCCGGTGCATGTCCACCCCTACCTCCTCTTATCCCACTGTTTCACAAGGAATTCTGCCTGCGAAAACGTGGGGATACCTCAGGGTCCAGCCAGCGGAAGAAACGCCGGAGCACACTGAGCAGATGGTTGTAGCTGCGCGCCGATGCGCGGGGGCGCGAATCCAGGAAGGCGTCGAGCAGCGCCGGCGTGATCGCCTCCAGGGTTTCGACCTGCTGATCGAGTACATAATGATCAAGCAGTTGCAGGGCGGCCGCCTCGTTGTCGTAGCGTTTTCCCAAAGCGCGGTGGTGGGCGAGGAACTCATGCGTGGGCCCGGTGAGCGGACTGCGCAACGTTGTCATAGCAATACCTCCCCGTCACCAAGGGCCAACTCACGCAGCGCCTCAAGATCAAGCTTGGTGTAGATCTGCGTCGACTTCGGATGGCGGTGTCCCACATAGTCGCCAATGGCCTTCAAGGAAAATCCCCTCTCCACCAGCCGTGTCACGCAGCTGTGGCGCAGGGTATGCGAGCCTGGGCGTGCAACAGCGATCCCGGCACGCTTGATTCTTTTGCCTACGCATTCACTGATGGCCGAATGAGTCATCGGGTCGTGCGGCGCCGGCATGCGAAGAAAAACAGCACGCTGGTTACTCGTCGCCCGGCCATGTTGGAGGTACTCCACCAGCGCCTCGCCGACCCCTGGCGAGAGCGGATAGGCGCTGGCATGCCCACCCTTGCGCGCTGGAACCGCCAGCCGCTCGTGCACCCAATCAATATCCTCCAAGGTCAGGGCGGCCACCTCACGGGCACGCAGTCCGTAGGTGGTCAGCAAAACCAGCAAGGCATAGTCGCGCTTGCCAACGGCGCTGCGCCGATCCACGGCTGCCAGCAACTGAGTGATGTCATCCCAGTTGATAGCCCGCGGCAGCGTGGCGAGTCGATAATGACGCGGGCCGTCGACATGCACACTCAGGTCAACGTTTAGCAACCCTTCCCGGTGCAGGTAGCGCAGGAAGATGCGTAGATGAGAGAACAGGGGGGCCAGCGATGCGGGGGTCTGCGTTGCACTGCACTCGCGCATGAAGGCCTCCAGTTCGCTTGGCGAGAGCGTCTGGAGGTCAATCCCGTCCTGGCGCTGCAGAAAGCGCTCGAGGAGGCGCAGATGGCTCGCGTAAAGCTGGAGCGTCGACGGGCGCAGCCCTCGCTCCTCGTGTAATGCATCAAAGAAATCCGGCACGGTCTCGGCAAATGGCAGCGGCCGAACCGTCCGTGAGAACCCCCTCTCCGGTAGCAGACGACGCAATAACTGGAGAATGGGACGGCGTAGTTCGTCGGCGAAGCTGGACAATCCGCCGCGACGGCTTCTGCCCTCTGCTTGGTGGCCGCGGGTGTGGAGCCACATCTGCACAAAAGGATCGACATGCGCCGGTAGGTCGTCCGGGCAGGCGGCCCCGTTCTGGGCGGCAAAGGCAGCGAAGTTCATCAGCACCGGTACGCGACGCGTAATACTACCCGGTGCATAGCCACGCTCGCTCAAATCGTCGACGTAGTGTTCTGGTCAAGTCGTAGCGGACACAGATTAAGCAGCAACCGCTAAAAAGTGTTGCTGTGGGGTGATGTACCCCAGGGACGAGTGGAGTCGGTCGCTGTTGTACTCCATCTCGATGTACTGAACGATGTCCTGCCGGGCCTGCTCACGGTTGAGGTAACGCTGGTCGGCCAGCCACTCGCTTTTCAGTGAACCAAAGAAGCGCTCCATGACCGCATTGCGGAACGTGTCAATGGTTTTGCGACACCCGGGGACGTTAATTTAGTGTGCAGGCTACGGGTTCACTGGGGGGTGTTTTCTCCTCAGGTGGCGGGTTGATCCAGACGGCGGTCGGCATCGGCGGCAGTCGGGGCCGCATGCTCTTGAACCGGTTGGGGTTGGCCAGGAATGCGGCGTCAAGCGTGACCTGGCGGATGACTCGAAGGTCGGCGGCCAAGCCGTAGTGGACGCTGTGCGGGGTCATGTAGCCGATGCCGCTATGGCGGTGCTCGGCATTGTACCAGGCAAAGAAGGTTTGGCAGTGGGCTCGTGCGTCCTCGATGCAGCCGAAGCGCTGAGGGAATCCGGGCCGATACTTCATGGTTTTGAACTGCGACTCGGAGAACGGGTTGTCGTCCGAGACGTGAGGTCGGCTGTGGCTCTTGACGACATCGAGGTCGACCAGCAGGCTGGCGACCGGCTTGGAGCGCATGGCCGCACCCCGGTCGGCGTGCAGGGTCAGCATGCCGGGCTCAACGTTGTGCCGCGCCACCGTGTCGGCGATGAGCTGCTGGGCGAGCTCAGAGGACTCCCGGGGGGCGATGAGCCAGCCCACGACGAAGCGGCTGTAGATGTCCAGGATCACGTAGAGATGGAAGCAGGTCCACTTCGCGGGCCCCTTGAGTTTCGTGATGTCCCACGACCAAACGCGGTTGGGCGCCGTGGCCAGCAGTTCGGGCTTGGTATAGACCGGGTGCGTGAGTTGGTTGCGCCGCTCGCCGCTGGCGCCGTTGGCCGCCAGTAGCCGGTACATGGTGCGCACTGAGCCAACGTAGACGCCCTCGTCGAGCAGCGTGGCGTGCACGGCCGCCGGCGCGGTATCAGCGAAGCGTTCGCTGTTCAGGGTGTCCAGGACCGTCCGCCGTTCGTTGGCATCCAGGGCCATAGGCGGCGGAGGCCGAGGTGCCCGCGGCCGGGCCGGCCCCATGACCGTGCGCCGGTGCACGCGGGCTTTGTGGCGTTCAGGCTCGCCACGCCCAAGGCCCATGGCGCGACATGCCGCGCCGACGCCGAGCGAGGGGGTGAGTTCCAACGCAGCGGCCATCAGGTGTTCCCGTGCTTGTCGGTGGTGGCCAGCAGATCCAGCAGCGCAGTAACTTTTTTTTGGACCTCGATCACCAGGCGCGCTTTGTCGAGTTCGACGCGCAGCGTGTCGCGCTCACGGGTCAGCCGGGCAATCTGCTGTGCATCAATGCGCGCGCCAGCGTCCACCTTGGGGCCGCGTTTTTGGGGCGCCAGTGCCGCCAGGTCTGCGGCCTCACGCTGGCGCCGCCAAGTGCT
This sequence comes from Ectothiorhodospira sp. BSL-9, assembly GCF_001632845.1. NCBI lineage: Bacteria > Pseudomonadati > Pseudomonadota > Gammaproteobacteria > Chromatiales > Ectothiorhodospiraceae > Ectothiorhodospira > Ectothiorhodospira sp. BSL-9. The sequence continues at coordinate 1,392,892 of NZ_CP011994.1, read as the reverse complement.
CAGGGACGATGAGTACACGCCCTCGCGGCGCATCAGCGCGCCGATTTCTCCGGGCCGGGTGCATCGGTCAGCAGCCTGTAGAATGCGGCGCTTGTCGGCGTTGGTGAAGGTGCGGCGGCGCGCACGCGGCACCACCTCGGAATCGCTGCCGGGCGGGATCGGCGCCGGTGTCGATCCGGGCGCATCTTCAGTCGCCCTACGGGCTCCTTGCAATGCGCCCGGATCGGAAGGAACGTTCTGTGCGTGCATGGGTACCTTCGACTGCGGGTTGATCTTCATCATACCTACCTCTTTGCTCACTGATCTCTCGGGGGTAGGTGTCGCAGGTCATATTGGCACGGGGGGTTGTCCCAGCAGTCACCTTTCCTGCTCATGGAGGCCACCATCTCGTACTTCTCCAGGCGCTGGCGGTACACACGCGATGCGTACTGGCTACCCCTGTCGCTATGGTGGATCAGTCCCGAGGATGGCTGACGGCGCCCCACAGCCATCTCCAGGGCCGACAGTGCCAGATCAGCCCGCATGTGATCGGCCATGGCCCAGCCCACCACTTGCCGGTCGTAAAGATCCAGGATCGCGGCAAGATAAAGCCAGCCCTGAAACGTCCATACGGCGGTGATATCCGCCACCCAAGCACAATTGGGTTCCGACACCTGGAAGCGCCGCTCCAATCGATTCGGCGCCACCGGGTACCCATGGTTACTATCCGTGGTGGCCCGCCAGCGTCGTCGCTGCCGCGCTTCCACCCCGGCCTCGCGCATCAGGCTGCGGGCCTGAGCGCGTCCTACAGGCTCTCCACGCCGCTGCAGTTCCTTTGCCATCCGTCGGCTCCCATAACTGCCGCGCTTACGTTTGTGGATGCTCTTAACCATGTTCAGCCGCCGGATCCGGTCTGGATCGGGTCCTCGCTGACGCCATGCGTAGTAACCGCTGCGACTGACCTGCATGACCCGACATAAATCCACCACTGAAAAGTTGGCCTTCTCCTCCTGGATGAACTCATATCTCAGTTCGACTCTTTGGCGAAGAAGGCCGCTGCCTTTTTTAATATTTCCTTTTCAATCCGTAACTTACGAACCTCTTCCCTGAGGCGCTCCAACTCCTCGGCCTGACCCTCCGGCTGGTCATGCTGGGGATTTTGCCTCTCGCGCTCCTTGCGCAACCAGCGATCCAACAGGCTGCGATTGATGCCCAGGGACCGGGCAGCCTCGGCCACGCCATATCCCTGGCGCTCAACCAACGCCACTGCCTCAGCCTTGAATTCCGCCGTGTATCGACGTCGTGCCTTCTTGCTCATGAACACCTCCGATGCATAGCCTACGAGGCTTAACGGGGTGTCCGCTACAATTGGACCACTTCATAGTCCTCAATGGCCGCGCCGAGCCAGCAGGCTCGGATACGGTCGACCGACTCAGGCTTCGAAAAATACCGTTCTAACATGACAACCGCTCCAACAAGGAATGGAACTGTCATCATCACCCTTTCCCGGCCTGGCGTTATGTGGCGAGTCAGAAAACGAGTTTTCGACACCCTTGACGGTCAGCCACCCCGGCCACATAACCGGACTCGGCACATAACGTCGATAACGGCGCGAACTACCGCTCCCACCACCTAGCCCTGGTCTGCGCCAAGCTGGGCATTGCCCTGATCCACGCGCGCCCCTATCGCCCTCAGGGGAAGGGTAAAATTGAAAGGTTTTTCAGGACCCTACGGGCCCAGCTGCTGAACACCCTCACACCCGAGGATACCGCCAGCCTGGAGGCCCTCAACCGGCGCCTGTGGGCCTGGGTTGAAGGGGAGTATCACCACAACCCCCATCGCGGCCTGGACGGGATGACGCCCCTGGAGCGCTGGGCCCAGGACGGTGACCAGGTGCGCTATCTGGACCCGGGGATGGACCTGGAGGACCTGTGCCTGTTCGAGGCGGTGCGCAAGGTCCACAAGGACCGTACCGTCAGCCTTGATGGCGTGATCTACGAAGTGGATGCCGCCCTGATCGGTGAGCGCGTCACGCTGCGCTACGACCCTGGCGCGACCCGACGCACCGTGCAGATCGTCCATCAGGGCCGGTATGTGGAAACCGCCAGGCCCGTGGATCTGTATGCCAACTGCTTCGTCAAGCGCAACACGCCCTCGCGCGAGGCCCGCAGCGAAGATCAGGCCCCGCAACCCAACCCCTCAGGGATGCACTGGCGGCACTTCGACGCCGAGTCGGCGGAGGACTGAGGCCATGTACCGCAAGCACTTCGGCCTGACCGACTACCCCTTCGAACCCAACGTGAACAGTGAAGATCTGTTCGAGTCCCAGACACTGCGCGAGGCTCAGGCCCGGCTCAAACACCTGCTGCGTCTGCGCGGCATCGGCCTGCTCACCGGCGAGGCTGGCAGCGGCAAGACCACCGCCTGCCGGCGCATCACCAGCACCCTGCACTCGGGGCTCTACCGCACCTTCTACATCCCCCTGACCACCGGCAACGTCATGGACATGTACAAGTCCATCGCCTGGGAACTGGGCCTGCCCACCGAACGCAACCGCGCCAGCGCCTTCCGCCAGGTGCGCGCCGAGATCTCCCGGCTCACCCTGGAGAGCAAGCAGCTACCGGTGCTGATCATCGACGAGGCGCATCACCTGCGCAACGATGTCCTGGAGGATCTGCGCCTGCTCACCAACTACGCCATGGACTCCGATCCCCGCCTGTGCCTGCTGTTCGTCGGCCTCACCGAACTGCGCCGGCGCCTGGGCATGGCGGTGCATGAGTCCCTGGCCCAGCGCCTTGTCGTGCGCCATCACCTGGGAGGACTCAGCCGCGAGGAACTGCCCGACTACCTGGCCCACCGCCTGCGCCGGGTCGGCTGCGAACTGCCCCTGTTCGAACCCGAGGCCATCGAAGGCCTCTACCAGGCCACCCACGGCATGCCACGCCCCGTCGGCCGCCTGGCCCATTACGCCCTGACCTGCGCCGCCCAGGATCAGGTCCACCGGGTCTGAAGTGGACCCCATCCACTGGACCACCTGACAGGGGGGTTAAGCTCTAACCGGGGTTGTAGCTCTCAGGCGTCAGGCCGCCCGAGTCAGAGGTTGGTTGAAGTAAACCTCATCCGGTGTTGCGTCGTCCAGCCCCTGATGGGGCCGCTCGGCGTTGTACCAGGTGAAGTACTGCTTCAGATCCTGGCGTAAGTGGACGCCATTATCAAAGGCCTTCAGGTAGACGCACTCGTACTTCACGCTGCGCCAGAGCCGCTCCACAAAGATGTTGTCCTGGTAACAGCCCTTACCGTCCATGCTGATCTGGATTTTGTGGTCTTTCAGCACCTGGGTGAACGCCTTGCTGGTGAACTGGCAGCCTTGGTCCGTGTTGAATATCTCGGGTCGCCCATGGCGTGCCAGAGCCTCCTCAAGGGCATCAATGCAGAAGTCGGTGTCCAGGGTGTTCGACACACGCCAGGAGAGCACACGACGACTGTGCCAGTCCATGATGGCCACCAGGTACATGAACCCCCGGGCCATCGGGATGAACGTCACATCGGTCGCCCAGACCTGGTTGGGACGATCGATCACCAGATCCCGCAGCAGGTAGGGATAGATCTGGTGGCCCTCGCCCGGTCGACTGGTGCGCGGCCTCGGATACACGGCGTGCAGGCCCATCTGGCGCATCAGCCGCTGGACTCGCTTGCGGTTTACCGGGTGGCTCAAGCGGTTGAGGTAGGCCCTCATCCGCCGCGAACCATAGAACGGCCTTCGCAGGTATTCCTCGTCAATCAGGCGCATCAGCTCCAGGTCGCTATCCTGGGTCGGCTTGGGCCGGTAGTACACCGAAGAACGGCTGATGTCGAGCAACTGACACTGTCGCCGGACGCTGACATCAACCGCCTGCGGCTCCACCAGGGCCTGTCGCTGGGCCCGGCTCAACGACCGAGCCTGCGTGATAAAAAATCGCGTTCCACCGTCAGCTTGCCGATCTCACGGTACAGGGTGTCGATCTCCTCCTGAGTCTTCTGGGCCGCCTTGCCCCCACCCTTGCCCTCGAAGATCCCCGTCGCCTTGTCCAGCAACTCACGCCGCCACTGACTCACCATGGTCGGATGGATCTCGAAGCGGGCTGCCAGCTCCGAGGTGGTCTGTTCCCCTTTGAGGGCTTCAAGGGCCACCTTGGCCTTGAAGTCGGCGCTGTATTGCTTGCGTTTCCTGCTCATGATCAGATTCTCCTGTCGGAATGATCAGAGCTTAACCCCTGGTCCGAATCTTGGGGTCCACCTCAGTCAGCGCCGACCACCTGCAGACCGCCCTGGAGGAGTTGCGACCATGACCCACCATCACACCCTCATCATCCCCCTGCCGGCTCACTGGACCCCGGAACAGGTCCTGGCTGTGTGGGAACTGCTGGAAATCCTCACCGAGCACATCGGCCACCGCTACGCCATCGCCCTGCACGAGGCCATGGCCGCCGAGCGTCAATCCGTCAACCTGCGCCAGACCTCCCTGTTCGACGACGAGCAGGATCCCTTCTGAACCCTCTCCCGGGCGCGAGTCACCAAAGGCTCGCGCCTACGCTCTCCCGCATCCGTTCACCTTCCAGGAATCCTTCACTCGAGGCCATAATCCGGGAAAAGCCTCGGCCTGCAGCCAGGATCTGCGTGGGAAAAGGGGCGGGGAATAATCTGGGAAACAACACCGCACCCGGCTCGGGTCTCCACTCTGACCGGGGAACAGACTCAGAATAAGCTCGGAGTATCTCCATGTCCCTTTTAGCCAGGCAGGCGTGGCTGCCGGGTCGGACGAGGAACCGAAAATGTTCCACGGTTTGGCAGCACTCGGCCCTGGGACCGCCGAACGGGACCTGGAGCGCCTCCCCTCCGGTAAGTTCGATACCAACACCCTGGACATGGCGGCGGGCACTTACGGGTACAACGTCCTGCGCTGGATCGGCCCGCAGGGTTGATCGGCGATGACTCGCCCGTGCGCCATCCCACCAAGCCCCATCGCATCGGTACGGCGTTTAAGGAGTAGATCAGCCTGCCAGCAGCAATGGTTCACCACGCCGTCAGGTCTGGCTGCGCTTTGGCGCGCACTGTCCCGGCTTTTCTGCCTTCGAGCGGAGGGGCTCACGCAGAGCTCCAGGCCGCGCTTCCGGATAGCGGGACACGGCGGCTCACAACTCGACCCCTCTTGCGCGGCCTGGACCTCAGGCGGTGCGGACCCCTGTGGCTCTGGGCCCGGAAATCACCCCCCATCTTCTGCTTGGAAAGGCTGAAATTTCATGGATGACCGCCATCAGGTACTCTAAACGCCGGCCGGCCACCGGTCACAGCATCCCCCGCGGGATCGCGTGCCTGCCGGGGCGGATTTCACGCCGGCAGGCGAGGTTTGCCACGGATTCAGCACAGTTCCATCAGGTCGAGCGCAGCGATCCGCTCAACTCCAACGTCTACATATGCCGCAATTGACAGGTTTTAGTGCATCATGGGGTTGCGGCGATGCATGCTATCATGGGCGCCGTTTGCGTCAGGATACGTTCCTCGAACGTTGAGGGGGGGTGATGAACGACAGAGCCGTGGGGATCGTTCGGGTAGCGGTTTCGACCGAAACCCCAGTGCCTTGTGGGCTTACTGCCCGACGCGGTAACCGCTTTCTTAACCACGTCATGCAGGCTGTGCTGCGGCGGGAGATTACGGCTGCGGAGCCTGATCCCTGGCACACTGATATTTATTACGAGGAGGTCCGTCTGCACGGAGCAAACGACCCACGCCAAGGGCCTTACGTTATGCCGCTGGTAACGCTACGGACGAATCCCTGCAGATGGTCGGTATCCGCAGGTTGCGTGATGTGCGGTTACCATCTGGGCGCAAACCGTGCTCTGGTTACCGATGAGCAGTTGGTCGCGCAGACACGTGACGCGATCAACCGTCTCAATCCGGTGGTGTATCCGACGTTGGTGTTCACTTCCAATGGGAGTTTTCTCGACCGAGCAGAGGTGTCGGACGAAGTGCGCCCGGTCCTGCTGAGAATGCTGCGCGAAGCGGGCTTCCAGTTTCTCGTGATCGAGACCCGTCCCGAGTACATTACTGTTCCGCGGCTCCGCACAATGGTAGATGCGTTCTCGCCGGAATCCGCGTCGGGGCAGGGGCCGCATCCGGTTTCCATCTCCTTTGGCCTTGAGAGCAGCGACGATTTTGTGCAGCAATTCTGCATCAACAAGGGCCGGCGGCGCGAGGACTATCTGGAAGCCTTCACGCTGCTGCAGGCGCAGGGCTTCTCGTTCGACTGCTACGTGCTGCTCGGCAAGCCGTTTATGACCGCGTGCGAGGACATCGACGACGCGATACGCACCATCCGATTCGCCGTCGATCACGGCGCCGATTACGTTTTTTTGATGGTCACGAACATGGTCGATTTTTGCCTGACCGGCTATTTGGCGGAACGGGGACGCTACCGACTGTCTAGTCTCTGGCGTGCCGTCGAATTGCTTGAGCGGCTTCCCGAGCGCTATCGGCGCGCAGTGCAAATCAAGGGTATCAGCCACGCACCGGTGCCGCCCCGACTTTACGCACGTACATGCGAAGTATGTACCGATCACGTGAAAGGGGCACTGAATTTCTGGAATCAGACGGGGGAGTTCGAACATATCCGAGCCATATCCCCCTGTGGCTGCCGTGATGACTACCGCGCCAGTGAGAGCTGCATTAGTGCGCCGGCGCCGCTTGCAGAGCGGGTACTGGCGGAGTACCAATTCTTGGCTGCGGAACTCGGCATCGACCCGACCCTGATCCCCGCCGACGAACTGAGCAGGATGGCAGATTCCGAGGGCTGGGCCTGATGGCGCTGGCGGGGAACGGCGTTTTCCTGTCAGCCGTGGATGACGGTACGGCCGACGGCGAGCAACTTCTCGACCGCGCCCTCGCCTTGACGCGGGAGTTGCGGAAACGGCGCCTGCGCCACGAACGTGCTACGGCACCACTGGCCGGTGCGCCGCAACGTCCCGACATCTATTGGGACCATGCCCCGAGTGGGCGTTACCCCATCATTGCTTTCCGCAGTGTTCCTTGCGACAAGTATGTGCTCGGTTTCTGTGGGCCCTGCAGCTATTCGGCACGAGCTCACCCTGCAGGGCTAACCCGCGAAGCCCAGTATGCAAGCCTTCCCCGGCAACTGGAATGGCTTCTGGAACGGTTCGACGATCTTTTCGTCGCCGAGGCCAGTGGGCGACTGCCGGGATATCGGCTGCGCAGCGCCCCGCGACGTCCGTGGTACATGCTTCAACTCGCGGGAGAGAGCAGCTTTTTCCGCGACGCTGAGGTACCGCCAATCCAGCGCAAGATGATTCTCGAACGACTGTTGACGTTCCAGGAGGAAAGGGGTGTCAACCTTCATCTCATGCTGGAGTGTCGGGCAGAACATATATTGAATGTGGAACGTAGCGGCGAACTGCGGGATCTCGCGCCTCTGCTTCGCTCCTTGGACGCGGTGATCAATGTTGGGTTCGAGGCGGAGAACGATTTTCTGCGCAACGTGGGATTCGCCAAAGATCTGCCGCGCACCAGCTTCATCAAAGCAATGAAGGTGGCTCAGGTCTATGGACTGGACCCCGGAGTATTCGTCTTCGCGGGTGCGACCTTCCTGACAGTCGCAGAGATCCTAGAACAGACAACGAACAGCTTGATGTTCCTGGAAAAGCTGGGCCTGTTTGCCAACGTGATGGTCCCGAATCTTCAGGCCTATACGTTGCCGGATTTGCTGCATGAGGTTGGACTTTATCGGCTTCCCGAGCCCTATTTCCTCCTCGACCTTGCAGATCGACTGCTTGCCTTTCGGCCAGTGCGAAGCCGACCGGTGACCCCTTTCGACTGGTTCCTCGGCGGGCTGGAGTCCGATCCTCGGCCGCGCTGCAATCTGCTGACCAACCCGCACCGCCAAACGACGGATGCAGTCACCGAGGCGATCCACGCCTGTATTATCGACCTAGTGCGCAACCAAGACGACGTTGCCTACCGCGCACGGGCGGCGCGCCTGCGCGCGGCTCCAGATCATGCGTTCCACGAGCACGACCTGCGTCGCAGGGATGCGCGGCCCTGGTGCCGGCGGCTACAGGAGCAACTCGATGTTGCCGCCGGTTTCGTCGAGAATTACTATGGCCGCCTTCGGGCCGCAGGCCAATAGTCCACCGACAGGAGTTCTACCCAGTGACGCAGCGCCAAGGCCCAGTGCAATCCAGAGTAACGGTTCGGGGTCCTGCGTGGGCTTCCGAATTGCTGGGGCGGTTGCGCTCGGATCCACGGTTCGAAAATCGGCTTCGTGCGGTGCACGCTTGGCGGGATATCCCTACTGCTAGCCTGAACACCGAGCCGGCGCGTGTAAAGGAGGCTCGCCCCAGCCTCGGCTTCTTTACCAGCGGAACTACTGGCAACCCAAAACCTGTATTGTTTTCCGCTGACGATTGGCAGGAAACAACCGCACATCGTGCGGAGTGTCTCGCTGCGCTGGGTGTCGCCGCAGGAGATCATGCTGCGGTGCTACTGCCTTTCGGTCCCTGGTTTTCCGGAGACAATCTCACCGATGCCCTGCTGAGCCTCGGCGCGAGCGTGCTGCCAGTTGGCCTCTATGCGCCCTATCTTCCTGCGGCCACGCGCCTGATGGAGGAGACACGCGTCAACGTGCTGGTTACGACCCCCTCGGTAGCGTGGCTTCTGAGCGAACTTCCTGGGCAGCGGCAAGTCGAGCGTATCTTACTTGTAGGTGAGGCGGTGCCGCCGATGCTGCGTTCGGCTCTTGCCAAGCGCTTTGGCGCATCGCCGCGAGCTTTGTTCGCGGCCAGCGAAGCCGTGCTCGGTTTCGAAACGGGGATGGCAGGGGTGTTCCGCTGGAATCCGGATCGCATCCATCTGGAGGTGCGGGAT